>CAMBHH010000044.1 GCA_945866505.1 Flavobacterium psychrophilum
CCATAATTTAAGGCTCCTGTAGCAATAATATCTACATAATCAGTTCCAGGGTAATATTCTTTAAACTTTCCATAAGATAAATGTGGACTCCAAACCCAAATAACATTTGTAGCTCCAACTGATTCAAACACATCTTTTATATGTTTAAAGGCGGCAACAAACTCGGCAGGATCGTTATTTTGAGGCCCCCAAGGATAACGGTACGGATCATTCATTTCATGTCCACATCTAAGATATATAGGATATCCCACTTTTGCAGCCTCTGTTGCCCATTCTTTTATATAAGAATCATAATCACCATTAGCAACAGATTTAAGTCCGTGATTGTTTCTTTGCTTTAGTTCTTTAATTTTAGGAAAGCTTTCTTTTGTGAATTTTTCTAACCATGGTTCCCACGTAATCATTGGGATTGATCCAATTCTGACTATTGCATCCACTTTATTTTTAGGGAATTTATATATTTCACCTTCTCCCCAGGCTTCATAGATTTGGATAATCGGAAATGTTAGCGCTAATGAATCTTCTAAATCGATAATACTTTCATATGACAATCCATTACTATCATCTGCGGCTCCAAAAAGAATTTTTTTTGTTTTTAGAAGTGCATATTTATTGCTTCTTTGGTCGTTAAACCATGCTAATTTTTTCCCTCTATTTTCCTCTCTTTCTCCTATAATATTATCTTTCTCAATATCTTTAACTGTGTTTCCTAAGTTTTCTAGAAATCCGCCTAAAGGTCCCTTTGATCTCTTACTTAAGGTTGATAAACCATAAATAATAAAATATCCAAGGACTAAAGCTAGAAGCACATTAAATATTCTTATTGTTTTTGTTTTAAATGGTGACATATATTATCTTAGATTTATTATAATTTAATTGTTGAAATGTATTTAAGCTCTACTATTTTTACTTTCTATTTAATTTTAAATTTCTTGTCTTTTGTAATTTCTATTTTACTCCAAGCATTCTCTGCTTTAAGAAACAAAGATTTATATGCTGCTATTATTCCACCTAAAAATTGTACAAAAGCAATCATTGCAAATCCAATCATCCCCCAAGTTTTTTCAGCAGTAAGAATTAATTCACTTTCTGAAATGTAATATCTTCTTTCAATATATATCCCCGTAAGTAAGATTATAAATAGGAAACAATATATAATCAAGGGTTTCACAAAAGGGCTCATAAAACCTTTTACCGCTACTTTTGCTGTTGGAATATAAGGAACATTTTTATTGATGATAGATAAAAAAAATGCATAGGTAAATACAGGCCAACAAGAATATTTTAGTACCATGCCTCTCCAATGAATGCCTCTTTCTGTTTTTTTATCACATAAAAATTTTTGGGCACGTGCATAAACTAATATTGCAATCAACACAATTGGCGCTCCTAGTATGATAAATTCGCCAAAATCTATACTAGCAGGGCTTATTTTTGTAGTAAAAAATAACAAGGGTACGAAAATAAAAAAGGCAGTCATTGGACCAACTAAATAATAGGTGCCTATAGACGAATAGCTTACTTTTTGCCAGAAAGTTAGCCCTTTTGAAGCTTTTGGCAGTTCATCAAAAAGCATTTCAAATACTCCTCTTGCCCATTTTAATTGTTGTTTACAAAACGAAGTAAAGTCTTCGGGAACCAATCCTCGACTTACAATTACAGGGTTGTATATTGACTTCCATCCTTTTGAGTGAAGTCTAATTGAGGTATTTAAATCTTCGGATAGACCTTTAGCGTGACCACCAATACTCTCTAATGCTTTTCTTCTAAAAGTGCAATTAGCGCCAATAGCTACTGCACCACCATAACCAAATAATCCCATTTGAGTGGGGCCATAAAATACATAGGTTTGTTCAGCTGCTCCCTGTGCTGTAAAAGATCTGAACATATTGTAATAGCCCTGACTTACTTGAACAAAGCCCACTTTTTCATCTTTAAAAAATCCTAGCGTTTGATCTAAAAAATTTGGAAAAACAATATGATCGGGGTCTAAGACTAAAATAAAGTCTTCTTTAGTAATTTTTAGCGCTTCGTTGATTTTACCCGCTTTTGCACCAGGAATGTCAAGTAATTCTAGCCAAACTACTCCGTGTTCTTCAGCTAACTCTTTAAAAGCTTTATCTCTAGTATCATCAAGTAAATAGGTTGTATGAGGGTAGTTTAAGTTTTTAAGTGCTTTAAAAGTATTTTCAAACATTGATAATGGCTCTCCTGGAGAAGATGTTGTAAAAACGGCCACAGTTAAGTTTTTTTCTGGAACAGGTACCTCTTTTGGTTTTTGAATACGTAAATAATTAATCCATATTAACGCAATTCTTACGTTTCCGTAAACAAAAAGCAGACTTAAAATGATGTATAAGTAAAAGTTTTCAATATGTTCTTTTCTAAACCACCATTCAAGTAAATTAAAAATACTAATTAATCCAGCAATTGTTAATCCTAAAAATATTGCTTTGTCTAAGCTAGTTACTTTCTTGGCTTCTTTAAACTCCCATAATTCTTCACGTAATTTTGAATTCATTAAAATATAAAATTTAATCCTAGGTTAGTGTTTTTTCTTCTGTAGAAAAATGTTTCTTGGTCAATGTAAGTAATTTTTGCTGAAAAACGATTTGAAAAACTATAGTTAATAACACCTGTAACTGCAACTGGTGTGAAAGTATCATCGTAAAATCCGCCAATTTCATATTCAGTTGCACTTATTTGAATACGATAAGGATTTCTCAAAGTAGCATAAAAACCATAATTTACTTTGGCTTCAAGTGATAATTTTTTTGTTGGTTTATAATTTATTAAAAATATACCTTCGTGAACTTTTTGTTCTTTTGGAGTAAAGTAAGGATCATAAACACCCAAACCTTGACTGTCGTAAACAAATAAAACGTCTTTTGAATCTGTAAAATTGTAACTGTACCCAAATTGAAAGTTTAAATTTCGAATTTTTATGGGTTGGGTTAAAATCCATGAATAAATTGATTTTATAGTATTGTCATCTTTAAAAAATTTATGATTATATCCTCCTTGAAATAGAATCCATTTATTGGTATAATTTAAGGTGCCAAATATATCTTCTTGTGTTAAATTAAATTTGGTGCTTGCAATAGTGCTTAGTAAACTACTTTTAGAGTATCCAAAATTTAATGATACGTTTTTAGCTATTTTTTTAACAAAACTTAAACCGCCTAACCAATCAACCTCACCAGAGAAATTTTTGTAAAGGCCAGCTGTAAGGTTTGCATTTAGTTTTAAACTATCAAAGCGAAATTGGTTACCCAATTTTACAATTAAAGCTCCTTCTTTTTGTGGGGAAAAACTATAATCAGATATTTCTAATCTTGGATTTAAAAATCTAGATTCATATTTTTCTAAAACTATGTGGTATGCGAAAAAATTCAATGGCTGGGTATCCGTCTGATATTCTACACTTGTTTTAACATACAAAGCAGACAATTCTTTTATCTGGCCCGATAAATCTTTTGTAATTTCTGTATTTGGATACAGGGCAAGAATTCTATCAATCCTATTTTGTGCATTTTTAATATCTCCTTCCCAAAATCTTAAATTAGCTTGCATCAACAAAAATTCAACATTTTTAGAATTGTCATCCATGAAATTAGACAAAACAGATTCTAGGTTTTCTATTTTTCCTATTTGATAAAGAAACCTAGCGTAATCCATTTGAAGATTTTGATCCAAAGGAGCAATTGAGATGGCTTTTTTAAATTTATTTTCGGCTTCCTGATTGTAACCGTTTAATGACAGTACATGCGCATATATCCAATTTACGCTTAAGCTTTCAGAAAAATTAAAGTAATTTTCGTTTAATATGAATAATGCTTTCTCATATTCTTTTTTGCTAATATGTTCTTTTGTATTTTTTAATAAACCTTCTTCAGTTATATTGGATGGCGATTTAGAAGGCTGATTCTGAGAAAAAACAGGGAAATTTAAAAAAATAAAAAAGCATGTAAAAATGATTTTAGTGATTTTAAGTGCTTTCTCTGTTGTAATTAATTTCATGATTTATTAAAATTTATTGAAATTTCTAAAGGATTTAAAAACTCCGACAATTTTATATTATTTATTTTTTCTCAACAGTAATCCTATAATCTTTTATACTGATATAATTTTAATAAGAATAACAAGTGATTCTACGAAAAAACCTATCATGATAATGTTATAAAGCATCTATTGATCCAAAAGTTTTCCAAACAAGAGCCGCCTTATAATTCGACACTGAATTGGAAGGTACTTTTAAAGATGTACTACCGAGATTTACATACTGAAAGACACTTGCGTCTATTGTCAAAGGAGTAACTATATTTACACTTACATTTTTTAATCCATTGCAATTGTAAAATGCACCATTTCCAATACTTGTTATACTATTTGGGATGATAACATTTGTTAGGGAACTACATCCAAAAAAGGTGTCAACTGAAATTTTTGTCACTGTATTTGGAAACTCAAAACTAGTAAAACTATAACAATTACCAAAAGCAGTTTTTCCAATTTCTTTTATTCCAATGGGAAGAACTACTTTGGTCAAGCTCTTACAATTATAAAAAGCGATTTCAGGTATTAAAGTAACTCCATTTGGAATCGTAATTTCACCGATACTATTGCAACCCGCAAAAGCTCCCTTTCCAATACTTGTAACGCCACTTGGGATATTAATTTGTGTTAAACTACTGCAGTTATAAAAAACTGTTTCAGCTATACTTGTTAAGTTACTTGGCAAAGCAAAATTCTTTAAGCTCGCACAATTCCCAAAAGCATTGCTTCCAATGCTTGTTATACTGCCCGGCAAAACAATATTTTCTAAACTTGCACACCCATAAAAACTTGCATTTCCTATACTTGTAACCCCACTTGGTATAATAATATTTGTTAGCTTAGCACACTCATAAAACAAATTATCTGGGAAACTTGTGAAATTACTTGGAATAACTGCTTTGGTTAAATTAACACACATGCCAAAAGCAGATGGCCCTATACTTGTAACTGTTTGCGGGATGATAATTTCTTTTAAAACAGAACACTCATAAAAAGCTGATGAACCAATTGTTGTTATATTACTTGGTATTATGTAACTCGTTAGGCTATTACATGCATAAAAAGTTTCATTTGGTATTTTTGTAAAAGTAGATGGAAATGTAACATTAGTTAAACTTACACATAAACCAAAGACAGCAGATCCCATATTTGCATTTATAACACTATTTGGTATTATAACATTGTTTAAACTGCTGCAATCGTAAAAAACTGCATTTCCAATACTTGTTATGGTATTTGGTATCGGCAAAGAAACTAAACTTTTGCAACTAGCAAAAACACCATCAGATAAATGGGAAGTTCCAGAGGGAATTTTAATGTCTTTTAAACTTGTACATTTACCAAAAGCATCTTTGTTAATAGTTGTTACAGCGTCAGATATATTGATACTCGTGATCTTAGAATCGTCGTAAAAAGCAAGTTTTCCTATACTTTTTATATTACTTGGAATAATCACACTTGTTAAATTATAACAATAGGCAAACCCTTCATCTGCAATACTTGTTATCGTGTAGGTAACTCCGTTTTTTTCTATTGTTTGAGGTAAGCTCAAAACGCCTGATGGTCCGATTTCAGTTTCCTTTTTTACGGACACTTCTTTGTTGATGGAGTTAGTTACTGTATATCTATAAATCCCATCACTGAAAGAAGTTTCTGTAGGATTTTCTATAGGATCTTCTGGTGTAGTGCTACATGATGAAAAAACCAAAGAAAAAATTATAAAATAAAGATATGTCTTTTTCATTTTTTTTTGCTAATATATTTAAAAATATGACTACAACAAATAAAACAGTATTAAGAATTTTAAACACTGGCAACAATGTTAGCCCAACTTGCAGCTAATCATCCCTAAACACCTGTGTTTAAAGCATATTAGTAATTCTCAATCTCCAATTTGTGTACGAGGCATTTTGGGGTAAAGGGTTGATGCAGCATTTTTAAAATTTGATAAATTGCTTTGAGTTTATTAGAAGAATCACTGCATTTTTTGACTTCGATGTGTTGATGTAATTTGCCATGTACCGAACTATAGAACACTTTTTGAGTATTTGCAATTCTTACTATTTGCTTCGTCTGTTCGAGCAAAGCGCTCGGGTCACGACAGTGACAATTTTTATTTTTTATTTTTAGTTGACGACAAACTGTATTTACTAGCCAATAGGCTAAAATAGCAAGATGTAAATGAGTCATCGAAGCAGTATCGGTTTTTAGGCATCGAAACGTACTCTCTCTTTATAATTTTTCTATTATTTTTCAAAGGTATTCATAAGCACTCGATGTCTCTATAATAGTGTTATAAATCTTCCAAACTATTTGTTCATCGCTTGCCGAAGACTGGTTCTTATAAAATATGTTCGTGCATTTACTTGAGCTTATTGCCTGGGCAATTTACTCGCAAAATATAATTGGTTTGTTCCAAGGAATGAACCCTTTATAAACTAATTTCCTGTTTGTTTTGTATTATAATTCGATGTAAAACCTTTTCGTCCTTGATGCTGTAACCTTTAATTTTGGAGCGAGCCACACAAACATAATCATAGCCTTTTTCTTGAATTAATTATTAAGTTTTCTTCTTTGGCAATGGCTACATCCAAAACCACCAAAACTTTGGCATTAATATTTACCGGTTTCAATCTCAATTTGTCAATCATTTTGGGTAGCAAAGCACTGTCGGCGGTGTTGCAATCCAAGATTTCAGTGTATTTTGGAAACGCTACGGGATTGACTACCATTGCCAAAACAATCAACTTGGCTTTAAATATGAGTTTTAAAAAACCTATTTAAGATTAAAAAATATTACAAATCGAATTTTATTCCTTGTGCCAAGGGTAAACTCGTGGTGTAATTAATCGTGTTGGTTTGACGACGCATATAGATTTTCCAAGCATCGGAACCGGATTCTCGACCACCACCTGTTTCTTTTTCTCCTCCAAAAGCGCCTCCAATCTCAGCTCCGGATGTTCCAATATTGACATTGGCAATACCACAATCGGATCCTGTAACTGACAAGAAAAGTTCGGCTTCACGCAAATTATTGGTCATAATCGCCGAAGACAATCCCTGAGCAACTCCGTTTTGAATTTCGATGGCATTTTCTACCGAACCGGAATATTTTAATAAATATAAAACTGGAGCAAATGTTTCGCGTTGTACAATTTCGAATGAATTGTTGGCTTCGGCAATAGCTGGTTTTACGTAGCAACCACTTTCGTATCCTTCACCCGAAAGTACCGCACCTGTCACAATAAGTTTTCCACCTTCGGCAACCACTTTTGATAAAGCATTAGAGTACATTTCGACAGCCTGCAAGTCAATTAGTGGTCCAACGTGATTGTTTTCGTCCAATGGATTTCCTATTTTTAATTGGCCGTAAGCCGAAACCATAGCTTCTTTTACTTTGTCATAAATACTTTCGTGAATAATCAAACGACGGGTTGATGTACAACGTTGTCCAGCAGTTCCAACAGCTCCAAAAACAGCTCCAATTACAGTCATTTTGATATCGGCATCTGGCGTTACGATTATGGCATTATTTCCACCCAATTCTAATAATGATTTTCCCAAACGAGCTGCAACTGCTTGCGCCACGATTTTCCCCATTCGGGTGGAACCTGTCGCCGAAATTAAAGGAATTCGTTTGTCGTTTGTCATTAATTCTCCCACTTTATAATCTCCGTTTATCAAACAAGAAATTCCTTCCGGTAAATTATTTTCTTTAATTACTTCGGCGATGATGTTTTGACAGGCAATGCCACAAAGAGGTGTTTTCTCTGATGGTTTCCAAACGCATACATCGCCACAAATCCAAGCCAAAGCGGTGTTCCAAGCCCAAACCGCAACCGGAAAATTAAATGCAGAAATGATTCCAACGATTCCCATGGGGTGATATTGTTCGTACATCCTGTGTCCTGGACGTTCTGAATGCATGGTTAATCCGTGCAATTGACGGGAAAGTCCCACGGCAAAATCACAAATATCAATCATTTCCTGAACTTCGCCATAGCCTTCCTGAAGACTTTTTCCCATTTCGTAGGAAACCAATTTGCCCAATGCTTCTTTATTTTTTCGTAATTTTTCACCAAACTGGCGCACGATATCCCCACGTTGAGGCGCGGGCATTAATCGGAAAGTTTTAAAAGCTTCGGTGGCGGTTTGCATTACATTTTCGTAATCAGCAGCTGATGAAGTTTTTACAGAAGCGACTAATTGTCCGTCTACTGGCGAATGACTTTCTAGGATTATTCCGTTTGAGAAATGATGAATTCCTGTTGAAGTTCCTTCATTTATAGCTTTTATGCCCAATTGTACCAAGGCTTCTTTCATTCCGAATTGGTTTGCGATTGTTATCATTGTAACTTTATGAGTTAGAATTGTTATATTTATTTACAAATATATTGTATTCCGTTGAAATTGTAAAGAAAACCTAAACTTTCATAAAGATTTTGAATGTAGTAAGGTTTTTTAGCCCCGATTAAAGTGGAAATCCTTGTGAAAAGAAAGGCTAATTTTTTCTTGCTAAAAAAGAGCGACCAGCGGAAGCTCCTTTTTTGGCTTAGAAAAATAGCGTTTCTTGAGCAAGATTACTTCACTAAAAATTTATTTTCAGAGGTGTTCAGTGAACTTCGTTTATAACGGAAAGCGGGATTGGCTCCTGAAAAATTTAAAACATATTCTTTTTCTTGAATAAAAAGACACTTGAAACGGAAATTAAAAGAGAAATGGCCAAAACAAACCAAAATCCTAATGGGTTTTCTTGAAAATTATTGGGCACATTCATACCGTACAAACTGGCGACTAAAGTTGGTATCATCAAAATGATGGATATCGAAGTCAACCTTTTCATTATTACGTTCAAATTGTTCGAAATTACAGACGCATAGGCATCCATCATACCAGTTAAAATGTTGCTGTAGATGCTGGTTGTTTCTTCGGCTTGGCGCAATTCGATTTCGACATCTTCGAGTAATTCTACGTCGTAAGTATCTTTATGGGCTTTCAAATTTTTGATTCTTCGAAACAAAACATCGTTACCTTTCAAAGAGGTAACAAAGAATACTAAACATTTTTCTATTTGCCACAAGGCTTGAAGTTCTTCGTTCTTGATGGATTCTTCAAGATTATCTTCGGCTTCTTTTATTCTTTGGTTGATTTGTTTTAAGTATTTCAAAAACCAAATGCTGGACGAAAGCAATAATTTTAAAACTAAATCGAAATCATTTTCAATTGAAATATTTTTGCGCTTGGTATATAAAACAAAGTCAGAAAGAATGTCAGTTTGATGAAAACAAAGCGAAACAAAAATATCGTCTTTGAACATTAAACCTAGAGGCGCGGTGTTGAACGGCAGTTTTGGATCGTCGCTTTTGAAAGGAATTCTAAGGATAATAAGCGTCCAGCCGTTTTCGATTTCGATACGAGGCCGTTCGTCAATATCTTCAATATCGCTGTAAAAATCTTTGGGGATTTGGAGTTCTTGGAGCAGGAATTTGGTTTCCTCTTTTGTGGGACAAACTACATTAATCCAGCAGTTTTCTTCTTGATTTTCGGTTTGAGTTAAACCATTATTGTTTTTGTAATAGGTAATCATAATGTAATACGATGTATTTAGGAATATCGCTTACATGAGGCAACGACTATTCCTGTTTTTGATTTGTTTTCTTCGAATAATAATCGTCCATGGTGGAGGCTAAAAATTAATTTTTTGCAAAAGTACCGCTTTGCAGCTGAAAAAAATCTTAATTCTTTCTTAATTAAATGTCTAAATGGTTTTCAATATTTTATAGGAATGAAGTTGGACTATTGAATAAAAAAACATTAAGAAAGTTACGTTACGGTAGGTTTCTTAATGTTTTAAAAATATTTAAAGTCAAAAAAATCAGTCTTTTTTCACAGCAATGCTTGTCGGATTGTAAATTTGTGGGATTTGTTTTGGGTCATTTTTATAGGTTGTGATTTTACCTTTTATGTATATGGTTTTGTCTTTCAAGTCTTCGATTTTGAGGTTCATTTTTTCGAGGTAATTGTTTGAAATCACAACTGTAAAAACGCTCTCTGGATATGGTTTATCTATGTTGATGTAATTGGTGTTTTTGCCTTCGGAGGCAAGTTTGAATGATACTACTTTGCCCATTACACAAACTTCTTTATCCATATAATCCTTGACCTTGACGGTTGTGATGGTGTCTTGCGAAAAACAATTAATCGAAAATACGAAAAATAAAACTGTTACTAAATTTTTCATGGTTTTAATTTTCAACTATTTAACTTCTTTAACTAAGTAAATATAAACCGGAAAGTGGTCACTGTAGCCTATTTCGTTTTCAGAATGTCGCAAAGGATAACCTGCATACCTACCAAATTTTTGAATCATAAACGGCTTGTTGTAAATTCCTGCTTTCCAATATTGATAGGTAGAACGATCTTCTTTTATCATGGTTTCGGAAACCATAATTTGGTCAAATATATCACCTGAATCTCTGTAAAAAAGTGTAGCATTACCGTCTTTAAACATTTGTTCGAAAGGATTATAAACCCCAAATTGTTGTACTTCCGATTTTTTCAATTTCGCCCCAATCCCAACTTTGACACTTTTGTTATAACTTCCATCATTCAAATCTCCCATCAATATAATTTTGGCATTCGGATTTTTGTTATAGATAGAGTCCATTGCTTTTTTAGCTAATCTCCCTGCAGCTTCGCGAAATGGGCTACTTTTTTTCTCGCCACCAGAGCGAGATGGCCAGTGATTGACCATAATGTTAATTTCCTCTCCGTCAAGAAATCCTGTTACAAGTAGAATGTCTCTGGTATAAACTCTATTGTCATTAGCAATTTCTATCTTGTCTTTGTCTAATTTTTCTTCCTCAGTTTCTTTTTCTTTCTCTTTTTCGTTACTATTCCCTCTGTAAATAATCAAAGGAATGTTGATGAAACTTGTGGGTTTGAAATGTTTTTTCTGGTACAGCAAAGCAACATCAATTCCTCTTTTATCAGGAGAATCAAAATGTACAATTCCATAATCATTTTTGGCCATATTGGGATGTTTCACCAAATCTTCCAAAACATTTCGGTTTTCAATTTCACAACCTCCTATTATGGCTGGAGCTTCTTTTTGTTTGTCATTCGTGCCAATTTGCATTAATACTGTAGAAAGATTTTCTAGTTTTTGTTTGTATTTTTCAGAAGTCCAACGCTGAAGCCCCGCAGGCAACCATTCTTCGTCATTGTTTGGGTTGTTGATGGTGTCGAATAAATTTTCGAAATTATAAAAGGCAACCGTACGTAGGGCATAATTTTTCTGTTGCGCATTGGTTTCAAAATTTGAAGTTATAGCAAAAAAAACTGCAATTAGGACTTTTATTCTCATGATTTTATATTATTTTTATGTAAAATTTAACAATTACTTGTTGGCAAAAGTAAATAATAAAAATTATAAATGTAGTTTTGTAATCGTTAAGAATTATTATTTCTTATCAATACGAATTAACTTTAATTAAATATGAAAAAAATTATTTTTAGCGCACTATTTGTTTTGCAATTAGTGTTTGCTTTTGGACAATCGAATGCTGGGGTTACCGGTAAAGTGGTCGATTCAAAAACACAGAAACCATTAGAAGGCGTTATACTATCGATTCAAAATACCAATTTAATGCAACTTTCAGATGCTAACGGGAAGTTCACTTTTGACAAAATTGAAATTGGCAGCCAGTTTTTGCGCATACGAACAAACGGGTACAAAGAACAATTACTTCAAATAGAAATTGTTGCAGGTCAACTCCTAGATTTTGGGACAATAACTTTAGAGGAAGATATTACCACAGAACAACAATTGACCTTAATTACAATTACAGATAATGATTTAAGTGATGATAACGGTGGTTCCGAAAGTACAGCAGGATTGCTTCAAGCATCGAGAGATGTTTTTTTACAAGCAGCAGCATACAATTTTGGCCAAGCCAGATTTAGTGTTCGTGGTATTGACAACGAATATTCGAATATACTTATCAATGGTGTTTCAATGAATCGATTGTCTGACGGAAGACCGCAATACAGCAACTGGGGAGGACTAAATGACGCCACAAGAAATCAAGAATTTACCAATGGTTCAGCACCATCAGATTATACATTTGGCGGAATTGCAGGGACACAGTACATTACTACAAGAGCATCTGTTTACCGCCCTGGAACAAGACTTTCCTTTTTGAGCACCAATACTAATTACAACTTTAGAGCGATGGTAACTCACGCATCGGGTATGGATAAAGATGGCTGGGCATATGTAATTTCTGGTGGAAGACGATGGGCGCAAGAAGGTTATTTTGACGGGACAGATTATGCTGCCAATTCATTATTTGCGAGTATTGAAAAGAAAATAAACAACCATCACAGCCTTAACTTTACCTCAATTTATGCTCAAAACAGAAGAGGGAAAAATTCTCCAAATACCCAAGAAGTTACTGATTTGAAAAACTTTAAATACAACTCTTATTGGGGGTATCAAGAAGGTGAGAAAAGAAATTCTAGAGTAAAAGATGTTGAAGAGCCTATTTTTACCTTAAGCCACTTTTGGAAATTTAATTCTAAAACCAAATTAAACACCAATGTTTCGTACCAATTTGGACAAATAGGAAACAGCCGTGTCGATTTTCAAAAAACCGCTAATCCAGATCCTAATTATTACAGAAATTTGCCAAGCTATTACACAACCCTATATACTTATAATAATGATGTAGCAACCTACACTCCAGATTTTGCCGCTGCAGAGGAGACAAAAGCAAATTTCCTTGCCAATCCGCAAATGGATTGGAGAGGTATCTATCGCATCAATAATGAAAACCTAACTAACGGAAGTCGTTATGTTTTATACGAAGACAGAACAGATGATAAAACTATTGTAGCCAATACTATCCTTTCTTCTCAATTGGCAGATAATATCGTAATGAATGCAGGTGGAAGTTTTACCAAATTAAAATCATCCAACTTCAAAAACCTAATCGATTTATTAGGAGGAACTTATTATAATGATATTAACACTTTTGGTACTTTGCCCGGCGAAGAACATTCTGATTTGAATAATCCAGACAGAACAATTGTCGAAGGAGATAAATATGGGTACAATTATGAAGTAAATGCCACTAGAATTGATGCTTTCACCCAGTTTAAATTTACTTATGATAAAATAGATTTTTACCTTGGACAAGCTTTTTCCAGAAGCAGTTATCAAAGAGAAGGATTGTACAAAAATGGGTATTATGCAAATAATTCATTTGGAAAAAGCGAAAAATTAAACTTTGACAACTTTGGTTTCAAAGGCGGTGCCACCTATAAAATTACAGGACAACATTTTATAGATTTCAATGGTATTTATATGACTAAAGCCCCGAATCACAAAGATGTTTTCCCAAATGCTAGAGTCAATAATATTACAACACCCAACATTAAAAACGAAACTATCAATAGTGTGGACGTGAGCTATGTAATAAGAATGCCAAGCCTTAAAGCGCGTTTCACTGGTTATTTCAACGAAACCCAAAACACTACTGATGTTGCTTTTTATTATGCAGATGCAATTAATGCTGGAAACGGTGAGTTTGTAAATGAAGTTCTTTCTGGTCAAAACAAAAGAAACAAAGGAATTGAAGCTGGTTTAGAATATCAAGTTACATCTACTATAAAAGCCACAGCTATAGCAGCTTATGGAGACTATACGCATACTAACAACCCGAATTTAGCGATTAACGCTGATGGACAAACCACAGCGATTTTTGACGGAAAAGCCAATTTAGAAGGATACAAACAGGGTGGAATGCCGCAACAAGCTTATTCGGCTGGACTAGAATATCGTGATCCAAAATTTTGGTGGATTAGTGCCAACGTGAATTATTTGTCTAATAATTATTTGGACGTAGCACCATTATTAAGAACAGAAAAATATATTACAGATTCCGATCAAGCGAATTTCCCATTTGATCCGGCATTATCAGCTAGTTATTTAGCTCAAGAGAAATTTAAAGACTTCACCCTTGTAAATCTTGTAGGAGGAAAAACTTGGAGAATACAAGAAAAAACTTTAGGATTGTTTGCCAACGTCAATAATGTTTTCGATATTCAATACAAGACAGGGGGCTTCGAACAAGCAAGAAATGCTACATATAGCGAATTATATAAAGATCACCAGGGGCCCACTCGTTCTTTTGGACCTAAATATTTCTACGGATATGGAAGAACATTTATGGTAAATGTTTATTTAAACTTTTAAGAATTTAGCCTTATGAAAAATATATTTAAAAATAGCTTAATCACTGTACTATCAATCGGATTGTTTTCAGGTTGTGTAAATGATACTTACGATACTCCACAATTCGGAGATTGTGTAAATCCAGGTTTAACCAAAACGAAGGAAGTTGCCGATATTTATGTAGTCGCAATAAATCCAGTGCCAAATCCAACAACGGGAATTCCAAATACACCAACATATCATAATTATAAAGATCCTGCCGATCCAACAAAAGGAGAAAATAACGATTACATTGAAGCCTATGTTATTTCAAGCGACGAAGGTGGGAATTTCTATAAAAGTATGTATTTTCAACCCCTTGATGGTTCAAAAGGATTTAATCTTTCAGTAGACGAAGCAAGTCTTTATACTAAAAACTATCAACCTGGAAAAAAAGTGTTCTTAAAACTTAACGGTTTGGCTTTTGGAAATCCTAACAATCGTTTTGCAAGAGGATTGGTTTTTGGTGCACCTCCAACAGATCAATATGATGTGGATAGACTTCCAACTTTACAATACCCAAAACACCTTATCGCTTCTTGTGATATAGTGAGTGAGGAAGATATAGTTCATAAAATCACTTTAGCTCAAGCCTTTAGCGATACTTACTTGAATACTTTGGTAGAAATTGATAATGTTCAATTTACTGATGAAGCAGCTGGTGGAACCTATGATTCCAATAGAACAGATGATTTTGACTCCAGTATTTTTATAACTGAAAATGGATCAAAAAATTTAACCATTAGAACAAGTCGATTTGCCAATTTTGCAGGTCGTAGAGTTCCTACAGGTAAAGGAAAAATAAGAGGTGTATTGACCAAATACAACACCACTTATCAAATTATAATGAGAACCGAACGTGACGTTAATATGCCAAATGAAAGAGTAGATTATACTCCTGCTCTTGTTGGCTCAAATTCTAACGTTTTCCCGTCAACTGTAAATGAAACATTTGAAAGTTTTTCCACTTCTCCTGCTCAAACTAATTTTCCAAATTATATCAATGATGCAGCAGTTGGCTCGAGATACTATGATACAAGGACATTTAATTCAAATAAATACATTCAAGTAACCTCTTTTGGTTCAGGTGGTGCAAATAAATCTTACTTCTTTGTTCCTGTTAATATGACTGCCGCTAATAATTTTTCATTCAGATCTAATATGGGCTTTTGGAATGGTGCAGTGTTAAAAGTGTATTATGTTCTAGCAACAAATTACACAGCAGGAGGCGCAATTGATGTGACAAAAATGGTTGATATTACTTCAATATTTACAATTCCCTCAACCCCAGCCTCTGGTTATGGAAGCTCATTTACAGCAAGTGGTAATTATGCTATTCCATCAACTGTAATCGGAAATGGATATTTTGTTTTTGAATATTCTGGAGATGCAAACGCTTTTCCAGCGGTTACTTCCACTTTACAATTGGATAATATTATTGTGAATTAATTTTTTTAAATAAATCTATAAAAGGCTTCTTTGATAGAAGCCTTTTTTTTTCTAAATTAACCAAAATAATGAAAAAAATAATTTTTGTATTCACATTGTTATTTTATACTATTTCGAATGCACAAGTAGTCATTAACGAGTTAGATACCGATACACCCGGCACTGACGATAGAGAATTTGTTGAACTAAAATCATTAGTTCCTAATTTTTCGTTAGACGGTTATCTTTTAGTATTCTTTAATGGAAACCCTACTTCTACATCTGCAAATAAAAGCTATATAACCATCGATTTAAGGGGATTAGCAACTGATGCCAACGGGATAATTGTAATTGGAAATTCGATGGTTTCACCAACTCCAGTTGAAATATTTCCCGACAATGTAATTCAAAATGGCGCAGACGGTGTGGCACTTTATCGAAGTGGTCTATCTTTCTTTCCCGATAATACACTAGCAACAAAAACAAACTTGGTTGATGCTTTAATGTACGACACAAATGATCCCGACGCAGTGGGCTTAATGGATATATTAGGCGTAAGTGTTCAATATAATGAGGGTCAAAATAATCGATCAGAAACGCAATCTATCCAAAGAAAAAACGATGGTACTTTTGAAACTAAAAATCCAACACCGGGCGCTAATAATGACGGAAGTGGCATTGTTTTCAACGGAATAAGTATATCAGTGAGTGTTACGAACAAAACCGAAGGCGAAAGTTTCTCCATAACATTTACCACACAAACCAATGTAACAAGTGATTTGTCATTTACTTTTACATTAAACAATGCAACATTCAAAACGACCGATTTTACAGGAAATACTGCAATTACAATTCCAAAAGGAACAAAAAGTTTTACCACAACTATTACCCTTGTCGACGATATTTTAAATGAAGGTGATGAGGTTTTAAAAATTAGTATTGGTACGATTCCATCGCAATACATACTCCTTAATGACAATATTGAGATACGAGTTTTAGACAATGATTTCACCATTGCTTCGTATGGATCTCCTTTGAACCCAACTTACGGAACAATTTCGAACACTGCCCCAAATGGATATTATGCAACGCTCGAGGGGCTTTCTGGACCTGCATTAAAGCAAGCAATTCTGGATATTATTGCCAATCCAGCTGTAGTTCATGCTCACAATTATGGCGATCTTATCGAAATTCTAAAAACTGCTGATCAAAACCCTAAAAACAGTAATCAAGTTTGGTTAATGTATGTAGAACAATCCCGGTCTAAAATTGACTTTCAAGACACTGGAACGAATACTGGAAAATGGAATCGCGAACACATCTATCCACAATCACGCGGTGGTTTTTCAAACGGAACAGCGAGTATTCCTGATGGAATTAACAAATGGAATACAACAAATGCAAATGATATTCTTGCTGGTCACGCCGATGCACATCATATTCGTGCCGAAGACGGACCTGAAAATAGTTCGCGGGGCAATAACGATTATGGCTTAACGGGCTACGACGGTCCAAGTGGAACAATGGGATCGTGGAAAGGCGATGTGGCTCGTTCACTTTTTTATATGGCTATTCGCTACAATGCTTTGAGTGTTGTTAATGGTGATATTCCCGATGCTACCGTTGGCCAATTAGGCGATTTGGCTTCTTTATTAAAGTGGAATATCTTAGATCCAGCAGATGATTTTGAAATGAATCGCAATAATTACATTTACACTTGGCAAGTCAACAGAAATCCATTTATTGATTATCCCGATTTGGCTAATTATATTTGGGGTTCAAAAGCGGGTCAAGCTTGGCATTTTAATCTATCGACCAATGATTTTGCGCATTTAAAAATAAATCTCTATCCCAATCCTGCACATAAATTTATTACAATCTCAGGTCTGAAGGAAAAAGCAACAGTCGAAATTTATAATAGTCTTGGCGCAAAAATATTGGACCAAAAATTCAATGGCGAAATCCAATTGAACATTGATTTTCCGGCAGGAATCTATTATGCCAAAATCGGTTTAGGCGAACAATCAATTGTTAAAAAGTTCTTGGTGGAATAAAAATAAGAAAACAAATTGTTTTTTTAATTCATAACTCGAATTTGATTATTATTTTTGAACCACATAGATTATAAAGTTAAATTTTTAAAGAAATACACAGGCATTTTGTTTGCTAGTAGCTATATGATCTATGTTGAGCAAAGCGACTTTAAACAAATCATAAACTATGATTTCTATGGGATTCAAAATTAATATTAAAGTATTGGCTAGCCAAAATATAGTTTTATATCGACTTCTAATCCTTATTTTTGTTTTACAATTTTCCAACATTCAAGCCCAAATACCTATGAAAATTCCCGCTAGTTTACAAAAAGGAGATACGATAGCCTTGGTAGCAACTGCCCGAAAAAATATTGACGACAACTTGAAACCCGCCATCGATTTATTGCACAGTTGGGGATTGGAAGTCGTAATTGGCAAAACTATTGGATTGGACAATAACCAATTGGCGGGAACAGATGCCGAACGAGCAGCGGATTTTCAACACCAATTAGATAATCCAAATATTAAAGCCATTTGGTGTGTTCGTGGCGGTTATGGAACTATAAGAATGATTGATTTACTGGATTTTACAAAATTCAAAAAAAATCCAAAATGGATTGTAGGTTTCAGCGACGTAACCGTAATTCACAGTTATATCAACAACTTAAATATTGCCACCATTCACGGCGCAATGCCTATAACCGTGGGAAAAGCCAGCACAGAATCGATAGAGAGTTTACGGAAATCACTTTTTGGCGAAAGCCTAGAATATGAAATTCCATCTGAGGTATCGAATAGATTAGGAAATGCCAAAGGCGAAATTGTGGGCGGAAATTTGTCTATTTTATACAGTCTTATGGGATCGAATGCTCAAATCGATTGCAAAGGAAAAATACTTTTCATCGAAGACCTAGACGAATATTTGTACCACATCGACCGAATGATGATGAGTTTAAAACGTTGCGGTTGTTTTGATAATTTGAATGGCTTAATCGTTGGAACAATGACTAAAATGAAAGACAACGACATTCCTTGGGGGAAAAATGCCAACCAAATTATCGAAGATGTAACCAAAGGATATTCGTTTCCAGTACTTTATAATTTTCCGGCGGGACATTTTCGCGACAACCGAGCCTTGATTTTTGGCAAACAAGTCTCTTTAGAATTAAATACAACAACTTCGAAACTCACTTTTGAGTAACTCGCAACTTCCCACTTCTAACCTCTAACCTCTAACTTTCAAAATGGCCGACCACAACGATTTAGGAAAACTTGGAGAAGAAATAGCGGTTGAATTTCTTCAAAAAAACGGCTATGAAATTCTAGAAACGAACTGGACATTCCAGAAAGCCGAAGTCGATATTATTGCCAAAAAAGAAAATATACTTGCCATTATTGAAGTAAAAACACGCTCTTCACTCGATTTTGGTTTACCTCAAGACTTTGTAAAACCCAAGAAAATTCAACTTTTAGTGAAGGCAGTAAACGAATACGTTATTTCAAAAGACTTGGATATTGAAGTACGTTTTGACATCATTGCCGTTCATAAAGAAGGTAAGAATTTTGGCGTGGAACATATAATGGATGCCTTTTATCACTTTTAAATAATTTATTTTTGTTTGATTTGTAACAATTTGTTTTTTTATTTATATTTGCAAAAGTTTACAAACAATAATCTTAAGGAATCGTAGATTTTATATTCTAAATCTTCCGAAAAAAAACGGTGATTTCCTTAAAAACTAACACAACTAAAAAAATGAAAACTGTTTCCTCAATTGTAGAAAATTACATCAAAACAAAGCCATTTCTGTTAAACGCATTGTCCCTTGGCATTATCAACTTGACGTCATTGTCACGGAATATTATGCTCGAATTGGAGTCGGAATTTGGCAAAGAAGTGAAACAAGGCGCAGTTGTAATGGCGCTAAAAAGGCTAACGGAGGAATTGGATTTTAGACTCAATCACAAAATCAACAAAGTCATAAAAAACATTGGTGAAATCACCGTTCGTTCTGCGTTGACGGATTATACCTTTGCCGCTTCGGACACAGTTTTGAACAAACAAGCCGATTTAATTACGGATATCAA
>CAMBHH010000045.1 GCA_945866505.1 Flavobacterium psychrophilum
AGAAATTCTTTGCTGATTTCGGAAAAAAGCCATCCGATTATTATCACCTTGAGAAACTGAATCCAGCTTATGAAGTTTTTTTCGGCGATTTAGATTCGATAAAAATTCCTGATAATTTACCAAATATCTATAGCGTATTTGAAAATGAAGAAAAAGGAAGTTCCATACATTTAAAATCATTTCTTGATAACGCCAAGCATAATTATGATGTGGCCATAAAAGACTTAGTTTATCGACCAGGAATATCCATAACGGAACTAATTACACCTGTAACCATCAGGAAAGCAAATCAATTTTTTAGTACCATTAGGACTTCTGTTCGAAAAAAAATAAAGAATAATCGCCTTCAACAAATAATGGAGTTTCCAGTACTTTTTCTTGGAGCAAAACCATCTAACACACCAGCTTTTTATAGTTTTATGAATTATGCTGATTTTGGCTTAGGTACTTGGCATCCCAAAGGTGGAATGTATGAAGTAGTAAAAGCGATGAACCTTTTGGCAGCAGAATTGGGTGTGAAAATTGAAACAAACCAAAATGTTGAAAAAATCAATGTTGAAGAAGGCGTTGTTAGAAGCGTAGTTTCAAATGGAAAAACAATATATTCTGATGTGGTTTTAAGCGGAGCCGATTACCATCATACTGAAACCTTATTGGATAAAAAATATAGAGGCTATTCTGAAAACTATTGGGATTCTAAAATATTTGCACCATCTTCACTCCTATTTTATGTTGGCTTTGACAAAAGAATAAAAAATGTTTCACATCATACGTTGTTTTTTGATACCGAGTTTGATGTGCACGCCAAAGACATTTATGATGATCCGAAATGGCCTGAAAAGCCACTATTTTATGCTAGTTTTCCAAGTATAACCGACGAAAGCGTTGCCCCAGTGGGAAAAGAAGCTGGCATTTTCTTAATTCCAATTGCTCCAGGAATTGAAGATTCTCCCGAAATAAGAGAAAAATATTTTAAAAATATAATAGAAAGATTTGAAACGCTGACACAACAAAAAGTAATGGATAACATTATTTTTAAAGAAAGTTTTTGTGTGACCGATTTCATTAACGATTACAATTCATACAAAGGAAACGCGTATGGCTTAGCCAATATTCTTACTCAAACCGCTTTTTTAAGACCTAAGATTATAAGCAAAAAAGTAAAAAATTTATTTTTCACCGGACAATTGACTGTTCCAGGGCCAGGCGTTCCACCTTCAATAATTTCAGGTAAAATAGTTTCAGATTTGATTAAAAAAAGTTTTCAAGAAAATTAGTCAATGCTAAGTTGATTTTATATTTTTGACGATGAATTTATGTATTTCCTTGGCTTTTAATATGCCTTTTATACAGCAATTGCTTAATACTATTTGTTAATGAAAAAATTATTTGATGATGTTTCTTTTAAATGTAGTGTCTTAGTCACAAAAAGCTATAGCACATCGTTTTCTTTGGCAGTACATATGCTTGCGCCAAGTATTAGAGACGCGATTTACAGTGTTTATGGTTTTGTTCGTTTTGCTGATGAAATCGTCGATTCTTTTCACGGTTTTGACAAAGAAACCTTAATACACGACTTTGAAGAGGAATATTATAAAGCGCAAAAATTAGGTATTAGTTTAAATCCAATTTTGAATTCTTTCAGACAAACCGTCACTAAATACAATATTTCTGACGATATGATTCAATCCTTCTTAAAAAGTATGAAAATGGATTTGATAAAATCTAATTATCATACTAAAGAAGAATATGATGAATATATTTATGGGTCTGCTGATGTCGTAGGTTTAATGTGTTTGAAAGTTTTTGTCAACGGTGATAATGAAAAATATGAAGAATTGAAAGATGAAGCGATGCGATTGGGTTCTGCTTTTCAAAAAGTTAATTTCTTACGAGATTTGAAAGACGATAATTTAGTTTTAAATCGAAATTATTTCCCAGGATTTGATTTAAAATCCTTTGATGAAAGTTCTAAAGCTTTGATTATTAAAGAAATTGAAGAGGATTTCGCAGTAGCGTTGCAAGGAATTAGAAAATTGCCTTTAGAAGCTAAATTCGGCGTTTATACCGCTTATGTTTATTATAAAAAATTGTTGAGAAAGTTAGAAAATACACCCTGTCACAAGATTGGCAGCGAAAGAATACGGGTTTCAAATTATAGTAAAGGGATTTTATTTGCCAATTCTTTCGTAACTTACAAATTGAAATTGGTTTAAGTGCGTACTTTTGTATAAACAATAAAACATGCTACAAATGATTTCTTTTTTAATTTTTTTGGCTACTTATCTAATAATGGAATGCATTACTTGGTGTACTCATAAATATGTGATGCACGGATTTTTATGGTATCTACACGAAGATCATCATCAACCAAAATATGCTAATGTATTTGAACGCAATGATTTGTTTTTTGTGATTTTTGCTTTACCAAGTATTTACCTTATGTATAATGGTGGTTCTAACAATTTTGACTTCCAATTTTTCATAGGTCTTGGAATACTTGCGTACGGCTTGAGTTATTTTATTGTTCACGACATTATTATTCACCAACGTTTTAAGTTATTTAAAAATACTAAAAACAAATATTTAATAGCACTTCGAAAAGGTCATAAAGTACACCACAAAAATTTAGGAAAGGAAAATGGAGAGGTTTTCGGAATGCTATTTGTGCCTTTTAAATTCTTTAAAATTTAAGTAGTACTAATACACAGTTTACAATTTTACAAATATTTTTTATTTTAAAGATTTACGCTTCAAAAAAGTCCAAAGTTTCAACTGCGACTCTCACATTTTCATTATGTCATTATATCTATTTCTAAATATCGCTTCTCTTATTGTACCGTTGCTATTTAGTTTTGAGAACAGAATGCAATACTATAAACGTTGGAAAGCCGTTTTTTTGTCAATTTTAATTACAGCTGTTTTTTTTATTGTTTGGGATATCATTTTCACTAAAATCGGCGTATGGAGTTTCAACCCACGATACCATTCAGGAATTGAACTATTCGAATTACCTATAGAAGAGTGGTTGTTTTTCATTTGTATTCCTTACGCTAGTATCTTCATTCATTTTGCATTTCAATATTTTTGTCCAAAGGTATATCTTACAGACAAAACTGTAAAAACTATATATTGGATTTTGATGGCAGTACTTTTGCCTACTATTTTTCTACATTACAACAAATGGTATACCGTAATTAATTACAGTACTTTGGTGTTGATTTTAAGTTACGCAGTTTTTAAAGCTCCAAATATTCTTAATTCATATTTTATTAGCTTTCTTATAATCTTGATCCCGTTTTCAATTATTAATGGAATATTAACAGGAAGTTTTATCGATGAACCAGTTGTGTCTTATAATAATGCCGAAAACTTAGGAATTCGCTTAGGTACAATCCCAATCGAAGATATCGGTTATGCCTTTTCGATGTTATTGATGAGTTTGGTATTAATTAAAAAAATAGAAAAACCATTAACTCAAGAAGAATATAAATAAATCGAACGGTTCAAAACCCAAATTAAATTTTTATAAAAATGAAAGTATATTCAAAAGAAACGGTTCAGGTTGTCAATGCAAGCGTAGAAGAATGTTGGGCTTTCTTTTCAAGTCCAAAGAATTTGCAAAAGATTACACCTCAAGATATGGGTTTTCAAATCACTGATTTTGATAATAAACCAATGTATGCCGGACAAATAATTCAATACAAAGTGTCACCCCTTTTTGGTTTAAAACTAAGTTGGATGACGGTTATCACTTACGTAAAAGAAAACAGCTATTTTGTGGACGAACAGCGTTTTGGTCCCTATGCTTTGTGGCACCACAAACATTTTTTTGAAGCTACTGAAAACGGTACAAAGATGACCGATTTGGTTCATTATGCTTTGCCTTTGGGTTTCATAGGTAGAATAATGAATACTCTTGTGGTTAAAAATAAGTTGAATGAAATTTTTGCTTATCGAGTTACAAAAGTGGACGAAATTTTTAATTCTAAAAAATGAGTAAACCAGCAATAACCTTTTTTTGGTTTCGTAGGGATTTGCGATTAGAAGATAATGTTGGTTTGTTTCACGCTTTGAATTCTAAATATCCAGTAGTCCCTTTGTTTATTTTCGACGAAGCTATTTTGGAGAATTTACCAAAAAATGACGCTCGAGTCGGTTTTATTCACGATTCACTTTCTAAAATTAATGTAAAACTTCAGGAGATAGGAAATTCTCTTTTGGTTAAAAAGGGAAAAACACTAGAAGTTTGGCAGCAGTTAATACAAGAATTCGATATCAAAGAAGTTTTCTTTAATAAGGATTATGAACCTTATGCTATTGAAAGAGATTTAGCTATTGGTGAATTTTTGAAAATTAATGAAGTAGCTTCTTTTTCATTCAAAGATCAAGTCATTTTTGAGGAGAAAGAAATCACCAAAGCGGATGGTTTGCCTTATACTGTTTACACTCCCTATAAAAATAAATGGTTAGAAAAATACAAATCAATGGCGCCAGTTCAAGAATATGATGCATCCGAAAATTTTTCTAATTTCTATAAAAACAATTTTACTTTTCCAACATTAGACCAAATCGGATTTGAAGAAAGTGCTATAAAAGTCATTCCTCATAATTTGAAAAATGTTTCGAATTACCATGAAACGCGCGATTTCCCTGCTTTGGATAGCACCTCACATCTTTCGCCACATTTGCGTTTTGGAACAGTCAGCATTCGGAAATTAGTGAATTGGGCTGTTCATAAAAACGATGTTTTTTTGAGCGAATTGATTTGGAGAGAGTTTTTTATGCAAATTCTGTTCAGTTTTCCAAAAGTAGTTACTCATAATTTCAAATCCGCTTATGACGGAATTCAATGGCGGAACGACGAAGAAGATTTCAAACGCTGGTGTTCTGGAGCTACAGGCTACCCAATGGTGGATGCTGGGATGCGTGAATTGAATGAAACAGGCTATATGCACAACAGAGTCCGAATGGTGGTGGCGAGTTTTCTTTGTAAGCATTTATTAATCAATTGGCAATGGGGCGAAGCCTATTTTGCCCAAAAGTTATTAGATTTTGAATTGTCATCCAATGTCGGAAACTGGCAATGGGCAGCGGGAACGGGTTGCGATGCTGCGCCTTATTTCCGTGTTTTTAATCCAGAAATTCAACTACAGAAATTTGACGAAAAAGGAATTTACATCCGAAAATGGATTCCTGAATTCGATCTAGGTTATGGCCAGCCAATGGTTGATCACGCTTTTGCTAGGGATCGTGCAATCGAGACTTATAAAGCGGGGATTTTGAAATAAATCATTTTATTAGCCTGTCTAGCATTCCTTGAAATATAAATCCGTGAAAGGGTAAAACGGCATACCAATACAATTTTCCCCAAATGCCTTTTGGTCTAAATGTGGCTGATTGATATAGGGTATTATTGATGATTTTAAATTCGAGCCAAGCTTCCCCTGGCAATTTCATTTCGGCAAATAAAATTAATTTTCCCTCTGCTTTATTGGCGTACAAAACCCGCCAAAAATCTAAAGCATCTCCAGCGTGAATGTCGTGTTTGTTGGTTCTTCCTCTGCGTGAGCCGACACCGCCGTATAACCGATCTATGAATCCCCGTAAACTCCATAACCAATCGCCATAATACCAACCCGTTTCTCCACCAATAGACCAGATTCTATCGATAGTGAACTCTCGGTTTTCAATTTCTTTTTTTCGTCTGTCGATGTAACAATTTTTTTTGGGAACTTTCAAAAACTTAGAAATATTGCTGTTAAATCTACCACTTACCAAGGAATCTTTCCAGCTTGAAGCTACCTTATCTTCATCTACTTTGATCAAAGCTCTTGACAAGGCTTGTTCATACGACATAGGTTGTACGCCCAACAAATCATTAATTTTGTTGTCTCGGCAAACAACTTCTACTTTCATACTGCTGACCAATGCGGCAGCCAATTTATAAGAAGTTGAGGTTACGAAGTACAGCCAATAAGAAGATAATTTGGGTGTCATTATGGGTACGGTATAAATCCACCTTTTTAATTTTTTTGCTTTTGCAAAACCCAAAAGCATTTCTTTGTAGGTTAGAATATCAGGACCGCCAATGTCGAAGCTTTTGTCGTAAGTAACAGGATTCAATAGTGATTTTGATAAAAATTCCAAAACATCTGGAATGGCAATAGGCTGGCATTTGGTATTCAGCCATTTGGGAGTAATCATCAACGGTAGCTTGTTGATTAAATCCCGAATTATTTCGAACGAAGCGCTTCCAGAACCAACTATGATTCCAGCTCTCAGTGTTGTCATTGCAAACTTTCCACTATTCAAAACATCTTCCACTTTTTTTCTCGAGGCCAAATGCTTGGAAAGTGATTTGTCATTGACTATTCCACTCAAATAGATAACTTGTTTCGCGTTGGTTTTATCAATACTTTCCACAAAATTTTCTGCAGAAATTTTTTCTAATTCGTCATAATTATTATCTGAACCCGACATGGAATGAATCAAATAATAAGCTGCGTCGATATCTCTTGGAATGGCAATTAATGTTTCTATTTCGAGAAAGTCAACTTCAATGATCGTGACGTTTTTCTGAAATTCTTCGGGACAATAAAACCTATTTTTATCTCTTACACAACAGATAATTTCGTGACCTTGAGCGACCAAAATAGGTAAAAGCCGCTTGCCAATATAACCTGTTGCACCTGTTAAGAGAATTTTCATGTATTGATTTTTAACTCGTTAAAGTTAACTCAATTTATTCGAAACCAAACTTATAAACTCTTTTCTTGTTTTGTTTTTTTCAAAAGCACCATTAAATGATGAGGTTGTAGTAACTGAATTTTGTTTTTGAATACCGCGCATACACATGCACATATGCTGAGCTTCAATTACCACTGCAACTCCTAAAGGATTTAGCGCTTCTTGAATACAATTTTTTATCTCGTCAGTTAATCTTTCTTGAACTTGCATTCTTCTTGAAAAAGCATCTACAACTCTGGGAATTTTACTCAAACCAACAATTTTTCCATCGGGAATGTACGCAATATGTGCTTTGCCGAAAAATGGTAACATATGGTGTTCACACATCGAGTACACTTCGATATCCTTGACCACAATCATTTGCTTGTGATCTTCGGTAAAAAGAGCAGATTGCATAATTTTAAGCGGATCTAAGCCATAACCATGAGTAAGATATTGCATAGCTTTTGCAGCTCTTTCAGGTGTTTTTTCAAGACCTTCTCTATAGATATTCTCCCCTAAATTTTCAATTATACTGCGGTAATTATCGGCGATTATTGAAGTGGTTTCTTGATCGTATTTTTCTATTTTTTCGTAACTTTTTGCTTGTTTGGCTATCATTTTCAATTTATTGATTCAGTAATTAAGTTATTTTGGTTTTTTTATATTTTGAATGTCACAATACCGTAATCCATTTCAAAAACTTGTCCAGAGATTGATTTTGCATTTTCAGAAATAAGGTAGTTGGCCATACTTGCCACTTCCTCGGGTTTTAAGTAGTTTTTCATCGGATGCCGTTCCATCATACTTTCTTTTATTCGATCGTTTCTTAGAATTCCTGCTGCCAATGTGGTTTCCGTAATAGTTGGAGCTATAGCATTAATCCGAACTACCGATGCTAATTCAGCTCCAAGCGATTTTACCAAACCTTCTATTCCCGATTTTGCAGTTGCGATACTGGCGTGAAAGGGCATTCCTAATTTTGCCGCCACAGTACTGAACAAAACGATAGACGGATTCGTACCTTTTTTTAGGATTGGTAAATATTTCTGAATGGTTTTCACAGCACCGATAACATTGATTTCGAAATCATTTCTAAAATCGTCGATGCTCAAACTACCAATAGGTTTCAAATTAATGGAACCCGGACAATAAATTAAAACGTCAATATTTTCAATGTCTGGAAGGGCATCTTTTAATACATCAACAGCGTAATGTTTGAGGTTGGGATGTGAAATATCAGGTGTATTTCGGCTAAGGTTATGAACTATGTTTGTCTCTAATTGTTGCACCAAAATGGCGTTTCCTATTCCTTTGCTTCCGCCAATGATTACTATATTTTTCATTCTTTAAACTAATTATCTCTTAGAGATTTTATTATTATTGATTTGTCTTTGCCTACTACATTTGAACCTGCCTTCTTGAAAATCTCTTAGTTTTTCGTGCTTCGTTTTACGACCTTGAACCCTTTCACGCCACATTTTAAAACTCGAAGGTTTCATCTCTGTTCGCATTAAGTTGATGACTTCTTGTTCCTTCAATCCAAATTGCATTAAAATAGCATCGAAGGTAGTTCTGTCTTCCCACGCCATTTCTATGATTCGGTCTTTCTCAATATCTGACAATTCTTTTTTCAATCTTGGTATTTTTTAAATTCATTCACCACGATTTTTGCTTTTAAATCGAACATTAAATTGTACAATCCAAAGAATGTTCGGTTCATATAAATAAAATGTTTGGAACCGCGATTGCCATTCATTTTTCGCAGATTAGTATCTTTTGAAAATCGCTCTCCCAATTTCGCAATATTTTCAAAAAATTCTTCATCCGAAAAATCGAAGGTTTTAGATTGAAAAGGCTGAGTAAACAGTGACAACAAATCGTAAAAAAGAGCTGTGAAATATGCTACTTCTGCTGCCGAATCATCCTCTCTAAGAATTTCTAATTCGAATAATTTTTGGCTAAATAGTTCTTCGTTGTCAATAACTTTCTTATCGATTAGCTCAAAATAAGGAACATAAAACTCATTCGGAATTTGTTTCATACAACCAAAATCAATTGCCACTAGCTGATTTTCAGGACTAACCAAAAAATTTCCTGGATGTGGATCCGCGTGAACTTTTCTCAGGATATGAATTTGATACATATAAAAATCCCACAGTGCTTGACCCAATTTATCAGCAATTACCTGATTTTTATTTTTCTTAGAAAACTCTGAAATATGAATACCAGACATCCAATCCATTGTGATAATTTTCTGGGATGAATATTCTGGATAATACCTTGGAAAAACTAGATTTTCTATTTTTTGGCAGGCAGCAACAACTTCTTCACTTTGTTGTAGTTCCAATAAATAATTGGTTTCTTCTGTCAATTTATCTTCTACTTCCTTAAAATATTTATCAGAATCTTTCCCCTGAAGATTAAACATTCGAATCGCGATTGGTTTTACTAAAGCCAAATCTGATGAAATGCTATTGGCAACTCCTGGATATTGTATTTTTACTGCTAGCTTTCTATCGTTTTTTACAGCTAAATGCACTTGCCCAATACTGGCAGCATTAACAGAAAAGGCATCAAATTCGTCAAAAATTTCATAGGGTGTTTTCCCAAAATTGGCTTTAAAAGTTTTCAAAACCAGCGGAGCCGAAAGTGGTGGCACTGAAAACTGAGACAATGAAAATTTCTCGACATAGGCTTGTGGCAAAAAACTTTTGTCCATACTCAACATTTGAGCTACTTTAAGTGCACTTCCCTTGAGACTTTTAAGCCCGTCATAAATATCTTCGGCATTGTTTTCATTCAGTTTATCACGATTTAAATCGCTATTGACCATTTTTTCGCCATAATATTTCAGGTAATTGACACCCACTTTAGCACCAGTTTGAACGAGTTTTGTAGCTCTTTCGATTTTTGAAGTAGGAATGTAGTCTAATGTTTTCATTAATTTTTTTGTGTTTTTTCTTTGTATAAAAACTTTCCAAGATCTAGAACACTTTCTAATGGAATAATATTGAAAACGTCAAAAACAGCTTTCACGGATTTTTCTATAAATAAATCCGTTTTTTCAAAAGAAGGAGAATCGTCGTCTAGCCAGAATTTTAAAATCAAAAGAAACTGAAGCCAAGAAGATTCCATAATTGCTTTTTCTTGAAAATTTTGAAATTTTTCATATTGTGTTCTTACTTCGTCGGTAATAATGTCTGAAACATAATTTTTAAATTCGGTGCGAAGACCTGAAAGTAACATTAGGTTTTTTAACTGATTCTTGTTTTCGTTTAAGCTAAGTAGGACATAGCTTCTATTGGCAGACAACAGTTCAAAAAATGTAAAATAGAAACTCAACATCTTGCTCTTCATATTGTAATTATCATAAGCAGGATCTTTTTGAATCATCTCTACGGCTTTCTCGATAAAAATTTTATAAATTTCTTTTTCCACACTTTCTAGAGTGCCAAAAAAGGAATAGAATACCGCTTCATCAAAACCATTTTCCTTTGCAAACAAATAAACTGATTTCGGTTTAGTTGTGTTTTCAAGTCGATACGTCATATAAAGAGAAACAATCTTGTCTCTAGTTATCGATGTTTTTTTAGTTGCCATTACGTTATAATTTTATTTTGTACTACAAAGGTACAAATTGTTTAACATAAAACAACATAAGTTAAACAAAAATAATTGTTAATCTTTAATTGTCCAATTATATTGCCTAAATTTGTGTAATGAAAAAGAATGTATTAATTACAGGAGGAACGGGCTTTATCGGAAAATATTTAACCCGTTTGTTAATTCAAAATGATTTCTCTGTTTCAATTGTAAGCAGAAGCTACAAAGAGAATACTACTGATATTTCCTATTTCAGGTGGGATATTGATAAGCATTCCATCGATGAAGAAGCCGTCCTGAAAGCTGATTATATCATTCACCTAGCCGGTGAAGGCATCGCCGACGAAAGATGGACAGCCAAACGAAAAGAGGCCATTGTGCAAAGTAGAGAAAAATCGATTCAACTAATTTATGAGGTTCTAAAAAAGAATAATAAAAAGCTTGAGGCTTTTGTTTCAGCCTCAGGGGTTGGGATTTACGGAGCGATTAATGGTTCAGAAATTTGTACCGAAACTACAGCCGCTGAAGATGATTTTTTAGGGTCAACTTGCCAAAAATGGGAAGCCGCTGCCGATACAATTGAGAGTTTAGGGATTCGTACTGTAAAAATAAGAACGGGAATAGTGCTAGGAAATGGCGAAGGCTTTTTGAAGAAATTAACCCCGATTTTTAAATACAGATTGGGTGCAGCAATGGGTTCTGGAAAGCAGTATATGCCTTGGATTCACATCGATGATTTGTGTTCTATTTATCTTGGAGCTTTAAAGAATATTGAAATGTCAGGTGCTTACAACGCTGCGATCAATGATAATACAAACAATAAAATCTTTTCAAAAACATTTGCAAAAATCTTTGGGTATTCGCTTTGGTTACCTAACGTCCCAGCTTTTTTGATACAATTAGCAATGGGAGAAATGGCATTAATTATTTTGAAAGGACGGCGAGTTTCTTCGGAAAAAATTGAAAAAACAGGATTCCAATTTAAATTTGACAAACTAGAATTGGCTTTCCAGGACTGCTTATCCAAATAGTGCTACTGGATCAAAAAATGAATAGTAACATTCACTTTTTCTGCCACTTTCAAAATGAGAATTTTAGGAATTTCAATGTCAAAATCCTTGACATTTAAGCTGAAATGTGAAATAATTTCTAGAAATAGCATCCACTATTTTCAGATTAGTTATTTTATTTTGAAAGGAGAATTCTCTTCTTTTACCTCAGTTATAAAATAGTTAGAATCTCCCCACCAAGGGAATGTTTTATACCGTTCTACATAAGTTAATTTTACGTAATGGCCTTCCAATGCTTTCAAATCAGCAATAACTTTTTCATTACTATCTAATACGGAGAAGCTGAAAATTTGAGCACCCGAAATGCCTTGGCTCAATTCCCCTTCATAGGTTTTGAACACCATTCCCTTGTTGCTAAATTTTATCAATTCCCCAGAGCGAACGCCTTCACTATAAGTTGCATTATACAAAAAGGCAAAGTAGCCAACTGCTGATAAAAGTATAATTCCAATAGTAATTCCTAAAAATTTCTTCATAATATTTTTAATTTAATTCAAGATTTTCGTCTTTTCCAGCCCTAATTAATATGTTTTCGGGTATAGATTTTTGTGTTTTCGCCCCCATTTTTTTTAAATTTTCAACTCTTTTTATCAAGTTACCACTTCCATCAACGAGTTTGTTCATTGCGCCTTGGTATTCTCCTTTGCTTTCGTCTATTTTCTTGCCAACCTTGATTAAATCGGCAACAAAACCCTCAAATTTATCATACAAAGCACCCGCTTGACGCGCAATTTCAAAAGCATTTTCTTGCTGTTTTTGGTTCGTCCACATGCTATCAATCGTGCGCAAAGTTGCCAAAAGAGTCGAAGGCGTCACAATGATAATATTTTTTTCAAAAGCTTTGTTATATAAAGCCGTGTCGTCGTTCAGCGCCAAGGCAAACGCGGGTTCCATTGGGATGAAAAGGAGCACGAAATCTGGACTTTCTATTTGGTATAAATCGTGGTAATTTTTATCACCCAATTGCTCGACGTGACGTTTTATTGAATTAACATGCTCTTTTAAAAAGCTACTTTTCAAAGTATCATCTTCCTCGTTGATGTATTTTTCATAAGCCGTCAGAGAAACTTTCGAATCGACAATCATTTTTTTGCCGTCTGGTAAATTGATTACCACATCCGGAAAGACACGGTTCCCTTCTGAATTGGTATGAGATTGTTGGACAAAATATTCTCGGTCTTTTTCCAATCCTGATTTCTCCAGCACTCTTTCTAGAATCAATTCGCCCCAGTTGCCTTGCATTTTGCTGTCGCCTTTTAAAGCTTTGGTCAGGTTTAAGGTTTCTTTACTCATTTGTAAATTCATTTCTTTCAGACCTAGAATTTGTTGGCGCAAAGCCGCGTGATAATCGATGCTTTCCTTATGAGTATCCTCAACTTTTTTCTCAAACAAATGAATTTTATCTTGCAATGGCGACAAGATATTTTTCATATTCTCCTTGTTTTGCTCAGTAAATTTGCTTGATTTTTCGTCTAATATTTTATTGGCCAAATTCTCAAATTCCTTGGTGAATTTTTCCTGAAGTTTTTCTACTTCCTCCTTTTGTTCCTTGTTGCGTTGCCAAAGATTTTCAAAATCGACTTCTTTCTTGGTCAATTGAATAACCAAACTGTCTTTTTCATTACGAATGCCTTCTTTTTCTGCAGTTGAAAATTCTACTTGCTTTACGAAAGCGTTTTTTTCTGTCAAAAATTGCTCTTTTTGTTGGGTGAGCTGGTTGGTTGAAGCAATTAATTTTTCTTCTAAACTTATTTTTTCAGATTGAAATCGTGCCGAAAAAATGAGTTTTCCAATGAAAACACCAATCGCTAGAGCAATTATAAATACCAATAAAAACGAAAGCAGGGTTGACATAAAAGTATGGTTTTTCTAAAAAGTAAAAGTATGGAATTATCAGCGTATTTTTTACATAATATTTTAAGAATCTAGTTATCAAGGAAAAAAAAGCCAACAAAAAATTTCTTTCTTATTGGCGTTTCCTAAACAAAGACAAATCTCTTATTCGTCTAACTTGATGTTTCCTCGATCTTCGTGATTATCAGGGTCCGAATTAGGATAGCGGTGCGCCGTAATATCCGAGTTGTGGTCTTTGTTTTCGATCATTCTCTGGGTTTCCTTATCTGAAAATAACTCGACACTAGAACTGGGCTGTTGGTTCTCGTCAGTAGTATTTAGTTCCGGATTGGCATCGACATTTCGTGCTCTGTGCACGATTTTTTGGTCTCCATTGCTGTTGGTTTCCACTTCTGCAACAAGTTTTGTTGCTGCAGGATCATAATTTTCAGGTAGGATTTCGTTGGTGAATTCTTCGGGCGTATTTTGCTTATTGTTCATCTTTTTTGAACCTAAATCATTATTTTCCATAGTGTTTGTTTTAGAATTAGTACTGTGCACTTTTATAAAGATATTCTATTTGCTTGTGGTAATGGGATTATTTAACAAAGCTTTTGGTTTGTGACGACGAATTGTAATAGTATCAAAGGCTGCTTCAGTAAAAATAGAACGAATAAAAAAAGTCCCACCGACGCAGGACTAAAGAATTACAATAGAGTGGTAAGCAAATCAAAAACTCATCAGTTTTTTAAATTAGCTTTCAAGAGGTTATAAATTGTTTGGTAAAACGTCAAATTCCTTTTTTCTAGGGAACCTTTAGTTTGATTTATGAAATTAATTATTTTGGGATTGTGTTTTCAATAGCGAATGCTTGCACCAATGATAAACTTGCCAAAACGGGTTACTTTTCCTTTAATATCCTGAAGCCAGAAGTTAGCTTTGTCGACTAAAACATCTCTGATTACAGGACAGATTTTCAGTGTTTGTCCATCAACTGTAGCATATTAGAAGCTATGTGCGTTTTGCTCACAGAAAAAAACTCTAGCTGCTGCATAAATTTTTAGTCTTTCAATGCTCAATTTTTTGTAGCAATAAATTCTTTACCGTTTCCCATTCCTGCTTTAGTTCTGTAAATAGAACCTTTAAGTACTCGAAGGAATTATCGTTGGCACCATTTTCTATTTTTCCTGCAATATCAGCCAATATACAAAAACGCATAGAAAGAGAATTTCCTACAATAGAATGGGCAATTGAACTGATCTTTGCTAAATCTATTGCACTGTAAGCCAGTTCAAGTTGGTCTATCATAATAGGAATATTAATTAGTACAATCGATATTAATTCTTGAGCCACTTTCAGGTCATTTCCAATACTTGCTGATAGTTCGCTAAATTCAAAATGAAAATCATTCTTAGCTTCTATATTTTCCAAATCACCATTAACCTTTTTCCCTTGATGAAAGAATTTATTCAATACTGCTTGTATTTTTTTGGATTCTAATGGTTTGGTTAAAAAGTCATCCATTCCAGCTGCAAGACACGCATCTTTTCCTTCCTTTAATGCTCCTGCCGTAAGGGCAATGATGGGAAGGCGATTACTTTTATTGACTTCCAACGCTCTAATTTTTTTTGTGGCTTCAATGCCGTCCAGTTCTGGCATGTGTACGTCCATAAAGATTAAATCAGGCGAAATGCTTTTGTATTGCTCAACAGCTTCTAGGCCATTTGTTGCTTCATGCACTTCGCTATGGGGCATCAGCTGTGCAAGCAAGGTTTTACTAAGCACCATATTCAAGGTATTATCTTCTGCGATAAGAATTTTTATTTTTTCGCTTGTATGACTGGCATTTACTGTTTGTTCAGTTTCATTTTGTGTGATAGTTTCTGATGTTTGATCGAGTTGAGAGAGGCAGTTGAATAAATCTTGACTCTTTATGGGTTTATTCAGATGAAAACGAATTCCTAATTCCTTACTTTTTTGATTCAACTCTGTATTATCTAATGAGGAATAAAGTAAAATAACAGCTTGCTTTTCTGTGCTGAGTTTCAATTTATCCTTCATTGAACGGATCGTTTCGATGCCATTAAAATAGGGCATATCATAATCGCAGATAATTACATCATATGATTTGGAGGATTCCATTTTTTGTAGTGCCTCAAATCCATTGCTGCAGGAGTCACATTCTATTTGCCAGTGCTTAAGCATTTGTTCCAGAATTAGACGTGTATTGTCATTGTCATCAATAATCAAACAGCGTTTTACGCCTGCAATCTTTGTGGTATCTAGTTTTTCTCCCTCTTCAAAATTGGTAATGATGTCAAAATAGAAGGTAGTGCCAACATCAGGTGTGCTGTCGATGTTGATTTTGCTTCCCATTTTTTCTGCAATCATTTGCGAAATGACAAGCCCTAAACCTGTGCCTCCAAATTTACGTGTAGTGGAACTGTCGGCTTGAGAAAATGATTTGAAAAGTTTTGCTTTTTGCTCCTCAGTAATTCCGACGCCCGTATCTCGAACGGAAAATGAAAGAGTACCTTGGTTGTCCTCAAGTGCGTGATATACTGCTTTGAGTAAAACTTCGCCCTTATGCGTAAACTTGATGGCATTACTTAAAATATTTGCTAAAATCTGTGTAATGCGAATAGAGTCAACATGTGCAAAACGAGGCATAGCAGGGTCGATATCCAATAATAATTCCAGCTCTTTGTTTGCTGCTGAGAATTTCACAATATCGATGCTGTTTTCTAAAAGTTGGACCATATCAGTTTTAATCACCTCAAGCTCCAACATTCCTGCCTCAATCTTAGAAAAATCCATAATATCGTTGATAATGCCCAATAGTACATTACCTGATATATTGGCATTATTGGCATATTGCTGTTGTAAAGGGCTTAGCGGGGTGTTTGTAAGTAAGTCGGTAAAGCCAATCACCCCATTGAGTGGTGTACGGATTTCGTGGCTCATATTAGCAAGAAACTCCGATTTTGCTTTGCTGGCGGCTTCTGCTTGTTTTTTTGCTTTAATTAATTCTTGCTCTGCCTGCTTGCGTTCAGTAATGTCCTGTCCCACCATAATCAGCCCCACAATATTCTCGTTTTCCCATAATGCGCTCACTCGGCTGAGGTACCAAACGGGAACGCCGCCAGTGCCAGTACCAATAGTTTCTAATTCTTGAGACTGGCCAGTTTCTAGTGCAATTGTCAGCATCGCTTGAAAGTTCGTATGGTGTTCCGGTTGAATCCAGTTCAAAATGGGAGTATTAACCACCTGGTCAATATTTGCGCCGGGGTAGGTGCGATTAATAAATTGAATCGTCAAATCTGGTCTCAGGCGCAACACGTAGTACGGGATAGTATCCAGAATAGAACTTATTTCGGCGCGGGAGGTCCGCAAAGCGGTTTCTGCCTGCTTGTGTTTGGTGATGTCCCAATTAGTCCCAATCATTCTGATAGCATTGCCATCAGAATCTCTTACTACTGTGCCAAGTGCCCTAACATTTTTAATCTCCCCGTTGGGATGTTGGATTCGGAACTCCGTATTAAATTCTTTTTCGCCCTTTACTGCTAATTCTAGTTCTAAGTTGCTCTGTTCCCTATCTTCTTCATAAACTCCATTTGTCCAAACATCAAGTGGTACTATGGAGTCTTCTTTTCTTACCCCATACAAGTCAAACATTTGTTCATCCCAGATCACAATATTCTTTATAATATCCCAATCCCATACCCCTACGCCTCCTGCTTGAGTAGCCAGACTTAGGCGAAGTTCACTATCTTTTAGTGCTTGCTCCGATTTTTTTTGTTCGCTAATATCTTGAAAAATCCCTGTTAATTTTGTAGGTTTCCCATCAACTGCCGTAACCAAACATGTAGTTCGTACCTCTATTTGTCTTCCTTTGGAAGTATAGGTTTCCAAGTATAAATCGTAGCCGATACCCTTTGTTATGGCTAGTTCCAGAGCCTCACTGATTTGTCTTTTTGATTCAGGCAAGAAATAATCTACACCAGCATCAACTGTTGGATTAAATTCCTCGGGGGTAGTATCGTGTAGTCGATACGTTTCCGCTGTCCAGTATAATTGGCCAGTAGTTATATCCAATTCCCAACCGCCTACTTTGGCCAGGCTTTGGGCTGCCTCTAGAAGTAAAGTTGTCCGCTTGATTTCTGCTTCAACTTCTTTTTGCTCGGTAATATCTTTGATATTAGCGAAGTAGTTGATCTTGTTTCCTTCGTTATCTTTTAAGGCACTTGTGGACAGTTGAACGGGAAAACGCTCGCCACTCTTCTTTTGAAAGATCAGTTCAAAAGTATTCTGTTGGGCAGTCAACGCCTGCTGGAAAACTTTATCGATATTTTCCAGTTCTTCAGGAGGCCAATAGGGATAAGGAGCTGTTTGACCAATGAGCTCGTCTTCAGAAAATCCGGTCATTTCACAAAATGCCTTATTCACCACTACTTGATTTCCTACAACATCAACCACCGAAATTCCATCTGCCATGTTTTCAAGTAATTGCTTGGAAAACATTTGTTCTTTGATAATGGCTTCTTTATCGGCTTCCTCCTGCGTAATATCTTTAATCATCCCGATGAGGTGGGTTAATTTGCCTTCCTTGATCACCGGATACCCGGAGGCATGCACCCAGCGGTGGTTACTTTGTGCTGTAATAAACTTGCATTTTACATCAAAGGGTATTTGCTGTTCAATACTATCTGTGATGGCTTTTGTAATAACGTGCCGGTAGTCGGGATGGTAAAACTCAATCCCATTTACCCTGTTGTGGTCAAAATCCTTTTCCACTTCGTGAATACTGTAAACCTCATCCGTCCAGAAAGTTATACCTGTTACCAGATCAAGTTCCCAAGCACCCATTTTAGCCAGACTTTGGGCTGCCCCTAAAAGTATAGTCGTCCTCTTGATTTCTTCTTCGGCTTCTTTTTGTTTGGTAATATTGGTGTGTGTACCAACAATTCTGACTGCTTCTCCTTTTTCATTTCGCTCCACAACTTTCGCTTTGTTCAATATCCAAAGGTATTCCCCAACTTTGTTTCTAAATCGGTATTTTTGGCTGAAGACATCGCCATTTTCGCGCGTCTGGGCTACTTTATTAATTACAGCAAAAACACATTCAGCATCATCAGGATGCAATCTGTCTGACCATTCACTTCCTAATGAGGCAATCTCTCCCACCTCATATCCTAGCATTTCTACCCATGCCTTCGAATATATCGTTTTGCCATCATCAAGTGTAGCATCCCAGATACCATCACCCGAAGCGTCCAAAGCATAATTCAACCGCTTTAACAATGATTCTTTTTCTAGCTCAAGTGATTTTTTCTCACTAATATCTTGCGCGACTCCCCGTAATCCGATAATATTTTCATTGTCATCAAATATAGCCTCACCACGCACCCACATCCACCCGTGGCTTCCATCAATTCGAGTAGTTGTCAGTTCTAATTCGTAAGGAATACCTTCTTTGCTAGTAAGGCTTAGCGCAGCAGATAATTGTTCCCAACTTTCTGGAGTGAAAAGCTTCATATGCTCTGTATATGGTGGGACAGGCAGTTTGGGGTCAAAGCCATACATTTTGTATAGTTCGTCTGTCCAGACTACCTCATTGGTTTTTAAATCTAGTTGCCAGCTCCCTGTTTTCGAAACTTGCTGGGAATCCCGAAGTAAGGAAGTATGCTTATAAAAAATTAATTCTTTGTTTTTAATGTCAGTTACTTCCTGATGAGCCCCTAACATTCTTATTGGTTTGCCCTGCTTATCCCGTACAGCCATACCTCGGCACATGATCCAGACTGTTGAACCATTTTTATGCGTATAACGTACCGTCTGATCATAAGGATGATCCGGGTTTTCACAATGCTTGATGAAATTTTCTGTGGCAAATTTTAAATCCTCGGGGTGGATAATATCTTGCCAAGCCGATGCTTTATGTGGCATTTCTCGATGGTCGTATCCTAAAACAGACCAAAATTTAGGATTCATCCATTCTTCTTCAGGATGCTCCAAATCCCAATACCACAAACCATCTAGAGATGACTCTTGAATAAAATCAAAAATTGAGCTATCGGTTTTGATAAGCTCGTAGAGTTCTTCTTTTAAATAATTTGTGTTTTTCATATGAACCTAGATTACTAAAAATTTCTACAGGGTTTTGCTGCTACTTGCCATTTTTGGACCTTGGAAGAGCATATTTCCTGTTGTTTAAACGAATTTAGGAAAAATAAACGTAGGTTTTACATAAAAGTTTGCAATCACTTCAAATCGCTGATAAACTAAACCTTCGTATCAAAGTTTGTCGGTCGACTGTAGCGTATAGAATTCCGATTTTAGTTTTCATTCCGTTTGAGAGTTGCTATTGCACTAATTTTAAGGATAAATTATTACACTAGCAATAAAAAAAGAACTCTAAACTATAAAGTTAAGAGTCCATTTTGAATTTACTGACAAACTGAATCAGGAATTACTGCTGTTCCAATCAATGGTTCTGGAAAAATACATTACGGCAGCAAGAATGGCAAACAGGCCGATACTTCCCACCAGTAAAGCGTAGTTTTCTAATTGGATTATGACAAACAGAAAAGTGTATAATGAGCTTAGTGAAGCGGCAATAAAAAGCGGGAATTTC
>CAMBHH010000046.1 GCA_945866505.1 Flavobacterium psychrophilum
TTAACATTAACCACAAGTGGTGGATGTGCTTCAGTACAATCAACCAAAACAATAACGGTAACTGCATTTCCAACCATAACCGCAACAACTCCAGCAGCTAGATGCGGAACAGGAACAGTAACTTTAGGAGCTACTGCAAGTGCAGGAACCATTAATTGGTATGCAGCAGCAACAGCTGGCTCAAGTTTAGGATCAGGTACATCATTCATCACGCCAAGCATTAATGCAACTACTATTTATTATGTAGATGCAACCGATAACGGATGTACAACAGCAACAAGAACAGCAGTAACCGCAACAGTCAGTGTATCTCCAACGATAACCGCAACAACTCCAGCAGCTAGATGCGGAACAGGAACAGTAACTTTAGGAGCTACTGCAAGTACAGGCACAATCAATTGGTACGCAGCACCAACAGGTGGCTCAAGTTTAGGAACAGGTACATCATTCACCACTCCAAGCATTAGTGCAACTACTATTTATTATGTAGATGCAACCGATAACGGATGTACAACATCAACCAGAACAGCAGTAACCGCAACAGTCAGTGTATCTCCAACGATAGGTTTATCGGAATCAAGTGTTTGTGTTGGTTCTAATATTACAGCAAATAGAGAATGGACTCCAGCTAATCTAGGAGCGTCTCTAGCTTTATGGTTAGATGCATCAGATGCAACAACTGTAACACAAAGTGGTGGCTTGGTTAGCCAGTGGAATGACAAAAGTGGAAATTCACGTCATGCAACTCAGGCTACAGGTACTAATATGGCCACATATATACCAAACGGTATGAACAGTAAAAATGTAATTAATTTTGATGGAACAACAGATTTTTTTAATATCAATTTGGATTTTTTAGCCAATACATCCCATTCATCATTTATTTTAACTAAGGTAACTGCTTTCTCTAACATATACGGAGCAGCAAATGGTGGTTTAGGATCAGCAAGTTTACATATAGGAATGTTAAATTCATCATCCTATAGAGTTAATTACTGGGGTAATGATTTTGGACCAAATATATCAGCTAATTTTAAATCAGGACAGGGTAATGTTTTAAATTATATCTGGATACCAGGAGGAAATAAACAAGTATTTGCAAATGGGGTATCTGAGGGAACTAGCCCAGGTGCTGGAACTCCTATTGCTATGTCTGGTGGAGGGAGAATTTCAAATATTGTAGGTCAAGGTCATTTTGGTGGAGACATATCTGAAATTATAATGTTAACAACTGTGCCAAGTACCGCCGACCGAGAAAAACTAGAAGGCTATCTAGCCCACAAATGGGGACTTACCGCTAACCTGCCAAGTGGCCATCCTTACAAAACTCTACCACCTACGTCAAGCACTGGATCTTGGGTAAGTAATAATACCGCTGTGGCAACTATAAATAATTCAGGTGTAATAACAGGAGTTACAGCTGGTTCGGCTACTTTTACATATACCAATGAAAGTGGTTGTTCTTCAACTACCAATGCGGTTACCGTAAATGAAATACCAACCATAACCGCAACAACTCCAGCATCCAGATGCGAAACAGGAACATTAACTTTGGGAACTACTGCAAGTGCAGGAACCATTAATTGGTATGCAGCAGCAACAGGTGGCACAAGTTTAGGATCAGGTACATCATTCACCACGCCAAGCATTAGTGCAACTACTAATTATTATGTAGATGCAACTAATAATGGTTGTACTACAGGATCAAGAACAGCAGTATCTGCAACAGTAAATCCAATACAGCCAACACCAACAGCAGGAATGGTTACGCAACCTACCTGTGCTGTTGCCACCGGCTTCTTCCAAATAACAGCTTACGACAATACTAAAACGTATAATTTCAATCCATCATCGGGAGTTAGTATCTCGCCAACAGGATTGGTGACTGCTAGTGCCGGAAGCTACACTTTTACTGTAACAAATGCAGGTACAGGAGGCTGCACTTCTTCGTCTTCCTCTAGTGTAGTTGTTAATGCACAACCGTCTACCCCTGCTGCGCCAGCTGTAGGAGCAGTGACACAGCCTACATGTGCATCTTCTACAGGTACTTTCCAAATCACGGGTTACAATAATGCAAGAGTATACAATTTTACGCCCGCTGTACTAAATATTTCAGCAACTGGATTGGTGACTGCCAATGCAGGTACATATACTTTTACTGTAGATAATGCAGCAGGTTGTACTTCGCCTACATCGTCTAGCATAGTTGTCAATGCACAACCGTCTACTCCAACTGCGCCAGCTGTAGGAGCAGTAACACAGCCCACATGTGCATCGGCTAGCGGTACATTTCAAATAGCATCTTACGATAATAGTAGAACATATACTTTCAGTCCAGCTGTGGTTAGTATATCAGCAACTGGATTGGTGACTGCCAATGCAGGTACCTATACTTTTACTGTAGATAATGCAGCAGGTTGTACTTCACCTGCATCGTCTAGTATAGTTGTCAACGCACAACCGTCTACTCCAACTCCACCATCAGTGGGAGTGGTAACACAGCCAACTTGCGCATCATCCGCTGGTACTTTCCAAATAGCATCTTACGATAATATTAGAACTTATACTTTCACTCCTAGTGTAGTGAGTATTTCATCAACTGGATTGGTGACCGCCAACGTAGGAACTTATACCTTTACAGAGGACAACGCTGCTGGATGCACTTCACTTGCATCGTCTAGTATAGTTGTTAATGCACAACCTGTTACTCCAGCTGCACCGTCAGTAGGAGCGATAGCACAACCAACTTGCAGTGTAACCGTAGGTACGTTCCAAATAGCATCTTACGATAATATTAGAACTTATACTTTCACTCCTAGTGTAGTGAGTATTTCATCAACTGGATTGGTGACTGCCAACGCAGGTACTTATACCTTTACAGTAGACAACGCAGCAGGATGCACTTCACTTGCATCGTCTAGTATAGTTGTAAATGCACAACCGGTTACTCCCGCTGGACCTTCAGTAGGAGCGCTAGTACAACCAACTTGCAGTGTATCCATAGGTACGTTCCAAATTGCATCTTACGATAATACTAGAAATTATACTTTCACTCCTAGTGTAGTGAGTATTTCATCAACTGGATTGGTGACTGCCAATACAGGTACTTATATCTTTACAGTAGACAGCGCAGCAGGATGCACTTCATTTGCATCGTCTAGTATAGTTGTAAATGCACAACCGGTTACTCCCGCTGCACCGTCAGTAGGAGCGATAACACAACCAACATGCGCTTCAGCTACAGGTACTTTCCAAATCACGGATTATGATGGTACTTATACATATAATTTCACTCCAGCTGTGGTGAGTATTTCAGCAATAGGTTTGGTAACAGCTAATGCAGGAATTTATACTTTTAGCGTAACTAACACGGTATCGGGTTGCACATCTGTGGCATCAGCAAACATAATTGTAAACGTACAGCCGTCAGCTCCCGCAGCCCCACAGGCAGGAACTGTAACACAACCTACGGCTAGCCAAGCCATAGGTACTTTCCAAATCAACGCTTTCGATTCAAGTAGAACTTACAATTTCACTCCAAGTGTAGTGAGTATCTCAGCGACTGGATTGGTAACAGCGAATGCAGGAACCTATACCTTTACAGTAGATAACGCTGCGGGTTGCTTTTCAGCAGACTCAATGCCTGTAACCGTTATATCATTCAATGTTAATTCTGGTAATGGCGGTGGTGTGGAAAGTGAAAGTTTAGGTGATATTATGTCTAAGCAATATGTGTCCCGTAAAAAAAGCAGTGTACCCACCGAGTTTGTGACAAGCACAGCAGCAAAGTTTATCAAAGAAGCCTTGGTTAAAGAATCAAGCTCTTCTAGAATTGGAAAGAGTGATTTGAAAATGCTGCAGATGTTTCCATCAAATCTTCAAGATGGAGATGTTGCGGTCATTTCTTCACCTACTGATATTTTAGACTATACCATTGCACAAGAAGTATTGAGTGTGGATTTCTCGGTTAAAGGTGCTACAAAAGCAGTAGTTTTGGGAGTTCGAACAAAAGATAAAGTATACAATCACACTAAAGCGTCATGCGATAGACTAAGAAGTGCCGAAATATTGAATGTTAAAACAATTAAAATTGGAGGTTATAACTTCTTGATACAAGCTATAAAGCAACGAAATGCAGTCGTAGAATATGCAGTTTCATTTGCTGTTGGTAAAAATGAAAGCGATTCTTTTTACACCTTGCAAAGCAATTGGTATGTGAAAGAGTATGGCGTCGCTAAAGATGTATTTAACTTTCAAGTATGGGCTACTACTCCAAGTCAAACAACTAAGTTGGTAAACGACATTTTAAATAATTTGAATGCATCTATTCCACTTAATCAGACAGAAATTCAAAAAGTTCCGAAAACATTTGTTTCGAAAGTTACTAGAGAGGGATCGGATCTTGTTCTGAAACTTAAAAGTGTAAAAAAACAACAAGATGTTGAAATTACGATGGATCAAAATTACAGCGAAACCAATGGTTATGTCGAAAGATATAATCGTCTGAAATCGGAGTTTGACCAAACTTTACGTATAAAAGTTGGCGATTCTTATGAGTTTGATGGTTTAGTAAAAGTAGATGGTAATGTTCAGGATGCTTTCTATCACGCCGATGGTAACTGGGGGTTAGATTATGATCCAAAATACACCCAAATTAATAATTACAGAGTTTCGAATAATTTAGATAGAATTGGTGCCGACGATGAGATGTTGATTAATAGGGATGTTCATTTGGAAGTATTCAGTGAAAATGACTATGCAACTTTATATAAATCTTTGCTTCCTGCCCAACTTCCTGCAGATTATAATGAGTATAAATATGTATCCTTTAAAGCAAAAGGAAGCGGATTGATGGAATTAGGATTAATCAAATCTTCTGTTGAAAATTGGAAACACCAATACAAAGCAATGATTAATATCGGTGAAGAAGAACAAACATATTATGTTCCTTTCAAGTTTTTTACCTCTTCAAAATCAACTGAAAAAATTAATGCAAATGATTTAACAATGTTAACTTTCACCTTTTTGCCTGTTGAAGCGAAAACAAAAAACTTAGATTTGACAATTAGCGATGTGAAATTCACTAAAAGAGCTCCAGAAGGATACCAGAATTTATTACCTACTTTGAAAAATCAATTCATTGCGTATCCAAATCCATCAGTAGAAAATGTGAAATGTGTATTGTTTAGTGATGTTACTACCACTGCAACTGTCTCGCTATATGATATTTCAGGAAAAACTGTTTACAGCTCAGAAGTAAAGCTGAACGAAGGTAAAAACGAATTGGATTTTAATTTTAATGTACCAAAAGGAGTTATGTTTCTATCTATAAAAAATGGAAAAACTAATTTTGGGACATCAAAAATTAGTTTTCAGTAAAATAAATTGATTTAAAAATGTTTAAACCAGCAAAAAAAATGCTGGTTTTTTTAATTAGATTTATAATGCAGAGAAACCCTGAAAGTATACACTTTTGGGGCTTTCTGCTGTTAGTTGATGACAATTGCAGCCTAAAAAATAGGTAGAAATGTATAATTGCAGTATTACAAATCTAAAATCCGTACCCTAAACCAAAGGTAATTCTGGCTCGGTCATCAACACTTTTGAAGTAGGTAATTCTTCCAGTAACAACGTTTAATCCATTAATCCATATTCCGCCACCAAGGGATTGATGCAATTTTTGGGAATTTTCTCCATTGAGCCAAACCCTTCCATAATCAAAACCACCCAAGATTCCATAAGACATTGGTACGATGCTTCTTTTTATTTTTCCGATATTCCAGCGTAAATCAGTGCTTTGATAGAATGAAGCTTTCCCTAAGAATCGTTCGTTTCTGAAACCTCTTAAATCATAATCACCACCCAAAGTGGCACCTTGATAAAATTCGAAATTATCATTAAAAAGCACTTTTGTTTTTAGAATGGTGGCTAAAACAAACTGTCCTTTTGAATCAATTTTATGGTTAAAATTAATTTTGGCATCCAAGGTTGGGAAATTGTTTTTCGTTTCTCCAACATTCAGCTTCCAACTGCCCACCACTGAAAAGCCAAATCCCATTGTAGGAAGCGATGGAACATCATAATTCTCGAAGCTATATTTTAGAGATGCTCCCACATAGTGTTGGCTGTCAAAAACAGTTGGGTTTACGACTCCAGGAATATTGATAAAGCGGTCACTGGTTTCTTCTACTATTATTTTCTCGTAAAGTGCGGCAAAATTAATTTCGCTGCCATAACGTCCTACTTTTTTGATCGATGGTGATGCTGTCAAAGTTCGCAAACGAACTCTATTGTAATTCATTCCATTACGTTTATCTTCATTTATGGTTTCATTTCCAAAGCCAAAATAATTAATGGTGAAATTAGGACTTGTAAAACGCGACTCTAATCCAAAATCCCATTTGCCAATAACTTTCGGAAAATAACCCTTATACCTAAACTCATAACCGCTGGTTGCAAATAAATAATACGCTTCGAATACGTGTTTCTGCGTGTAGGGATATTGATGGAATTTGTTTGAGATGTAGTTTGAAATAAAGCCTAATTTCACTCCATCATCCGGATTGTAACCACCAAATGGAATTGTTGAAAGGTCACTATATTTTACCTTTTTATAGTCGTAAAAATTGGGTTCATAATCATCAGTCAAAACGGTTTTCGTCTTTGAATCCAAAGAGTAATTGTTCGGTTTTGATTTATAATCATAAATTTTTATATTTTTTCCATTTTCCACAGTATAAGAATCGTTGTTTTGGCCACCAATCAAACGAATCATTATTTGGGATTGAGCGAATCCTTTCACCTCAAATACATCGTCGTCGTCTAAACCATAAATCCAAATATTTTTGGTTTTATCTGCAGTGAAATTTTTGGTTTAAATTAATTCCTCACTTTCAGCTTTGATTTTATAAACTGCTACTTCAGTTTTATTTTTAGAAGCCTTGGTAATTACAAATTTGTCTTTTTTATCGGTTCCAACAATCAAGACCGTTTTTTGTAAAACATTGAAATACTTTTTGGCATAATCTTGAAGTTTGGTTTTTCTTATTTTTATTTTTTGTTTGATGTCTTCAATCGTTTCGTCTTGAACTTCTTTGGGCAAATTACTAAAAGCAGCGTCAATTTCAGCATCCGAAAGATTTTCTTGAATGTATTTGGCTTGTTTTATCCAATCTTTTTCTTCGGCAGTTTTCAGCAAAGCGATGTCCAGCGGATAAGGTTTACTGTTCAACCATTTTACATTTTTAATGTCATCTTTAAAGGTTTGTTGATTGCGCAATGCGGTTTTTTTCATTACAATAAAAAGTAAGGCACCATCGTATTTTGTAAAGGCTTGATCCCTGTTTCTGGGAATGGGCTTGTAGACTATTTTTCCGTTTTCGTGGTATTCGCCCCAGCTATATTGATCACTGTCTCTGTCCCAATCGCCGATGAGCATATCAAATAATCGGGCTTTAACATATTCCGCTTCGTCGATGGTGTATTTTTCATCTTTATGAAGGTTTTTCATTACATCATCAGTACTTACAATAGTAAGAGGAGATCCAAAACTTTCAACATTCTTTTGACTGGCGCTTAGATTTTCTTCTACCACATACAATTCATCTCCAAAATTATAATTGAAACCTTTTAAAATTGGCTGTTTTGGGATGTAATATAAAAGTGGATTTGTATGCGCCACACTAATTTTGTCAGCCAAATTTGCAACTGCTAATTGGGTGTAAGGGTGGGAGGTAGTGTAAAAATCAAACAAAATATCTTCGGCGTAAGTCTTGCTAAATTGATTGGAAACATTTTGATCTTTGAATAGGGTAGTTTGCAAAAGACGGGAGGGATTCTTTTTCATTGGACTCATCACAAATTCTTTTCCACTTGTATCAACAAGACCCAATGACCGCGATTGATATCCATCGCCTTCTCTAGTGGGTTTGACTCCACCAAAAAGAGTGTCCAAAGTCGCTGTTTTTGCTTTGATGGGCAAACTGTAATATTTTCGGTAGTGTTGCCCGAAAAAGAATTTATAAAAAATACTTTTGCGGGTCATTTTATCGGAATAAATTTTGGTCGTAGTCTTTAAATCAAATTTTTTCGGCAGGTTGACCGGTACAACGGTGTCTCGAACTTTGATAATAGTTTGTTCAAAAAGTAATTTTTCATGTTGATTTTCATTACCATAAAATGCTACTTTGCTTTCTCCATTTTTAAAAAGCGTTAATTCTGCATAACCATTGCCACCATACGACAAATCAGTGGGATTGACCGCTTTCGCAGCTTCAGCTTTTGAACCAGATCCACTAATGATTTGTCGAATATTGTTCTTGTTCAGATATTGTAAATTGTGGTCATGACCCGATACAACAATCACATTTCTTTGATTTTGAACAAGCGTTTTTACCCGTTTGGAAAAATTGCTGTACACCTTGTTTTGAAGATCTTGTGGATTGATGCCCGAAGTTTTGCGAATTAAATTAATGGCAGAGCCAATAACGGGAAGCGGGATTTTTTGTTCCAATGGAAAAAGTTCCTTTTCTAAACCATATTGTCCACCGTGCGAACCATTACTCATCAAAGGATGGTGCATTGCAATTAGTACTGTTTTGTCTTGATTTTTGTTCAAAAGATTGGCTAGTTCGTCAAAAAAGTCTTCCCTGGTTTTGATGCTGCAATTTTCGTTTATAGTTGGGTATTTGTCCCAGTTTTCAAGAAACCACTGACTATCTATAGTGATTAGAGTTATGTTGTTGTCAATTATTAGTTCTTCGAGACCACAACTATTTTGGGGTAAGAAAGCTTTTTTATCATTGAGGTAATTAGTTATGAATTTTCGTTGTTCTTCCAAGCCGGTAATTCCGCTGTACCAATCGTGATTGCCTGGAATAAAAATAGTTTTGCCCTTAAAGTTTTTGGATAATTGCAATTGGTTTTTGAGTTTGGTTTCCACCAAAACGCGTTCTTTTGGCACCTCATTTTTTGGAAAACCTCTGGGATAAATATTATCGCCAAGAAACAAAAGCGTACTGTTTTTATTCGATTTTTGTAATCTATTTTGAAGTAAGCTAAGTGTATTATATGCTTTTTCTTCGTCAGCGTTTCCGGCATCTCCAATCAGGAAAAACCTATGCGGGATTTTTGAAGAATCGGTTTCATTTTGGATGAGATTGTTATTAATGTTTTTACCATATTGTGCGTGATGGGTAGCGCAAGATTGCAATACCAAGATAATAATTACCAGAGGAAGACTTATTCTAATTCTTTTTCTATGGCAATTTTTTAAAATCAAAATCATTATTATTTTTTATATTAGTTAATTTCAGCTACCAAATAGCTTAAGTAAAATTGAATTTATTATTAATTCAAAAAAGTTAAAGTATTGATTTATAGTATTTTAATTTATTAATGCAGTATATTTTTAAACCCTTTCGTAATCGCCTTTCCAATGGATAATTGCTTTTATAATTTCTGTTGCTGAAAGATTTTCAGCTATCGCTTTATCAATTAGTCCCAAAAGTTCTTCATCGGGAGCAAACCGCAAGGCAAATATTTGGTCATCTGTTAATTGGTTTTCGATAGTCTCTAATCTTTTCCAAGTCAGGGCGAAATAGCGGTACCGCAGTTCTAAATGAACGATACGGTTTTGCAAAGTCAAAGCATAATGTTGGCGCAGCATAAAGGCCAAACAAAACAGCACAATGAAAATGGCACTGATAAAAACCCAAATCAATTTATCGTCAGTGGTGAACGCAAAAGAAACGCTGAAGCCTAGACACGTCAATACAATGGGATAATATAGAAAATGATGTGGAGTATAATATCGGATGTGGTTTTTTAAAGTTTGTTTTGTCATAATTTTATTTATAAGTATTAAAAGACGAATCAAAATCAATACTTTTCATAGCAATATTAATTTTATGCTGCTTTACATTTCTCTCCTAATGTTTTAAAATAAAAAATGTGGTGCAAAAGCGATGTGCGTTAATTATTCTTGGCATAGAAATGAACATCCTTATGTACTACAGATCTATCTTTTTCAGGCAGATTTCTTGGGAAAAAGACGAATTAAAGTAAAAGAATGAAAAAATAACGAAGATTATTTTTGATTTTTGAAGCATCGATGAAAAGTCCTATTTAGTGTTAATCAATTGCACTGGCAGATTGTTTTAACAAGCAAAGGTTAAACTTATGTGCTTCTAAAGTATTGTAAAATTTTATGAAAAACTTACAAAATTCGCAGTTAAATTAATCTGTAAAATCTGTTTGTTCATCGGGATGGTTCAGAATTGTTATTCCTACTTGCAACATCATGTTATTTGGATAGACGATAATTTCGCCTTTTTGGGTTTTCAAATACACATGAAAGGCTCCAATATCTTCAATTTCGGCTTCAATTGGAAAATCTTTGTCGTGAATAAAAATAAAATCTCCGATTTTAAATGGAAATGAAAAGAACAAAATAATACCCGATGTGATATTGCTTAAAATTGACCATTGAGCAAACATTGCTACACCTACAACTGTTGCGATTGATGATAATACGATAAAAATATCTTTAGTTTGAACTCCCCAAATTATTATCAAAGCTATTACAGCAATGATATTCATCAAAAGATGAAGATACTTGAGAACTAATCGAGTTCTTTTTTCTATGGTTTGGCTTTTTTTGGCAAAATTTCGCACCACTTTTGAAACGATGATTCGCGAAAAAACCACCAATATCAATAAAAATCCTGTTGCAATTAATTCTTTTGTAAAATTATTTAAGTAGTCCATAGCCTCAATTTTTAGGCTAAATTACTCAAATATTTTCAAAATTAATAGGTGTAGATTTTAATCATAAATTGCGAAAGAATCTTCCGTTTTTGAAACGCTTATAAAATTAAGCTATTTCTGGCATCAACAAATTTACTTTTTATTAAATCAATTAATTTGCAGTTTCGTTCGTCTCTAGTTTATTCTTAGCAGTGTTTTTTTTGAATCTCCATACAAAGGCTTTTGGCATATTATCACCCATCAAATAGCCCCAAGGTTCAGCAGATTCTAATCTGTCGAAAACTATTTTTACAATTGCTAGCAATGGAATAGCTAAAAACATGCCCGCAATTCCTCCAATTTGACTACCAATTAAGATTCCCACTATTGAAACAAAAGCATTTATTTGAACTTTTGTATTTATAATCATCGGAACAAGTATATTATTATCAATGATTTGTACAATGATATTAACGATAATTATTCCCAAAATTAATGATAATTCTGGTGTTCCGGTTAAAGATGCTAATATAGTCAAACCCCCTGCAAACAGAATCCCAACATAGGGTACAAGATTTAATATTCCAGTAATTATGCCTAATAAAATGGCATATTTGACACCAATAAGATAAAGTCCCAGGCTTGTTAACGCTGAAACAGCAATCATTTCGAAAATCAAACCTGCAATGTAGCTATGAACAGAACTTTTTATTTGTGTCAAAATATCTTGTAAATTGGCGTGATATTCTTTTTTGAATAATTTTGCAAAAAACAATATAAAATGGGTTCTATAGATAAGGATCAGAAAAGTATAAATGGGTATTAAAGTCAAATCCAAAATAGTGTCCGTGACAGACATCAAAGTTGTCCCTATGGTTTGTTTTCCTTTTTGAACAGAATCCTGAGTGACATCGTCAATATATCTTCTTTTTTCCCACATACTTACATGGAAATTTTCTTTGATATAGTGTTGAATGTCAACAATGAAAAGATTAATATTTTTTTTAATCGCTGCAAAATCATCGGCAATATCACTAATTTCATAAGACAAGAAAATGAGAATACCTATAAGTAAAGAGACAAATAGCAATACTGCTATTGACGATGATAAAACATTTGGAAATCGTAATTTAGAGTTTAAAAAATGAACAATTGGTAATAGCAAAACGGCATTTAAAAAAGCCATTAAAATTGGAATTAGTATGGTACTGCCTGCAGAAAAAATATAGGAAATGCCAATTAAACTAATCAACATAAAAGAAAGTCTAATATAAAAAGGAAATTTAATGCTGTTATCCATATTTTTTGATTTCAATTAACAATAAAATCTTATGTAATTACATTAAGACCAATTGACAAAGATCAAATTTTGCAGGATATGAAGTGTTATATAGTTTTATAATCTTCTTATAAAATTACCACATTTAATATTCCAAATTGTAACAAATAATTATATCAAAGTACCCAAATAGGCATAGACTTTATCCGTGGGCATTCCCATCACATTTGCATAAGACCCCTCTATTTTTGAAACACCAATAAAACCAATCCATTCTTGGATTCCGTATGCTCCAGCTTTGTCGAATGGTTTGTAATTTTCGATATAAAAAAGAATGGCTTCATCACTCAATTCATTGAAAGTTACTTTTGTCACTTCATAAATTACAGTTGAATCAAAATGTGTTTTAAAGCAAACCGAGGTGATTACTTCGTGCGTCGCATTCGACAATGATTTTAAAATATCAAAAGCATCTTGCGAGTCTTTTGGTTTACCCAATGGTCTATTGTTGTGCCAAACAATGGTGTCGCTGGTTATTAGTATTTCGTTATCATTCAATTCTCCTTCAAATGCACAAGCTTTCAATTCTGCCAAATAATTAGTAATCTCTTCGGCTTTTAGCTCAGGCGGGTAAATTTCTTCAATTTCTTTCAAACGAATTTCGAAATCCAAGCCTAAATCCTTGAAAAATTGCTGACGCCTTGGAGAACCCGAAGCCAAAATCAGCTTGTATTTATGTAATTTACTTTTAAGCATTGTACTTTATATTTATGCTGATGATTACAATCGAAAGTATTCCGAAAAACAGAACCCATTTCAAGATGATACTCAAATGATGAAAATCTTGTGATGTTGTGGCTGACCAAATTTTTATTGTGAAGTAGAGTAGGGGTGCCAAAATAAAAACCAATCCATATAGCGTTCCGTAAATCAATTGATAAGCAAACAAGTTCGTGCTTATATAATTAAGGATTAAAATTATTGGAATAAAACTAAGTCCCAAAACCAATTTTGTTGTTTTTTCAGCACCTAAAACAATCGGTAAGGTATTCATTCCCTGATTCAAATCGCCTTCTATATCTTGTAAATCTTTAACTATTTCCCGTATAAAATTAATGATGAAAGCAAAGATGGCATAGTCCAAAAGAATGCCGAAGAGCAATCCCATAACTGGTCTGTTTTCGTCATTTGTAATAGGAAACAAATCAAAAATGCCTACGATAATTACACTAAACGAAAGTAACAAGGCCACCACAACATTGCCAATGAGCAAACTTTGTTTCAAGCTAGTTGCGTAAAAATAAAGTGTTGCCGCAATCACTATAAAAATGGATGCAAAACTAGGTTTGTTGATTACGTTAGATAAATAAAAACCCATCGCAACACCAACAAAGGTAAAACCAATATAAAGATTATAAGCCTTAGTTTCGGAAATAAACTTACCTACAATCACATTTTCGGGTTTGTTTTCGGTGTCGGTATCCACATCAAAAATATTATTGATTATATAGCCACCAGCTGCAATACAGACAGTTGCCAAAACCAATAAAATATATTGCCAATCGGCCAAAGCCAGCTGAATATGCTGCAATTTCAGAAAACCATTCCTGAAAATTAATTGCATTAAAGCAAGCATTATTAGATTTTGGTAGCGAATAAGTTTTAGGTATTTCATATTTAAGTTAGGGGTTAACGGTTAGGAGTTAAGAGTTATGGATTGAGTAAAAAATAAAAATCTGAACCTAGAACTTATAACTAATAACTCTTTTACTCTTTCTCAAGCAAATAGCGAATCACGGTTTCTGCGGCATACAAGCCAAATAATCCTGGCATATAGCTATTGGTTCCGTAAAACGATTTTTTGAAATTGGAACCATCGGTCATTTTTAAACTGGAATCATCTTGAATTTCAGACGAAAAAACCACCTTCAATTTATCTATTTTAAATTCTTTCAATCGACGACGAACCGTTTTTGCCAAAAAACAATTCATTGTGTTATTAATATCAGCAACCTTTACTTTAGAAGCTTCCATCTTTCCGCCCGCACCCATTGAGGAAATAATCTTTACTCTTTTGCGCTTGGCGGCAATGATTAAATTTAATTTTGGAGTGATGCTGTCAATGCAATCCAAAACATAATCATATTCCTCGGAAACAACTTCGAATGCTCTTTCTGGCGATAGAAATTCGCGAATTCTAGTCAATTTCAATTCAGGATTAATGTCCATTAATCGGTCTCCAACGATAGTTATTTTGGGCTGTCCCACTGTGGAATGCAAAGCGGGTAATTGCCTGTTGATGTTGGTAATATCTACAATATCGCCATCTACTATAGTCATTTTTCCGACTCCTGCTCTTGCCAAAAATTCGGCTGCAAAGGAACCCACTCCGCCCAATCCTACAACCAAAACATTGGAGTTTCTTAATTTATTCAATCCTTCTTCTTTAAATAAGAGCTCAGCTCTTTCAGTCCATTCTGCCATTTTGTTTGGAGTTTGTTGTTTATGGTTCATAAAATTCAAAAACAGTTGTATAATTTTTACTTACAATTTCTTGTAATTCGTTTAATTCTAACTCTTTGTATTTAGAAGCCAAGACGTAAACATCTTGAATTCCTTGCTCAATTGTGTCGGTTTCCAAGAAAAATTTATCATTTGGAATACTTTTAAAAACCGATTCCAATTCGGTCCCGAGGCTTCGGGATCGCAACAAGTTTTTTCCAAATGAAACATAAAATCCATTATCGATTAACTGTTTGGCTAGTTCCACTTTCTTTGAAAATCCGTGGACAATCATTGGAACGCTAATCTTCATTCTTTTCTTGATTTCGATGATTTCCTGAAATGCTGCAACACAATGAATCACGACTGGCTTCTGGTATTTCTCGGCTAAAGCCAATTGTCTTTCAAAAATGCATTGCTGCAACTCAAACGGAGTTTCACTTCTTTTATCCAATCCGCATTCGCCAAGTGCCAAACATTCGGGCAACGCCAATTTTTCTTCTACAATTTTAAAATCGCTTTCCAATCGGTTTTCGTCAACGTATAATGGATGAATTCCGATGGAATAATACGGAATGGAGGCATCAAATTCTTGAGGATATTGATTGACCAATTCCAACACATAAGGCTGATTTGTAAATTGATGTGTATGTAGATTGAAGTATTGCATTAATCGTGAAATTTCTTAACCCCTGCTTTGATTTCAATATTCAAATCGTTTTCTAATGGTACTTTTGGGCAAGAATATTTATGATTGTAAGCACAATACGGATTGTAAGCCTTATTAAAATCAATAACTATTGTATCGCCTTTTGGGGTTTTCATATCGATATATTTTCCGCCAATATAACTTTCATTAACACAAGTCAAATCTGAAAAAGGTAAAAATAAATAGTCTTTGTATTCCTCTTTTTTGGACAATTCAATGTTTCTATAAATGTTCAAGCGAAATGATTTTCCATCAATTTCAAAATGAGCTTCACCATATTTTACATACATCGGTTTTCTGTCGGTTGAAGTTTTCATTTCGAAAGGTTTTTCGTTTTCGGTTCTAACAAATTTAGCAACGACAAAGAACTTTTCATTTATTGGATAAAAATCTAATGCCTTGAAAACAGCCAAATCGTCAGCGGTCAACGGACTTGTTTTGGCATCGGCATATTCGGTATTCAACTCTTTTTGGAATTTTTCGACAGCCGCAACATCGAATGTTTCTTGGGAAAAACCAAAATTGAATAGTACGAAGAATAGTAAAGTCAGAATTGTTCTCATATTATAAATTTTAGCAAAAATAGTTTAAATGTTAGAAAGCCGCAACGTTTATATTTTGGTGAGATTGCTACGTTCCTCGCAATGACTAAAGACAAAATCTTTGTAGCTTTGCCAACAAGAAATTTCCCTATGCTTAGAACAGGACTTCGTAGTTACATCAACAATTTTAGAGGCTTCCGACGTGAAGTTTGGATTCTGGCTCTCATCACTTTTATCAATCGTGCCGGAACGATGGTTTTGCCTTTTTTATCGAAATATTTAAAGGAAAATCTACATTTTACATACGGTGAAGTGGGATGGATTATGGTGGCATTTGGTTTAGGCTCTATGCTGGGTTCGTGGCTTGGCGGTAAGTTGACTGATAAAATTGGGTTTTATAAGATTATGATTTTTAGTCTTTTTACTAGTGGAATTTTATTTTTTATTTTGCAATACATCACAAGTTTTTGGGGTTTATGCTTGGGAATGTTTGGTATTATGACCATTTCCGATATGTTCCGTCCAGCGATGTTCGTCTCTCTTAGCGTGTATGCCAAACCCGAAAATAGGGTTCGCGCTCTGACGCTAGTACGATTGGCTGTCAATCTTGGTTTTGCTGCTGGACCAACTCTTGGCGGATTGATTATTCTTAGTTTGGGTTACCAAGGTTTGTTTTGGATAGACGGAAGTTCTTGTATTATTGCCATTTTGATTTTCGCCTTTGCTGTCAAAGAGAAAAAAAGAATACCTTTGACAATAAGCGAATTAGAAGCAAAAATAAACAGAAAATCTATTTATAAAGATCGCCCTTTTTGGTTACTCTTGTTTACCATTTTTATCATTGCAATGGTATTTTTTCAAATATTTACCACACTGCCTTTGTATCATCACGAAAAATTTGGCCTCACAGAAGTACAAACAGGATTACTTCTTTCCCTCAATGGCTTTTTGGTTTTCTTGCTAGAAATGCCCATTGTGAGCCGTATTGAAAGAGAGAAAATCAATAAAATCAAAATCATTTCGTATGGCGCATTATGTTGCGCATTAGGTTACTTCATCCTACTTTTAGACTCTTGGGTCATTATTTTAGTAGTTAGTATTGTTTTACTCACCTTTGGAGAAATATTTGCTTTCCCTTTTTCGAATGCTGTTGCGCTAGACCGAGCACCAAAAGGCCAAGAAGGGCAATATATGGGTTTATTTACGATGAGTTTTAGCCTAGCACATATTGCGTGTTCTAAAACTGGATTGGACATTATATCCCATTTTGGTTATCAAACCAATTGGATTGTTATGGGTTCTTTTGGAATGTTAGCTGTTTTTTGTTGTGTTTGGCTGAATCGATTGTTGATTACCGAGAATAAATAAGCAGCGCAAAGCCACAATTTTCACCTTGAAACTTAAAATTTAGTTAAATAACTATAAAAATAGTTTTATAACTAAAAATATAGTTGTAGGTTTGTTTTCTAGAACAACAAAAACCAAACAACTATGCAAAAACTCACCAACAAAGAAGAGGAAATTATGCAAATTTTATGGAAGCTTAAAAAAGCTTTTGTAAAAGAAGTCCTGGCAGAAATTACTGAAGAACAGCCTCATTATAATACTCTTTCAACGATTATTAGAAACTTGGAAGAAAAAGGTTTTGTGTCACACAATGCTTTTGGAAACACGCATCAATACTTTCCTATCGTGAAGATGGAAGATTATAGAAAGCGGTTTATGAATACTGCAATTGATACTTATTTTAATAGTTCTTATAAAAATATGGTGTCGTTTTTTGCCAAAGAAGAAAAGATCTCAGCTGAAGAACTACGCGAAATTTTAGCGATGATCGAAAAAAAATAATCGTATGGAAACAGTATTCATTTACGGCATCAAATCAAGTGGATTGGTAGCAATGTTTTATTTGTCCTATCATTTTTTATTGCGAAAAGAAACTTTTTTCAACAGCAATCGTTGGTTTTTATTGGCGGGACTCATCACCTCGGTTGTATTACCATTTGTTGTTTTTACAAAAGTTGTATGGGTGGATCCTATTCCAACAAATTTTGATTGGTCTCAAATTCCTGTAACTGCACCAATAAAAGAAGCATCTTTTGAAGTTAATTGGTATCTCGTTCTTGGAATAGTTTATAGTATTGGAATTTTAGTGTTCTTGATGAAATTTGCTTTTGATTTTTACAGTTTATCCAAAATTTTGAAAGACAAAACCATTCAAAAACAAGCCGATTTCAAGTTTATCAATGTAACTGAAAATATTGCTCCTTTCTCATATTTCAATTCAATTGTTTATAACGCATCCCTATACAACGACACGGAATTGGAAAACATTTTGGAACACGAAAAAATACATAGCGCACAAAATCACACCATTGACGTTTTGATTTCAAGGTTATTTTGTATTGTTTTTTGGTTCAATCCATTGATGTATTTGTACAAAAATGCTATAGCTCAAAATCTGGAATTCATTGCCGACAGCGAAGCTTCTAAAAACATAAACGACAAAAAAGCGTATCAATTGACGCTTTTAAAAATAACAACGCAAGAAAATTGTGTTGCCATTACCAATCATTTTTATCAATCATTAATCAAAAAACGAATCGTTATGTTAAACAAAAATCAATCAAACAAAAGGAATTCTTGGAAGTATTTATTTGTACTTCCAGTATTAGGTGCATTTGTATTTTTCTTTCAGGTAAAAGTTGTTGCGCAAGAGAAAGAACAAGATGCTGCAACTGTTGAACAATCAAAATCAATCGAAAATTCGGCAGATGTTTACAAAATAAACAAGAATACCACCGATGCTGAATTAAAAGAAAAAACTAAGGCTTTAAAAGAAAATTACGCAATTATAGCTACTTTTTCTAGTATGGAAAGAAATTCAAAAAACGAATTGATTGCCATCAAAGTGGATTTAAAAAAAGGGAAAGAGATTTCGAAGAAAATGGCAACCAAAGGAACAGAAGCCATAAAAACATTTGGAATTATAGTTTCAAAAAATGAAAATGGATTACTCACCGTTGATTTTGGAACAGATGAAAATGTGATTAACAAAAAAAGTGTCTTGATTTCGCCTGATGCACCTTCGGTTTCAATTGAAAAAGAAATCTTTATCGATGGTGCCAAAGTAAGTCAAGAGGATTTGGATAAATTAGATCAGAATGAAATTGAAAGCATCGATGTTAACAAAAATTCCGACAAAGGAACCATTCGAATTGTTACCAAGAAATTCAATAAAACAATAAATGACAATGATATATTTATCAATGACGAAAAAGCAGATAAAGAAGAACTTTTGCTCCTAGATCAAAATACCATTACAAAAATGGATATTAATAAAAATGAAAAAACAATTAGAATAACTACCAAAACAATCCATCAATCAGCGGATAATATTGATATTCCAACACCACCAACACCTCCGACACCGCCTGCTTTTACCTTAAAAAACCCAAAGCCACCTGTTTTTCCTAAGGCTCCAAAAGCCCCAAAAGGGGACCCTTTAACTGGAGATAAAAAAGCTTGGAAAGAGTTTGAAAGCAAAATGGAAGATTTCAACAAAAAAATGGAAGCCTTAGAACCACAAATAAAAGAATTTGATAAACAAATGGAGGAATTTGATAAACAAATGGAACCTTTCAATGCTGCAATGGAGGTTTTTGATAAAAAAATGAAAATCTACGAGCAACAAATGGAAGAATACCAATTCAAGATGAATGCAAAAAAGTAGAAATACTATTCCAACTAATATTCAAAAAAGACGGTCCTTCATCAAGACCGTCTTTTTTTATATATTTGCAAAAAACTTAATCTATGTTCAAAATTCT
>CAMBHH010000047.1 GCA_945866505.1 Flavobacterium psychrophilum
CCTAGAGCTTTTGGCGTCAATTTTTGTATTAAAATAGTATTGGTAGGTTTGTTTCCCTCGAATACTTTGAAAGGCAAAAGAAATTTTGCTTTTTCTGCGGAAAGTCCTTGTTTATCAAATTCTGCTTGTACTTTAGCTGAAGATTTTCCATGTAATAGGGCTTCCGTTTGTGCAAAAAAGTTGGACATCAATTTGTCGTGATGATCTTCGTTGCCATACAATGGTTTAACGAATCCAATAAAATCTGTTGGAATTAACTTGGTTCCTTGATGAATCAATTGAAAAAAAGCATGTTGCGCATTGGTTCCTGGTTCTCCCCAAATAATGGTTCCCGTTTGGTAACCTACTGGTTTTCCGTCACGATCTACACTTTTTCCGTTGCTTTCCATAAATCCTTGCTGCAAGTAAGGTGCTAATTTTTGCAAATATTGACTATAAGGAATTAATGCTTCGCTTTCGGCACCAAAAAAATTGTTGTACCATATACTTAGCAAAGCCAAAATCACTGGCATATTTTTATCAAAATCCTCGGTTTTGAAATGCTCATCCATTTCGTTGGCTCCAGCCAATAATTCATTATAATTATCAAAACCAACGGCCAAACTTATCGAAAGTCCAACAGCGCTCCAAAGCGAAAATCGTCCTCCAACCCAGTCCCACATTGGGAAAACATTGTCAGGATTAATTCCAAACTCGGTTACTTTTTGTATATTGGTGGAAACTGCTACAAAATGTTTGGCAACATCTTCTTGCGAAGCTGATTTTAAAAACCAATCTCTTATGGTTTCTGAATTAGTCAACGTTTCTTGAGTGGTAAATGTTTTAGAAACAATTACAAAAAGTGTTGTTTCTGGACTTAGTTTTTTTATAATTTCGTTTACGTGATCACCATCAACATTCGATACAAAATGAACTTTCAAATGATTTTTATAATATTGCAAAGCCTCAACCACCATTGCCGGTCCAAGGTCTGAGCCGCCAATTCCGATGTTTACAATATCGGTGAATGGTTTTCCTGTATATCCTTTTCGGTCTCCGTTTACAATTTCATTGGTGAAACTTTTAATTTTGGTCTTTACTTCATAAACTTCTGGAATTACATTTACTCCATCAACATTAATGGTTGCTGTTTCTTTGGCACGCAAAGCAGTATGCAAAACCGCGCGATTTTCGGTTTGATTAATAATGTCTCCATCAAAATATTTGGCAATTGCGTCTTTCAATTGCGTTTCGTTTGCCAATTCAAGTAATAAATCTAGGGTTTCATGATTGATGATGTTCTTTGAATAATCAATCAAAAAATCATTCCATTGAATATGAAATTGCGAAGTTCTAGTGTTGTCTTTATCAAATAGGGTTGACATAGAAGCATTTTGCATTTCCTGAAAATGTTTCTGAAGTTTTTGCCAAGCTAATGTGTTCGTAGGGTTTGTGTTATGTAATGCCATAATTGCTTTTTATTTTAGAAAGTGCAAATTTACATTTTTAGTTTGTAAACAAACCAAGCTTTTTACATCTTTAGATTAAGAAAAAGTAATTATTCCCGTTTACAAATTAGCAACACTATCCAATTCCCATTTCAAAGGTTCGATTTGTTGTTTAAAACGAGGCAGATTTTTCGACTCCATAGGTTGTGAGTTGGGCAATTTCAATCTCAAAGCATCAACTTGTACTCCGTTTTTCCAAAATCGATAACACACGTGTGGGCCTGTGGCTAATCCTGTGCTTCCCACCCTGCCAATAACACTTCCTTGAGTCACTCTTTGCCCTCTTCGAACCAAAATTCGAGACATGTGTAAATATTGAGTCGAATAAGTTCTGTCGTGTTTTACTTTTACAAAATTTCCGTTTCCGGCTGTATAACCCGTTTGCTCTACAATTCCTGATGCTGTTGTCATAATAGGAGTTCCTGTTGGCGCAGCATAGTCGGTTCCTTTGTGGGCTTTCCAAATCATTTGTACAGGATGAAATCTACTTCTGGAGAAACGAGAGGTAATATTGGCATATTTAAGAGGTGATTTTAGGAAGAAATTCTTGAGCGCTTTTCCGTCTTCATCATAATAATCTATTTTACCAGAGTTTTCGTTTTGAGCAAAAGGGAAAGCATAAATCATTTTGCCCTTGTATTCAAAAAAAGCAGCACTTAAACTGTCAACACCATCATAAATAGTATCATCAATGTATCTTTCGGTAAAAATAACGCCAAATTGATCTCCTTTTTTCAGCTTGAAAAAATCGATGGACCAAGCATAAACTTTGATTAATTTATTGGCCAAAGCCGGATCTACTTTTTGCCTATGTAATTCTTCTGAAAAAGAACCGTTTAATTCTCCGGCAATAGTTCTTTTTTTGATTCTAATAGGCCGTGTGACTTTTGAAACACCAACCGTATCTCTAAAATCTATAATATAATAACTCGCTCTGTCGGGTTGATAAATCGCATATTGAAGTTTTTTGTAGCGATCTTTTGAACGTAAAAATGTATATGCTTTTCCAATTCTAATGGTTCTCACATTGAAACTGTCTTTCACTTTTTCAATGATATCATACACTTGTTTGTCACCCAAATTTTGATTTTCTATGATACTCCCAAAAGTGTCGCCACTTTTTATGGTGTCATGAAGTACATTAAAATCATTGAAATCAAAGCCAAATTGTTCTACTTTTTGAGGTTTCACTTGTTCGGGCGCGATGTTTTCGGGCTCTTTTTCTTTACAAGAAAATACTAAAAAAAAGACCGATATAAATAAAATTACTTTTTTCAAATTAATTCTTTTACTCATTTACTTTTCAAGCTTTGTTTTAGGAATTAAATTTCATTGTAAACCCATTTAGGAATCAAATAAAATTTAAACAGAAAACAATTTAGCTATTTTTTTTAATTTTAAAGGGATATTTTAATCCTTTGTAGCTGTCTAAATCTGCTTTTATAGAACCAACCAGAAGACTAGCTTTTATTCGAATTGGCACTTTGTTGTCGTCGTCTGATATCCAAATGGTTAAACTTTCTTCTTCTTTGAAAACGCGCCCAGTTTGAACTAATGGTCTAAAAATCATTGTAGAAACGACGCCAAATTTAGTTTTAATATCTTCACGCCCTATAAACTTTAACCTAAATTTTGTAGTTTTATCATCAAAGAACATATCGATTGCTGCAAATTCTCCGAGTTTCATTTTATCAATATTGGGGTAATTTCGCAAATAATAAAATGACGATAAAATATCCTGAGTGTTTTTGGGAATAACAAAAGTCTTCTCGGTATTGTGCTTATAGTCTTTAACTGCAATGGTATTATCAGTTGGATTGAAAAAGCCTTCTTGGTTTTTGGTATATCCTCCTTCGTCAATTTTTCTAACAAATTGATATGGATTTCCTGTTTCCTTATCTATGTAACTTTCGTAAGTATCGCTCACTTTAAAAAAAAGCCGAGATACACCTGTTGTATACCCTTTGCCGATAACGTGAAAAACATTTTTGTTGTTTAAAGTAGCTTCTTTTATATCTAAAGTGGCATAACCGGCACTTAAAAACCCATAATTGACTCTAAAAATAAATCGTTCGCCTACATCAAAAGCAGATTCTTTTTGAGGTAAAAATCCCACCGCTACTATACATATAAATAATAGAATTATTTTTTTCATCTTCTTAACTAATTATTTATTTACTATGAACGCAAATTCTGTTCCAAAGGTATTAAAACAAAAAAACTCAGTCAAATAATGACTGAGAATTTATGCTATTAACTAACCCAAAAAATATAAACTATGAAATTTATATGAAATCCGAAAGGAAACCACCCCTTTCGTTTTTGCAGGTGCAAAGGTACGAGAGGTTTTAAATAAAATTTAAAAAAAATAAAGTTTAACATATTGATTGCGAAGACACAAACCAATTGCGGGTTATTTTTTTACATTGCATAAAAAAAATCTGCTTTTACTGTTTTCTTCTCAATTTTTATCCTTGTTAATTGAGTTTTAAAACCAAAATCCAATACTAAACCAGGTAAATCCTTTTTTGGTTTCTGGCGACCAAGAGTATTTTACTTCCACAGGGCCTAAAATTGTTTCTAGTCCATATCCTAGCGCATATCCTGAATATTTGGGAATCGATATCCAATCTAATGAGTCAAAAAGATTGTTTTCGATATTGGCATAATTGGCAGAAAAATTTATATGGTTTTTCTTGAAAATTTCATAATCGAGAGTTAAAGAAGATTTTAAATAACTGTCTCCTGCAACACTCAAAAAATCATACCCATAAAAAGGCTTGAAATTATTTACTGGAATATAACCGAAACCTCCCAATACGAAATCAAAAAAAGGAACACTTTTTTGACCAATCGAGAAACCTCCTTCTGTTTGAAACTTGAAAGTTGTTTTCTTTAAAATTTTGACTGCAACTCCTACATCTGCTTTGGCTATAGAAAAAGGATTGAATTTTCCCGAATAATTACTAGATATTAAATAATTATGAATCTCACCTGTAAAATACCACCCTTTTGTTGGAAAGTATTGATTGTCAAAAGAATCGAATTTCATATACCCAAAAACGCTACCGTATTTACTTCGATCTATTATTGTGCTTGAAGTTGCTAATGTTTCGGAATTGATATTTAAATATTTATGTTCTAAACCTATGCCTATAAGAAATTTTTGTGCAAATATGGATTGAAAATATAGCTGCGTTGTTACATCAAGAAAATTAATATTTATAGAATTGACCGATGGATCTATCGAAAGAAGACTAATCTGTTTAGTTACGTTTTTATTAAATTGATTCAATTGTGATTTAAATCCAATGCTCAAATTGTATCCATTATCAATGTAATAATCCAAATTATAACGAACATTATCACCGATAATTAAATCGAATGAAGCTACATCGTTCTTGAAAAGCGTGTTTTTATTGGTAATGTTGGCTAAAACGGCACTTTTATATAGTCCGTCATAATGCAATCCAAATTTCAAAAAAGTAATCACTGGATTTTCAATCAAATTAATAACTAAGTCATCTCCAAATCCATTGGGTTCTAAAGCATAAGTAACAGTTCCAAAATTATGCGTCGCATCAATATTATTGATGCCAGTTTCTAAATCTTTATATGTAATTTTCGCCCCTGATTTGAACTTTAATTTACCTTCTATATAGGCTCTAGAATAATGACCTAAATTGTTATAAACTATATTTATAATTTGCAAACTATCGGATTCTATTTTTAATTTAGGTTTTTGATATGGATTTGATTTTTCAGCAATTTTTTTAAAATCTTCATAGACCGTAAAAGCAGCTTCTTCTCCTCTTTGAATAATTTCTTTTGCCTTTTCAAAAGATACTGCTCCAATGTTTTTGATGTCTGGTTTTATATAAATGTCTGTGTTTTTTGAATTGACATTCATTTTTCCAATAGTCTGAAGATTAGTGATTTGAAACAAAATATTTGTAGCTCCTTGGAGTTGGCTTTTATCCCGCAAACCACTTTGCACATCAACACCTATGATGATGTCAGCGCCTAGTTTTCTAATTTCTTCGATGGGATAATTATTGGTAACACCACCATCAACTAGGAGTTTTCCATCTAATGTAACGGGCGAAAAAACGGAAGGTAAAGCAGAACTAGCAAATAATGCTTGTGCTAAAACACCTTTATCTAATATAACTTGTTTTCCCAACTCGATGTCTGTTGCCATGCATAAAAAAGGAATTGGCAATTGATTAAAATCTCTAACATGTCTAGCATGCAAGGTCAGTCGGTTGAATAAATTGTAATTAAACATCCCTTTTGACAGCGATTGTGGTGCTCCAAATTTCAATTTGTTGAAAGGGAGAATTAAAGCATACAACTCATCATTCCTTTTTTCGTAAAAACTTTTTGAAGAACGCGGAAGATAATCTATTAATAAATTGTCAAAATTGGTTGTTTTGACAATAGAATCTAATTGGGTAGCATTATAACCAGAGGCATAAAGTCCGCCAATAACCGCACCCATACTGGTTCCACCAATGTAATCTATTTTAATTCCTGCTTGCTCTAAAACTTTTAGTACTCCAACATGAGCAAATCCTTTGGCGCCACCACCACTCAAAACCAATCCGATCTTTGGCTTCTTGATGGTGTCTTGCGAAAAAGACGCCTGATAAGTTACTAGAAGAAAAACAAACAAGGCAAATTTTCTCATTTTGATTTGCTAATTGGTTTTGTAAAAGTCGGTAATTTTTTTGGCTTTGGAAATACCTATAACGTCCGAAATTTCTTTTTCTGTTGCCAATTTCAATCTTTTAACACTTTTGAAATGCTGAATCAACGCCAGCATCGTTTTTTCGCCAATTCCCGGAATGCTTTCTATCGAAGAATTGAGTGCCGATTTGCTTCTTTTATCTCGATGATGCGTAATCCCAAAGCGGTGCGCTTCGTTTCGCAATTGCTGAATGACCTTCAATGTCTCGGATTTTTTGTCCAAATACAATGGAATCGAATCGCCAGGATAAAACAATTCTTCCAGTCGTTTTGCAATGCCAATTATCGTAATTTTACCGCGTAAACCTAATTCGTCGATACTTTTCAACGCTGACGACAATTGTCCTTTTCCACCATCGATGATAATGAGTTGAGGCAAAGGCTCGTTTTCGTCCAATAATCGTTTGTATCGTCTATAAACTACTTCGGTCATTGAAGCAAAATCGTCAGGTCCTTCGACAGTTTTTATATTGAAATGGCGATAATCTTTTTTACTGGGTTTTCCATTCTTGAAAACCACACAAGCTGCAACAGCATTGGTTCCTTGAATATTCGAATTATCAAAACATTCAATGTGTCGTGGTTCAACTGGCAATCGTAAATCCTTTTGCATTTGTGCCATAATTCGGTTGGCGTGACGATCTGGATCCACGATTTGCAGTTGTTTCAACTGTTCGATTCTGTAAAATTTGGCGTTGCGAATGGACAAATCCAAAATCTGTTTTTTATCGCCCAATTGCGGAACCGTAACTTTTATATTTTCGCCGACTTCCACTTCAAACGGAACAATAATTTCTGTGGACAATAATTGAAACCGTTCCCGAAGTTCGATGATTGCTAATTCTAATAATTCTTCGTCGGTTTCGTCGAGTTTCTTTTTAATTTCCATTGTATGGGAACGAATAATCGAACCGTGAGAAATTTGCAAAAAATTCACAAAAGCAGCACTTTCGTCCGAAACTATAGAAAACACATCGATATTCGTAATTTTTGGATTTATAATTGTGGAACGCGACTGGTAATTTTCGAGAATTTCGATTTTCTCTTTTATTTTCTGGGCTTCTTCGAAATACATTCTACTAGCCAAATCGGTCATCAGTCTTTTGAAATCCTTCATTGATTCTTTAAAGTTTCCTTTCAAAATTTCACGAATGGCATCCACTTGTTTTTGGTAATTTTCCAATGATTCAAATCCCTCGCAAGGACCTTTGCAATTGCCAATGTGATATTCCAAACACACCTTAAATTTTCTGCTTTCGATATTCGATTTACTCAAATCATAATTGCAAGTCCGCAACGGATACAACTCTTTTATCAATTCAAGAATAGTGCTCACTGTCTTGAAACTCGTGTAAGGTCCAAAATACTCCGAGCCATCCTTAATCAATCTTCTAGTAGAAAATATTCTTGAAAAAGGTTCTTTTTTGATGCAAAGCCAAGGATAACTTTTGTCGTCACGCAACAAAACATTGTAGCGTGGCATCAAGGTTTTTATAAGGTTGTTTTCTAATAAAAGCGCATCCGTTTCTGTGGGAACGACGATGTGTTTTATTGTCACAATTTTCTTAACCAAGACATTCGTTTTGGCTGTATCGTGAACTTTATTGAAATAAGAAGAAACTCTTTTTTTTAAGTTTTTGGCTTTGCCCACATACAATATCTTCCCTTCCTTATCATAATATTGATATACGCCGGGACCATCAGGCAAGGTTTGAATTTGAAGTTCGAGAGTTGGGTTGTTCATTTAACAAAGTTAGCCTGAAAAATATGAAGTTCCAAATTGAGACAAATAGGTAATATTGTAAATAGTTATAGTAACTTTGTTAAAAATATTGAGCAATGATTTACTGGAAGAAACTCTCACAAGAAGAACGAAAAAATAGAATTCAAAAAGCATTGGATGAAAACGTAAATTTTTCTAAAGATGCCTCACTAGGTTATCCAGCTTCAAAACTGGATGGAAAAGTATTTTATGACGACGCACCATTTCTAAAAGATGCGCCCACATTGCAAACTTATGTCGCAAATCCCAATCACATTGGATGTCATACATTGGGAACTTCTGAAAGCGCTTTCAAGGGAACTCAGGAGATGGAACGCGATGTTTTAAATGTTATTGCAGTTGATATTTTTAAAGCGGTTCCCGATTCTATTGACGGTTATATCTCTCCTGGAGGAACCGAAGCCAACATTCAAGCTTTATGGATGTATCGCAATTTTTTCATTCATCAAAAAGGGGCAACACTAGATGAAATCGCCATTTTAACCTCTGAAGACACGCATTATTCCATCCCAAAAGGAGCTAATGTTTTAATGCTCGACTGGATTAAAATTCCCGTTTCTTTCGAAAAAAGAGAAATCGATAAAAAAGCGTTGGAAAATGAAATCATTAAAGCCAAACAAAACGGAAAAAAATATTTTATTGCTGTTGCCAATATGGGAACAACAATGTTTGGTTCTGTTGACAATCCTGATGATTATACTACAATATTAGAAAAACACAATGCAGAATACAAACTTCATATTGATGGAGCTTACGGCGGATTTGTTTATCCATTTAGCAACCAAAAATCATTCATTAATTTCAGTAATCCAAAGATAAGCTCGATCACGATTGACGCCCACAAAATGCTGCAATCGCCTTATGGAACTGGCGTTTTTGTTTGTAGAAAAGGGCTCATTGAAAATGTTTTGACCCAAGAAGCCGAATATGTTGAGGGAATGGATTTAACCCTTTGCGGAAGTCGTTCCGGTGCAAATGCTGTAGCGGTCTGGATGATTTTGTTTACTTACGGCCCTTTTGGCTGGTTCGAAAAAGTAAGCATTTTGCAAATGCGAACTCAATTTTTATGTCACGAATTAGACGAATTGAATATCCAATATTTCAGAGAACCATTTATGAATATTGTAACCCTTCATTCGCAATATGTTCCAGAGGAAATCGCCAAAAAATATGATTTGGTTCCCGAGCAACACAATGACAATAACAAATGGTACAAAATTGTACTGATGGATCACGTAGAAGTGCAGCATTTGACTTCATTTATCAATGAATTGAAAGCAACAGTCCATGCTTAAAAAAGAATTACGGCAAAAGTATAAAGCGATGCGAAACCAACTTTCCGAAAATGATTTGGAGGAAATGAGTTTGGCAATTGCCAATAAATTGCTGAAGATTCCCATTTGGGAGAAAACCTATTTCCATATTTTCCTTCCCATTACCGAACATAAAGAAGTCAACACTGAATTTATTTTGCATTTGCTTTCTGGAAAAGACAAAGAAATTGTTATCTCAAAAAGTAATTTCAAAACTCGAGAAATGACACATTTTCTTTTGACCGACAATACTAAAATCAAGAAAAACCAATACAATATTCCAGAACCAGTTGATGGAATAGAAGTTCCAACTAATAAAATTGAAATAGTTTTCGTGCCGCTTTTAGCTTTTGACAAAACAGGGCATCGAGCAGGCTATGGCAAAGGATTTTATGATAAATTTCTAATAGAATGCAAACCCGATACGATTAAAATTGGACTTTCCTTCTTTGAAGCATCAGCAAAAATTGAAGATTTTTTTGAAGATGACGTGAAGCTAGATTATTGTGTGACACCGAACGCAGTGTATAAATTTAACTAGTAATTTATCAAATAAAAAGGCGCTCTCAAACTACCTTTAAGAACGCCTTCTTCAAAATACTAAAACAAAACTAACTAATTCAACCTCTTAATTTTAAAAACAACCAATATTTAAAGTACTATAACGTACAGAAAATAAACATATTGTGTCGAAATGATAAATATTTTAATTTTTTTTTACTGCAGTCCTAAAGCTTTTTCTATGCTTCAATTTTGCTTTATAAATGTATTTTTAAGTACTTTTGATTAAATATAATAAAATAATGGCCGAAAATTTAAAATTTGCTGTAATTGGCGGAGGAAGTTGGGCAACCGCAATTGCGAAAATGTTATGCGTAAACCAGGAAGAAATTGCGTGGTATATGCGAAATGAAGACGCAATCGAACACATAAAAACACATCATCACAATCCAAATTACCTTAGTTCTGTAGAATTTGATGTGAAAAAATTAAAACTTACAAGTAATATTAATGAAGCAGTATTATATGCTGATTATATCATTTTTGCTATTCCATCAGCTTTTTTAAATGGAGAACTTCAAAAACTTACCGAAAGTTTAGAAGGCAAAGTCATTTTCTCAGCCATCAAAGGAATAGTTCCCGAAACCAGTTTAATTGTGGGAGAGCATTTTAACATTACCTATAACATCCCTTTCGAAAATATTGGTGTAATCACAGGTCCTTGTCACGCCGAAGAAGTTGCTTTAGAACGTTTGTCCTATCTAACCATCGCTTGTGGAGATGCCAAAAAAGCCAAAATCGTAGCCAAAAATTTATCTGGAAATTACATTAAAACCAAAATTTCTGACGACATTATTGGCACTGAATATGCCGCAATGCTCAAGAATATTTATGCTATTGCAGCAGGAATTGCACACGGATTGGGATATGGCGACAATTTTCAATCGGTGGTGATGAGCAACGGTATTCGAGAGATGAAAAAATTCATTAGAAAAGTACACAAAATGAAACGCAACATCAATGATTCTGCATATTTAGGCGATTTATTGGTGACCGGTTATTCTATTTTCTCCAGAAACAGAATGTTCGGAAATATGATTGGAAAAGGGTATACTGTAAAATCCGCTATGATGGAAATGAGTATGGTTGCCGAAGGCTATTATGCCACCAAAAGTGCTTACAACCTCAACTTGGGTTATGGTGCAAATACCCCAATAATTGATGCCGTTTACAGTATTTTATACGAAGGAAAATCTGCAAAAAAGGTTTTTGAAAAATTAACTGAAAAATTAGATTAATCTTTAGATTAAAGAAAAAAGAGGATAGAATAAAGAAGTTAGTTGATATATTACCAAAAACTGCAAAATGAAACTAATTAGTCGAAATCAAATATTTGACAATCATAAAAACATAACAAAATTAATTAGAAGTTTTCAAAAAGATTTTTTTGACGAAGAATATGATGATGTTGAAGACGAAATATTTGATATTTTGAAATTTGAACCGGGAGAAATTAAGTATGAAAGTTTCATACTTGACACAAATCATATTGAATTAAATACTTACCCAAAAAATCTTTCTGAAATATTGACAAAATTTCTTGAATATTTAAACATAGAAGAAATGATCATAATTTCTCATTTAAAGTTAGACTTTTATTTGGGAATAGAACATATTGAAAACGAAGAGATTTTAAATCGCTATAAAAAATTAAACCAAATTACTTTATCAGAAAAATATGAAGAAGCAATAATTTTCGAACGAAATGAAATTGAAAATTTAATTGACATATTCTTTTGGATAAATGAAGGTAATCAAGGTTCAGAATTTATTTTTTGGGTTGATGTAAAAGAAAAGTTCTGTTTTTATTTGTGTAAATATGGGAAATTACACTTTATAGATTTTACTAATGGTAATTTAATATCTGAAGAAAATTTAAAATATTTAGGTTTTAATTTGTTAAAAATGAAGTGTTCAGAAGGAGTAATGTTAGAATGATAGTTGAAAAATTGAACATAAAATTATAAAGCACAATTGCTAACAGCGCTTTGCAGAATTGGTGCGTTTTGAGCTTAATTTATTGTTGCTTTTGTATTTGTAAAGTCAGTGTTTAAACGAAAGTTTAGGCTTCCATAATCCGCGACTTATGCAAGCTGCAAAACGATTAGTCTTTATTCTATTCTCTTTCTTCTTTGTTCTTTCTTACCTCACAATAACCCCATCCACAAATAAAAGTGGAACCTCCTCAACATAATCAGGTGTGATAGAATTGGCTCTGAAAATATATTTTCGGTCGTAAAGTTTATCGCCAATAAAAAAAGTGACCATAAACTCGTTGTTGAGTGCTAGAACACTTTTTTCCACCATTTCGACTTTTACGAAAGTAACCGCTGGCATTTCGATAAAAGCGTGACGCAAAAGAGATGTTTTTTTCATTTCGCCATCGATTGTTCCAAAAGCCTTTGAAACAACCATTACACTATCCAGTTTAAAATCGCTGTCGTTTACTAAATAGATGTACCAAACTTTTTCCATAAAGTCGTCGCTCCATTCCTGAACTGCGGCGAGGAAAACGTTTTCTACTTCGGGGATGATGATGTCTTTTTTCATAAGATTGAAACTTAACCACAAAGTTCACAAAGAAGGCACAAAGCACACAAAATTTAGAACTTAATCTATAAAATTTGGAATTAGATTGATGCTTTAAATTGTTCCAAGAAACGAACGTCATTTTCATAGAACATTCGAATATCGCCAATTTGATACAACAACATGGCGATTCTTTCGATTCCCATGCCAAAGGCAAAACCGGTGTATTCCTCTGGATTGATATTGCAATTTTTCAAAACATTTGGATCGACCATTCCGCAACCACCAATTTCTAACCAACCAGTTCCTTTGGTAATTCTATAATCGGTTTCGGTCTTTAAACCCCAGTAAATATCAATTTCAGCACTTGGTTCGGTGAATGGAAAATAGGAAGGACGAAGACGGATTTTCGATTTTCCGAACATTTCTTTGGTGAAATATAAAAGTGTTTGCTTCAAATCAGCAAAAGAAACGTCTTTGTCAATATATAAACCTTCGACTTGGTGAAAAATACAGTGCGAACGCGATGAAACGGCTTCGTTACGGAAAACTCTTCCCGGCGAAATGGTACGAATCGGCGGTTTATTGTTTTCCATATAACGTACTTGCACGGATGAGGTGTGTGTTCGCAGCAAAATATCAGGATTGGTTTGGATAAAAAACGTGTCTTGCATATCACGCGCTGGATGGTATTCCGGCAAGTTCAATGCGGTGAAATTATGCCAGTCATCTTCAATTTCTGGTCCTTCGGAAACATTGAAACCTACGTTGGAAAAGATGTCGATAATTTGGTTTTTTACCAAGGAAATTGGATGACGCGAACCAATAATAACTGGCTCGGCCGAACGTGTTAAATCACCGTAAAAGCCTTTGATTTCCTCTTTACTTTCTAAAGCTTCTTGAATTAATTTTACTTTTTCTTCGGCCGAAGATTTCAGCAAATTGATAACTTGTCCAAATTCCTTTTTTTGATCGTTGGGCACGTTTTTAAATTCGGCAAAAAGTTCTTTTAAAAGCCCCTTACTTCCCAAAAATTTGATTCTAAATGTTTCTAAATCTTCCTTGTTTTGTGTTGAAAAAGCTTGTGCCTCGCCAATATATTCTTTTATTTTGTCTATCATTTTCATCCAATAATTGAGTGTGCAAATTTAAGTAAAAGTTAGAAGTTAGAAGTTAGAAGTTGGAACTTTTTCTAAACATCTGCCGTGAAATCATAAATCTGCAATCGTTAATCACTATTCATCAATCTATAAGTTCTTTTTCGATAAAATAATTGACAATCGCTTCTTTCATTAAAACCGATTGTTCTCCAGCTTTTAGTGCCGGCAATTCCTCTTTTACTTTGTAATGTGGCCAACCTTCTTCGTCGAAAAATTCGAATTCATAAAAACCATAAGGCTCTAATAATCGACAAATGGCGATGTGCATCAAGTTGAGTTTTTCGTCTTTTTCGAAGGTTTGATGTACTTTTCCGAGTTCTTGAACGCCAATTAAATAAATTATGGCATCCAAATCGAGGTCTTCACCTTGCGAAAATTGATTGGAAAGTAGGTTGACTAGCTGTTCCCAGCGTTCTTTAAGTTGTATATCTCTTGACATTCCGATTTTAGATTTTAGATTTTAGAATGCAGATTTCAGATTTGATTTCCGATTTATTTAATCTGAAATCTAAAATCACAACTCTAAAATTATTTTGGCAAATATAAGAAGTTGGAAATGGAATATTCTTTTATATTTGTATTTCGAACCTCAAAAATCAAAAAATGAATTATGTAGATATAATTTTAGGTATAATTCTCATTGTCGCGGTATTTGACGGCATAAAAAACGGTCTTTTTGTAGAGTTTGCCTCGCTAATATCTTTAATTTTAGGAATATATGTTGCCATAAAATTTTCATTTTTTGCAAGAGGAATTTTATCCGGCTTTATGCATTGGAACCCAAAAACAATTCAAGTTGTTGCCTTTATAATCACTTTTCTTGTGGTAATTAGTGCCATTTCACTTTTGGCAAAATTTCTAACTAACGTTGCCGACTTTGCTCACTTGGGTGTAATAAATAAACTAGGAGGAGGATTTTTTAGACTTTTAAAAGCAATAGTGATTTTGAGTATTTTTTTAAATCTTTTCGAAAAGCTAAATTTCAACAATATCTTTGCCACAAAGCAAACTTTAGATAAATCTTTGCTTTATCGTCCCATTCAAAAAACTGCGGGATATATTTATCCTTCAATTGAAAAATGGTATGGTGATTTGAAGAAAAAGTGATTCAGGTTGCAGTTTTCAGATTTCACAAATTCTGCCTGCAAACTGAAATCTTCCATCTACTTCACTTCCTTAATAGCAGTTTTCTCGATCCAACCTTCGGTTCCATCTGTCAATTGAATTTTTTTCCAACTATCCAATGTTTCCAAGACAAAAACTTTTGTTCCTTCGTGCAGGGTAAAGACGGTATTACTAGCGTTTTGCGGCTCACTTTTTACTAAAACCATTTCAGCAAAAACAATGGCTGGTTTTTCTCTCTCATAATGGTTTTTCTCTGAAATTGCCGAAGAAACACTTATTAAAAGCAGTAAAAGCAGTGCAAACATTCCAAAGAAAAATACTCTTTTTGAGAAAGTAAACCTAGAGAAATAATATCCTGAAAAACATAATAAAAACAGTATCGAAAAACCAACCGAAATCCAAGCCCAAGTATTGTAATGAAAAATCGAGGTGAAATCATGTACCATTTTTGAAAAACCCACTTGAGGAATCACTTTTATCTCATCGATTTGTAGCTTTTGGGCAAATTTAAGGTTGTTTGTAATTTCAACATCATTTGGATTGAGAACTAATGCTTTTTCGTAATTGTAAATGGCTGGAGCTACTTTATTCAACTTATAATAGCAATTTCCTAGGTTAAAATACAATTCAGCTGAATGTTGTTTCGCATTCAAAACACTTTCGTATTCCGAAATAGCTTGTTCGTATTTTCCTTTTTGGTACAAGTTATTTCCTTTTTCAAAGCCTGTTTGAGCAAAGAAAAATTGCGTTGTTAATAGTAATATAATAAGTAACTTTTTCATTGTTTATTTCTTTTTGTCGCTAAGATTGTATTTCTAACCTGAGTTAGATTAATAATTTTTAACCACATAGAGATTTTATAAAAATTATTAACAAAGATTTTCATAGGTATTTTATTTGCACATAGCTATGAAATCTATGATAAGCAAAGCGCCTTTCTCTTAAAAGATACTATTTTTTCTATTTGGTTTAAACTTTTCACTATTTATCGAGATGAGGTTACTATGTATGATTATTTAATTACTTTGTGATCTTCGTGACTTCTTTGTGACTTCTTTGTGACCTCTTTGTGCCCCTTGCGGTTAAGAGATCTGCTTTTCTAAATCCGAAATTATTTCCACTGCTTTATCAAAATCCTTTTGAATCGTTGAACTTGAGGTTAAAGCATATCTCGCCAATTCACAGTTTTCCGTTAAGTTGATAAAATCAATTATAGTTTGAGCATTTGCATTTCTTGATGCTAAAAGCTGTTGAATATTGCTTTTACTCATATCCGAGGTTTCAATGTGCAACTTGGCTTTCAAGAAATTGTGCATCGCTTTTTCTAAAGCCACATAAAACGGCTCTTTGCTGTTGATTTGTTTTTTGGCTTCTGATAAATATTTTTTGGCCAATCGATTGTTCATTTTTATTCTGTTACCAAAAACATCACTGTCGATCGCTTCTTTTTTCTTTTTGAATAACACTAATAATGGCAGCATTAAAAATGGTAAAAACAGTAAGCTATAAAAAGTTTTTGACCCTAAAAAATCTACCTCTTTCATTGAAATAAACTCGGTTTTCAACTTAATAAACTTGAATTGTTCGCTACTCAAAACTATATTTTTAGAAGTTCCCGGCGATGTTGCAGCTACTTGATCATTAGACGAAGGTCCATCTAGAACATTAATCATTATTTCTGATGATGTTATTGTTTTGTAGGTTCCTGAACCTAGATCAAAATAGGAAAACTGCATCGGTTTTATTGGATATTTTCCTTTGAATTGCGGAATTATGGTGTAACTATCGGATATTTTTCCAGACATTCCCGCTAAAGTTGTGTTCACTTTTTCGTCGTGAACAGGATCGTACATTTCGAGTGAATTTGGAACTACAGGTTTTGGCAAATCGAATAACTTCATGTTTCCCTTTCCTGTCACACTAATCAATAAATCCAAGCTTTCACCATTTTTCAAATTCGTTTTCGAAGGAATTACTTTAAAATCAAATTTCCCAACTGCTCCTGAAAAATCAGCTGGTTTTCCTACTTCAGGAAGTGCTTTAACGGAAATTGTCTTGGCTCCAGCCGAAACTCTTTTGTTGTCATTTGTCACGACAACACGTCCAAACATATCTCGACGATTGGTTGGTAATTGGACATCGATATCTAATGAAAGAGGTTCGATAACTAATTTACCTGACTTTTGCGGATACAAAACGGTTTTTCGAAGTACCACAAATCGGTATTTCTCGCCTTTAAACATTCCTTCTTCACCAACGAGTTGTTTAATGTCAATATTTTGACTCCAAAAATCATTGTATTTGGGTTTGTCTAATTCTCTCCAATTAGAAATTCCAATATTGTAACTGAAATACAGTTTATAGACTACTGTAATTGGTTCGTTGATATACGGATTTGTTTTAGAAATATCAGCAACTAAATACAAGTTATCATCGGCAGAAACTTGAGGTGCATCATCTGGGTTTCTTGCCTCTTGAACTGCGTTAGTAACCGTAATTTTTATTGGAGATGTTTTATAAATTTGACCGTTGTATTCAATAGTAGCTTGTTTAATAATCAGATTCCCTTTTTGATTAGGCAAAAGATAATAAGAATATATTTTTTCGAAAGAACTTTTTCCATTTATCCACGATTGGCTTACTTGCTGGCTTGGTCCCGCAATAACTCTAAATCCCTCGAAAGACGGTTGCGTGAAGTTGTCTCCGTCCATATTCATTACGAAATCGATGCGAAGTCTTTCGTTAAGTCCAAGCGAAGTTTTACTCACTTTGGCTTCAAATTGTACTTGAGCCAAAAGTGAATTGCATACTATTAAAACTATCGCTATTATGAATTTTTTCATTTTATTTTATTCTAATTGAATTACCAATCTTTTTCGGTTTGAACTGGTTTTCCTTTAACTTTTTGGGCATTCACCTTGTCTTGAATCTTCTTCTCTTCGTTGTTTACGGCATCCAAAAGATTTTCAGTTCTTTGTTTAGAAATTCCGCCTGGCTTTGGTTTTGCTTTTCCTTCGTCTTGCGGTTTTTCATCCTTTTTATCCTTATCTCCCTTGTTATCTTTTTTGTCTTTGTCTTTATCTCCGTCCTTTTTATCGTCTTTTTTATCTTTATCTCCGTCTTTCTTGTCGTCCTTTTTATTTTTGTCCTTGTCTTTATTTTTGTCCTTATTTTTATCATCCTTTGGTGGATTTTCTTTTAACATCTTTTTGGCCAATGCATAATTATAACGTGTTTCTTCGTCAGATGGTTTGTTTCGCAACGCATTTTTATATGCTTCGACTGCATTCGAATAATCCTTTTCTTTCATAAAAACATTCCCCAAGTTGTGAAATACTTTATGTCGTTGCACTCTTGATTTTGTGTTTGTCAATGCAGTATTATAAGCAAATTTGGCTTCTGCAGCTTGGTTTTGTTTGTAAATGGCATTCCCTAAATTGAAAGGAGCAACAGTTCTTTTTGGAAATTTGGAATGAGAAATCCTATAATTTGCCTCTGCCTCAACAAAATTCTTTTCTGCATATTCATCGTTCGCTTTGGGTAAGGTTTTGTCTTTATCTTGAGCAGAAGCTGCAAAAGAAAGTGTTAGCAAAATATATAAAATGTAATTTTTCATTATTCTTTTTCGTTAAATAAATTCAACTTTTGTACCCATTTTGTCTTTCTTTCCAAAAGAAAAACGTCTAAGAACAAAAGCGCAAATGCAAATCCCAAGAACCATTGAAATTGCGATTGAAAATCAGCCATTTGAGTCGATTCGAATTCCGTTTTTTGAATATTGTCTAACGCATTTTTCACATAATCCAAAACTACTTTTGTGTTATTTCCGTCAACATATCCTCCTTTTGTGGCTTTGGCAATGGTAGTTAATCCTTCTTTATTCAATTTCGTAATCACGACTTCATTATTGTTGTCTCTTTTAAAACTTTCTACAACACCATTAATTCTCAATGGAATTGAACTTCCTTTTTCGGTTCCAACTCCAATGGTTATAATTTTCATTCCCAATTTATTGGCTTCTTCAGCGGCATCTTCTGCTCCTTCTGAATGGTCCTCACCATCAGAAATTAGTATCAATAATTTGCTGGTTTTACTTTTATCGTCAAAATAAGTTGCTGATAATTTTATAGCTTCATCCAATGAAGTTCCTTGCGAAGAAACGATATCGGTATTCATACTTTGAAGGAACATTTTTGATACGCTATAATCAGTTGTGATGGGCAAAACAGGAAATGCACTTCCAGCATAAGCTACAATCCCTATTCGGTCACTTCCTAATTGATTGATAATTTGGGAAACAATTTGTTTGCTTTTTTCTAATCGATTGGGAGCCACGTCTTCTGCGAGCATACTTTTGGAAACGTCCATTGCAAAAACGATGTCTATTCCTTCTCGTTTTACGGTTTCCATTTTAGTACCAATTTTTGGATTTACCAAGCCAAA
>CAMBHH010000048.1 GCA_945866505.1 Flavobacterium psychrophilum
TCTCACTTTTCCAAGATGCTTATATGCTTTTTCTGTAACTTCTCTACCTCTTGGTGTTCGCATAATGAATCCTTCTTGAATTAAAAAGGGTTCGTAAACTTCCTCAATGGTTTCACTACTTTCGGAAACAGCTGTTGCCAATGTCGACAAACCTACAGGACCACCTTTGAATTTATCGATAATAGTGTTTAAAATTTTATTGTCCATTTCGTCCAAACCGTGTGCATCAACGTTTAATGCTTTTAAAGCGTACCGAGCAATCTCAATATCGATTGTGCCGTTCCCTTTTATTTGAGCAAAGTCACGCACCCTACGCAATAAGGCATTGGCAATACGGGGTGTTCCCCTGCTTCGTCCTGCAATCTCGATTGCGGCTTCCATCGAAATGGGCATTTTCAAAATTGTTGCACTTCGCTCGACAATCGTAGTTAATAGTTCGGTTGTGTAGTATTGCAAGCGAGAAGAAATTCCGAATCTGGCTCGCATTGGCGCAGTCAATAAACCAGAACGTGTAGTAGCACCAATTAAGGTGAATGGATTTAGATTGATTTGAACCGTTCTAGCATTAGGTCCAGATTCAATCATTATATCAATTTTGAAATCTTCCATTGCCGAATATAAATACTCTTCAACAATTGGACTCAGTCGATGAATTTCATCAATAAATAAAACATCCCGTTCTTCAAGATTAGTCAGTAAACCGGCTAAATCTCCAGGCTTGTCCAAAACAGGTCCAGAAGTGATTTTGATACCCACTTGTAGTTCATTGGCCAAAATGTTTGCCAACGTAGTTTTACCTAATCCCGGAGGTCCGTGAAACAGTGTATGATCGAGTGCTTCGTTTCGTTGATTGGCAGCTTGAACAAAAACTTTAAGGTTTTCTAATATTTGATCCTGTCCTGCAAAATCATCGAAAGAGAGTGGTCTCAATTTTTTTTCAAGATCAAGTTCTTCTGGATTGTAACCTTGGTTTGTTGGGTCTAAATTTTCATTCATTCTACAAATATAACAAAGTTATAAGTAAATAAAAATGCCTTTCGAAAGGAAAGGCATTTTTAAAATTTATCTCGAAAAAGATTAGTGATGAAGCACTTCTTCTCCTTCTTTTAGTGGCACATTTTGAGGGACAAAGTCCTCATCATGCGCAGGATTACTGTAATCATAAGGCCAACGGTGAACTTCAGGAATTTCTCCAGGCCAGTTACCGTGAATGTGTTCAATCGGAGCTGTCCATTCTAATGTATTGGATTTCCAAGGATTTTGAACTGTTTTCTTTCCGTAGAAAATACTAGAAAAGAAATTATACAAGAAAACCAATTGGAAAACACCACCAATCAGGGCAAAGGTAGTTATAAGAACATTTACATTTTGTAAATCATCAAATAGCGGAAAATTAGTGTTAGTATAATACCTTCTTGGCAAACCAGCCAAACCTATAAAGTGCATTGGAAAAAATACTCCATAAGCACAAACAGCTGTTACCCAAAAATGCACATAACCTAAATTTTTATTTAACATTCTTCCAAACATTTTTGGATACCAATGATAAATTCCAGCGAACATTCCGTAAAGAGCTGATATACCCATTACCAAGTGGAAATGCGCTACAACAAAATAAGTGTCATGAACATTAATATCTAAAGTACTGTCTCCAAGAATAATTCCTGTAAGACCACCGGTGATAAATGTTGAAACCAAACCGATAGAAAACAACATCGCTGGATTCAACTGTAAATTCCCCTTCCAAAGCGTAGTGATGTAATTAAATGCTTTTACAGCAGATGGAATCGCAATCAATAAAGTAGTAAAAGTAAATACAGATCCTAAAAATGGATTCATACCCGAAATAAACATATGGTGACCCCATACTATCGTTGATAAAAATGCAATTGCTAAAATAGACATAATCATCGCTCTATAACCAAAAATTGGTTTACGGGAATTTGTTGCGATTACCTCAGACGTAATACCCAAAGCAGGCAATAAAATGATATAAACTTCAGGATGTCCCAAGAACCAGAACAAATGCTCAAACAAAACAGGAGAACCGCCTTGATAATGCAAAACTTCACCTGCTAGGTAAATATCAGAAAGGAAAAAAGAGGTGCCAAAACTTCTGTCAAAAATTAATAGCAAAGCAGCTGACAATAGAACTGGGAACGAAATAACTCCGATAATAGCAGTTACAAAAAACGCCCAAATTGTTAACGGCATTCTAGTCATCGTCATTCCTTTTGTTCTTAAATTTATCACAGTAACAATGTAATTTAAAGAACCCATTAGCGAAGCTGCAATAAAAATTGCCATGGAAACTAGCCAAAGCGTCATACCCATACCCGAACCTGGTATCGCTTGAGGTAAAGCACTCAATGGTGGATAAATAGTCCAACCTGCTGATGCTGGTCCTGACTCAACAAAAAGGGAACTAAGCATTAGTACACTTGACAGGAAAAAAAGCCAATAGGAAACCATATTCAAGAATCCAGATGCCATATCCCTTGCTCCCAATTGCAGGGGTATTAAAAGATTACTAAAAGTACCACTTAACGCTGCTGTTAACACAAAGAATACCATTATAGTACCGTGAATGGTAACAAGCGCTAAATATCTATCATTTAACAACACACCATCAGGAGCATAACTGTCTCCAAGAAAAAAACTGAAAACTTTGAATGACTCTTCTGGCCAAGCCAATTGTAACCTAAAAAGCATAGATATGAATACTCCCACAATCCCCATAACAATTCCTGTAATCAAGTATTGCTTAGCAATCATTTTGTGATCTATACTAAAAATATATTTAGTAATAAAAGTATCTTTATGATGGTGTTCGTGTTCGTGTTCTTGTGTATGATCGTGAACTTCTGCTGACATATCTGTTTACTTTAAATATTTTTTGATTAATTATTTCATTGCCATTTTAGCGATAGCCGCAGTATCTTTTGCCGCTGTAGAATCCGCACCAACCCCACCTTCAACTGGTTTTGGAGTATTCGCTACTTTTACTTCTTGAACAATGGTCGGCTTATCGCTCAACCATTTTTTAAAATCTTCTGGCGTATCTACAACAACTTTCATTTGCATATTGTAATGTGATGCACCACATATCTTATTGCAAAGCAAAAGAAAATCAAAAGTATATGGATCAAGACCAGCTTTTCCTTCGGCTACAAGAATTTTACTTTTAGCTTCACGCAAAGAATTAATATTTTTTATCTTCTCTATCATAAAAGGCAAATCTCTATACTCATCTGTAGTATAAACAGGTTCAAAAGCAAATTCGGTAACCATTCCAGGAACACAATTCATCTGAGCTCTAAAATGCGGAAAAAAGGCGGAGTGCAAAACATCTTGAGAACGAAATTTAAAATGTACCTTCTTACCCTTTGGAATATGAAGCTCTTTAACTACTATATCGTCCTGTGCATTTGGATCTGAAAGGTCAACACCAAGAGTATTTACGCCTTCAATCAATCTAACATTAGCTTTACCAAGAACATTATCTGCCCCTGAATATCTCGCTGTCCAATTGAATTGTTGTGCATACAATTCGATTTCAATTGTTTCTTCGCTTTTATCAATAAACATAATATCCACCCAAGAATACAAACCATACCCAATTAAAAGCGCTAAAACAACAGCAGGAATACCACTCCAAACTATCTCTAATTTATTACTATCTGCAAAGAATAGTGCTTTATTTTCTTTTTTACCTCTGTATTTAAAAGAAAAATAATGTAGCAAAACTTGTGTAATAGCTTGTACTATAAATATAATTATCCAAGTTATATCCATCAAACTATCGACAATTTCGCCGTGTTTTGATGCTGGAGTGTGAAGCACTAACGGACCCCATACTATCAATCCATAAATTGTAAAAATATAGATGAATGCTAAAAAACCAAACATTAAATAACCTTGCGTATTATTATCATCATCATTAGCTACCTGTGAATCATCGTGAATTTCACCTACTTGAGTTAAATCAAATATCTTAGTTAACTGCCACAATGCAATAGCTAGAAGAGATACAACTAAAATTACCAACAAAATCGACATATATTTATTTTTAAATATTAATAATGAAAATGCTTACTTTCTTCAATAAATGGATTCCTTTTTGGCAATAACGGTGCTTTTGTCAATGCCGTAAAAACAACATAAATAAACAAGCCCAAGAAGAACATAACCGAAGCAATTTCTGAAATTCCAATAAACCATTGATCCCCTACCGTTCCTGGCATAATCATATTAAAGAAATCAATATAATGTCCAAACAATATCACTGTACCAGCCATTACAAGTACCCAAGAAATTCTTTTGAAATCGGTATTTACTAAAATCAATATTGGAAAAACAAAATTCATTACAACAGCACCAAAAAATGGCAGATTATACAATTCAATCCTAGTAACAAAGTAAGTAACCTCCTCAGGAATATTAGCATACCAAATCAACATAAATTGTGAGAACCATAAGTAAGTCCAAAACACACTAAAACCAAACATAAATTTTGCTAAGTCGTGTATATGACTGGTATTTACATGTTCTAAATATCCTTTTGATTTCAAATACAATGTGATTAAACAAATTGTTGTAACTCCACTTACCAAGAAACTAGCAAAAACATACCATCCAAACAAAGTACTAAACCAATGTGGATCAATTGACATAATCCAATCCCAAGACATTATGGATTCAGTAACTATAAAGAATACCAAGAACCCAGCTGAAATTTTGAAGTTCTTTTTATAAAAATTATCATCTTTGGCTTCATCTTGTGCCAAACAATTTTTTCGTGAAAAATATCTATATAAATTCCATCCAATTAAGAAAATTGCCGCTCTGATAATCCAAAAAGGAAAATTAAGATATCCTGATTTGTTAGCGATAATTTTATCATAATTCGCATCTCCCACCTTGGTTACACACTCGCCCAACCAAACAAACAGGTGGTTGAAATGGAAACCACAAAGTAGCAATACAATAAAGAAAATAAAAGATCCCACTGGTAAATAAGCGGTTATACCCTGCATCACTCTAAACAATACTGGAGACCAACCAGCTTGAGCCACTTGTTGAATAGCGTAAAACGCTAAAACACCTAGAGAAACTAACATAAAGAAAATACAGGCAACATACAAGGCAGCCCAAGGCTTATTCTGTAATTGATGCAACACGTGTTCTAAATGTTCTTCGTGTTCAACATGTGCCGCATCTATTTTATGCTCTCCTGCTTCAGCTGCATGTGCTTCAGCACCTTCATGTGATTCGGTTGATTTTGAAACTTCATGGCTTCCGTGAGCGTCTGCGGCAAGAATTGCTTCTACTGCTTGAATATCTTTAGGTGCAGCATAAAAACCGTATCCCATTCCTAAAAGTCCTGCAACCATTAGTATGAGGGAAAATGTTTTTAATTTACTTGAAAATGTGTACATATCTTTTACGATGAGTTTGTTCTACAATTATAATTTACTTTTTAGCTCCATCACATACGCTGATACCATCCATCGCTCCTTTTGGCTCAATTGATTAGAATAAGCGCCCATAGAATTAATACCATATTTAAGAACATGATAAATACTACCTTCTGTTATTATTCTGTCTTTGTAACTCGGAACCCCTAAAATTTTTCCCTGAGTAACCAGTTTTCCTTTTCCGTTACCAGCATTGCCGTGACAAATACCACAATAAATTTCAAATAAATATTTAGATTTCTCTTTATCTGTAGCTGATATACTATCTAAAGGTGAAACCGAATTCAATTTAGCGGAGTCATATCCCTCGGGTGAATTTGGATATGCATAAACGTCGAACCCTCTCTTTATAGTTCCATCGACAGGTAGTTGAGCCTCTACGCCTCCCTTAAAAACATCCACATGAGAATATGTATCATAACCTATGTGCTCATACATATTTGGCATATATTGATAATTTGGTTTCAGATTATCCTTACAGGATAAAACCAAAATACTAATACTAACTAGAAATATTATTTTGTATCTACTTTTCATATCCACTATTAATGCTTATCAATTAGTTTAACTTCAACCGCACCTGTACTCTCTAAAAAAGAAATCAATTCTTTTTCATTGTCCTTTACTGCAACTTCCATTAAAAAATGGTCATCTGTAGTTCTGACATCTGGATTTTCAGCCGCCTTAAATGGCCATAGTCTACTTCTCATATAAAAAGTAATAACCATTAAGTGAGCAGCAAAAAATACTGTTTCTTCGAACATAATTGGCACAAAAGCGGGCATGTTTTCAATATAACTAAAACTTGGCTTACCACCAATATCTTGTGGCCAATCTTGAATCATTATATAATTCATCATCCAAGTTCCAAATGAAATTCCAATGCAACCATAAATAAAAGCACAAATTGCTAATCTTGTCGGTTCCAATCCCATTGCCTTATCCAATCCGTGAACTGGAAAAGGAGTGAAAACTTCCTCAATATGATGATGAGCTGCACGTGTTTTTTTTACGGCGTTCATCAATATATCATCGTCATTGTATATGGCGTATACTACTTTATTACTCATGGTGTGATTCTTTATTTGCTGCTCTCGCTTTTATAAAATTATCTCCAGTTGCTTTTAAAATTGTTTTTACTTCTGCCTGAGCAATCACAGGGAATGTTCTAGCATACAATAAAAACAATACGAAAAAGAAACCTATTGTTCCAATGAAAATTCCAATATCAACAAATGTTGGTGAAAACATTGTCCAAGATGATGGAAGGTAATCTCTGTGTAATGAAGTTACGATAATTACAAACCTTTCGAACCACATTCCAATGTTTACTACAATTGATATGATGAAAGAGAACATTATACTTGTTCTTAATTTTTTGAACCACATAAACTGAGGTGAAAATACGTTGCAAGTCATCATTGACCAATATGCCCACCAATAAGGTCCAGTAGCTCTGTTCAAGAATGCATATTGTTCGTATTCAACACCTGAATACCAAGCTACGAAAAGTTCCGTGATATAAGCAACACCAACGATAGAACCTGTAATCATAATTACAATATTCATTAATTCGATATGTTGAATCGTAATGTAAGCTTCAAGGTTAGATACTTTTCTCATAATAATCAGCAAAGTATTTACCATTGCAAATCCTGAGAAAACTGCTCCTGCAACGAAGTATGGAGGGAAAATGGTAGTATGCCAACCTGGAATTACCGAAGTAGCAAAGTCCATAGATACAATAGTATGTACCGAAAGTACTAATGGTGTTGCCAAACCTGCGAGAACTAAGGAAACTTCCTCAAAACGTTGCCAGTCTTTAGCTCTTCCACTCCATCCAAAACTCAAAATTGAATAAATCCTTTTGTTAAATGGTGTGATTGCTCTGTCTCTAAGCATCGCAAAATCTGGTAATAATCCTGTCCACCAAAAAACCAACGATACAGATAGATACGTGGAGATAGCGAATACGTCCCAAAGTAATGGGGAGTTAAAGTTTACCCACAGTGAACCAAATTGATTCGGGATTGGTAATACCCAATAGGCCAACCAAGGACGACCCATGTGGATGATTGGAAACAAACCCGCCTGAATTACTGAGAAAATAGTCATTGCTTCTGCAGAACGGTTAATAGCCATTCTCCATCGTTGACGGAATAATAAAAGTACTGCTGAAATTAAAGTACCAGCGTGACCAATACCAACCCACCAAACGAAGTTAGTAATATCCCAAGCCCAACCTACTGTTTTATTTAAACCCCAGGTACCAATACCTGTTGAAACAGTATAAACTATGCAGCCTAGTCCCCAGATGAAGGCTGTTAATGCGATTGAAAATACAATCCACCACTGTTTGTTGGCTTTTCCTTCAACCGGTGCGGCAACATCTACTGTTACATCGTGATATGATTTATCACCTATGATTAAAGGTTTTCTGATGGGTGCGTCGTATATATGAGACATATCCTTTAAATTGATTTTTAAATTATATTTTAAGTATTTCTAACTTTTACGTGGTAGAAAACATTTGGCTTGGTGCCAACGTGCTCTAACAAATGGTACATTCTTTCTTCCTCTGCCAACTTAGCCACTTTACTTTCGGTGTCGTTAACATCACCAAATATCATTGCACCGGTTGTACAAGCACTAGAACAAGCTGTTTGGAATTCACCATCAACAACTTCTCTTCCCTCATTTTTTGCGGTCAAAATGGTTGCTTGTGTTTTTTGAATACACATAGAACATTTTTCCATTACTCCACGCGAACGTACATTTACATCTGGATTCAATACCATACGACCCAAATCATCATTCATATGGAAATCAAATTCGCTGTTTTTGTTGTATAAGAACCAGTTGAAACGACGAACTTTATAAGGACAGTTGTTCGCACAATAACGAGTACCAACACATCTATTATAAGCCATATGGTTTTGACCTTGACGGCTATGTGATGTAGCTGCAACAGGGCAAACTGTTTCGCAAGGTGCATGATTACAGTGTTGACACATTACAGGTTGAAAAGCCACTTGCGGATTATCTGATGCACTTTCCATTTCATTAAATGTAGAAAGCGAACTTGATAAACCTGCAATGTTTTCCTTTCTTTCGTTATCGCCAGCAAAAGTTTCTTCGGAAGAATAATACCTGTCAATACGCAACCAATGCATATCGCGACTTCTTCTAACTTCATCTTTTCCAACAACAGGAACATTATTTTCAGCGTGGCAAGCAATAACACAAGATCCACATCCTGTACAAGCATTTAAATCTATCGAAAGATTAAAATGATGTCCAACTGAACGATCGAATGATGACCATAAATCTACCGAAGTTGCTTTAACTTCTTTGTGATCCAATGAAACCATTGGTTGCTCATTCCAAAATTCTGCATCTTCTGTATTAAATATTTTTAAAGTAGTTTCTTTAATAATATCGCCTCTTCCCATTAAAGTTTTTTGACCTTGAACACAAGCAAATTCGTGTTCTCCATCTCCTTTTGTCAATGTAACTGATTGTACATTACTCAAACCTTTATATAATGAATAGGCATTTACACCTACTTGCATTTCTTCTTTTAAGGCCGCTTTTTTACCATAACCAAAAGCTAAACCAACCGTTCCAACTGCTTGTCCAGGCTGAACAATTACAGGAACATTTTCTAGGACTAGTCCATCAGTGGTTTTAATTGTAGCATAGCTTCCGTTCAAACCACCATTAGCCACGATTTCATTTGACAATTCCAATACTTTAGCATCGGCAGCTGAAACAGTAACATAATTATCCCAAGAAACTCTCGTGATTGGATCTGGAAACTCTTGCAACCAAGGATTGTTTGCTTGTTGACCATCGCCTAAACCAGTTTTGGTATATAAATTCAATTCTAGACCCTGTGACGCTTTTGATTGTGCCAAAGTACTTGCAGCAGCAGCATAATTAGCTGAACCAGCAGATGCTGACGGTACACTTCCAACAAAAATTCCATCGTGCAAAACTTGATTCCAAGTAGAACCAGCAATTATTGATGCTGAACTTGCTTTTAAATAGTCGTAATAAGAACCTGGAATCCCATTCAATGACAATAAAACGTCTTGAAATTGTTTGGTATTAAAAACTGGACGAATAGTTGGTTGAGTCAGACTATAGTTTCCTTTTGTGATGCTTACATCTCCCCAAGATTCTAAATAGTGAGGTGCGGCAGCAGCAATAGTTGTTAGCGAAGCGGTTTCGTCTTCTCTCAAAGAAAATGAAGCCGAAAGACTAACTTTTTTCAATCCATCGACAAAATCTTTTGAATTAGCTAAAGTATAAACTGGATTTACGCCGCTCATAATTAAAGTATGAACGCTTCCTGCTTTCATATCATTTACTAATTGAGTTACTTTTTGGCTAGATCCTTTTCTAATTTGTCTTGTACCAACAGTAGAAAATGACTCACTTGCTAATTTCTGATTGATAGCCAAAACCAACAATTGTGCATTTTTATCTTGAATACCAGAAACTAAAACTCCCTTAGACCCCGATTTTCCTAATTCTACAGCGATTTTTGAAACTTCAGCTTTTAATTTTGCATCCAATATTACTGGAATTGAAGCTCCAACAACTGTATTATAAATCAATACTAATGCTTGCTTTTGATTGGCAGTTGATAGTGCAACACGCTTATCGGCAGCAGCGCCAGACAATGTCATATTCGCTTCCAATTGAAAATGACGTGATATTTTTTGATTTCCCTTAGGTCCTTGAGGAATTCTTCCTTTTGCATAACTTGAACCATAATTTCCACCTTGCCAATCTCCTAAGAAATCTGCACCAACCGAAACAATTACTGAGGCTTTTGAAAAGTCATAATCAACCAAAGCTCTTTCTCCATAGACAGTTTCGAATGCATCTAAGGTTTCTGATTCAGAAACAGCATCGTATATAACGTGTTTTGCATTTGGATTTTTACCCAAAAAGTCCGCAATCAATTTTTCCGTTGATGGACTTGCCAATGTATTGGTCAAAAGAACAACTTGTCCTCCTTTAGCTTTGGCATCAGCCAAACCTGTTTTTATTTTGGAATCAACATCAACCCAAGTCGCGGCTTTTCCAGCAATTTTAGGTTCTTTCAAACGCATACTATCATATAATGACAATATTGAAGCGTGGATTCTGGCATTTGCAGCAAACTTTGCCCCTGCCATAGTATTATTATCTATTTTGATAGGACGACCTTCACGAGTTTTTACTAAAAGGTTTGCAAAATCGAAACCATCAAAAACTGTAGTTGCATAATAATCAGCAATTCCAGGGATAATTTGTTCTGGTTGAACTACGTAAGGTATTGACAAGTGAACAGGACCTTCGCAAGCAGCAAGTGTAGCAGCAGCAGTGGTAAATCCCACGTACTTTAAAAAATCACGACGTGTTGTAGATGAAGAGGACAAAGAGCCCGCGTTTCCTAAAAACTCATCAGTAGGAATTTCTTCAACAAATTCGTTATTTCTAAGCGCCTCAACAATAGAACTATTTCCGTCTAGTTCTTCAACACTTTTCCAGTATTTTTTGTTTGATGACATATTCTATAAATATTGTTTTTGGTTTATTGTTTTTGGTTTAAGGTTTATAACTACAAACCCTAAACCCTAAACTTTTTTTAGCTTATTAATAATGACATTTACCACATTCCAATCCGCCCATTTGTGCTGCAGTCAATTTTTCTACACCATATTTCTTGGAAAGTTGTTCGTGAATTTTCGTGTAATATTCATTACCCTCCATTTTAACTTCTGTTTTTCTGTGGCAATTAATACACCAGCTCATCGTTAATGGAGCAAATTGTTTTTGAATTTCATAAGTTTGAACTGGACCGTGACAGGTTTGGCATTCAATTCCTGCAACAGTAACGTGTTGCGAGTGGTTAAAATACACGAAGCTTGGCAAATTGTGAATGCGAACCCATTTAACAGGCTCTGTTTTACCTGTATATTTTTGATTGTCTTTATCCCAACCTACAGCTTTGTATAGTTTTGCAATTTCATTATCGTAAAAAGCTTTAGAGTATTCAGGTGTCGCAGTAGTATCAGAAACTTCGGCAATACTTTTGTGACAGTTCATACACACATTGAGTGAAGGAATTCCCGAATGTTTACTAACACGAGCAGAAGAGTGACAATAGTTACAATTTATACCATTGCTTCCCGCGTGGATTCTGTGTGAATAATGTATTGGTTGTACCGGAGCATAATCTTGATCAACTCCTATTTGCATCAAATATCCATATAAAAAGTAAGCACTAGCCAATAATAAGAATATTGCTGAAACCAATACTAAAAATTGGTTTTTAGCGAAAGCTTTCCATAATGATATTGTTGGTTCTTTTGGCGCAACACTAATTCCTTTTGCCGCGGCCACTTTTCTTAGCACATTATTTACCAACACTAGCATTACTACTAATATTGCCATAACCACAGCCAATGCACCTAAAACTATGTCATTCGAAACACCACTGGAGTTCGCATCTGTACCTGGAACTTTCGCACCGACCACAGCTGCCGGAGCTGCAGGAAGCGGTTCCATTGTGTACGCAATAATATTATCAATATCAGCCTCCGACAATTGAGGAAAAGCTGTCATTTGAACCTTATTGTATTCTTCATAAATTTTTACAGCAGCTGCATCACCAGATTTAATTAAATCAGAACTGTTGTGAATCCATTTATACAACCATGCTTTTTCATACTTGTTGCCAACTCCTCTAAGAGCTGGACCAGTTGCTTTTGCATCTAGTTTGTGACAAGCAGCGCAATTTGCGTTGAATATTTCCTTTCCCTTTGCAGGGTCGCCGCCTTGCGTAACTGCTGGAGTTGCGGGTGCTGCCGCAGCAGTAGTTGCCGCTGCCGGTGTCGCTGCTGCCTCTTGTGCATAAGAATTTAAGGATAAGGATAGCAGAACGGCTAAGCTTATGAATAATTTCCTTGAAGTCGAACTATGGTTACCCATCTTTTTCATATAGTATAGTAATTATCTACAATATTGATATGACTTTTTTCAAATGTAAAATATGATAAAAATCACTTTTGTTAAAATATTGCACAAAAATACACTTTAAGAACTATTCTCAAAACCTTAAAATAGTCTTAAATATAATTTATATTAATTCTAAATAACGTCAAGGTTTCAGGTATGTGTTTTAAACACTATTTTTGTATAAAAATAATTGCAATATGGAAATTATAGTAGCAAAAAAAAATCTTTTATCTTTCTTATTTTGTGGCATTTCGGCTTTTTATGTGCAAGCACAGGAGCAAAATGGTACGATATTACAAGATCCAAAATTTGAACAATTACTTAACGACAAGCGCAAAATAAATTCATCTCTTACCGTAAACGACTCGTATAAAATTCAGATTTACACTGGCGGAAGCGAAAATGCCAAAAAAACTCTGAACGAGTTCAGACAACAATTTAGTGACCTTGATGCCACCATCGTTTTCAATACTCCAAATTATAAAGTTTGGGTAGGCAATTTCAGAACGCGAATTGAAGCCGAAAAAACTTTGGCAGACATTAAAGACAGTTATAAAAATGTCCTTTTGATTAAGCCGAGCAGGTAACATTTCTCATAATTTGATTAAGAAGCGATGTAAACTTACAACCTTTTGATTTCAAAAAAGACCTATGATGTTTTAAAAACCTCACAGGTCTTAAAGTATCTTAATTTCTCCATATGACTTCAATCCTTGATTCTTATCAATTAAAATGGGAGGAAAATAAACAGCTGTTATAATTGCTAGTTTTGACTATTTTTGTATGGATTAAAATTCAAAAATGGAACGAGCACTGCCAATTTCTCAAGCCAAAGAAATGATTATTTACGCGTTCCATCTGACCATTGAAAATCAATATAAATAAACAGATGAAATACTACATTATTGCTGGAGAAGCTTCGGGCGATTTGCACGGCTCGAATTTGATGAAAGAATTGTACAAAGAAGATCCCACTGCGAACATACGATTTTGGGGCGGCGACTTGATGCAAAAGATTGGCGGAACTTTAGTAAAACATTACAGGGAATTGGCGTTTATGGGTTTTGTCGAAGTTTTGTTCCATTTGAAAACCATTTTGAACAACATCAAAATATGCAAAAAAGACATCTTAGATTTTGAACCTGATGTGCTTATTTTCATTGATTATCCTGGTTTTAATTTGCGAATTGCCAAATGGGCAAAGGCGAAAGGTTTCAAAACTCATTATTATATTTCGCCCCAAATATGGGCTTGGAAGGAAAGCCGTATAACCGACATCAAGCGCGATGTTGATAAAATGTATGTTATTCTGCCATTCGAAAAAGAGTTCTATGAAAAAAAACATCAGTTTCCTGTTGCCTTTGTGGGTCATCCACTGATTGATGCCATTCATAATCATCCCGCGGTTGATGCTGCTATTTTCAGAGCAGCTAATCAATTGAGCGAAAAACCTATAATTGCTATTTTACCAGGAAGTCGCAAACAAGAAATTACCAAAATGCTTCGCATAATGTTGAGCGTAGTGCACGAGTTTCCCGATTATCAATTTGTAATTGCTGGCGCACCAAGTCAAGAATTTGCTTTCTATGAACAATTTATCACCAATAAAAATATTAAATTCATTTCGAATAAAACGTATGATTTGTTGAGCAATGCCACGGCGGCATTGGTCACATCAGGCACAGCGACACTCGAAACGGCTCTTTTTAAAGTGCCAGAAGTGGTATGTTATAAAGGAAGTTCGATTTCGTATCAAATTGCCAAACGAATCATTACCCTTAAATTCATTTCCTTGGTCAATCTGATTATGGACGAAGAAGTAGTGACCGAATTGATTCAGGAAGATTGCAATAGCAAACGTATTCATGCCGAATTAAAAACCATTTTAGACCCTGATTATCGTCAAAAGCTATTGAAAAAATACACTGTTTTGGAAGAAAAATTGGGAGGCATTGGCGCTAGCGAAAAAACGGCTCGATTGATCGTAAATGATATAAAACCGGCTGCAATTTGATACGTTCTTAAATATCGAAATTCCCTGTAAAGGTTTTAAATCACCTTGCAGGGAATCGTTTTTTATTTAAAAAATACTCGCTTTAATAGATAATTTTCTTCGTAACTGTTTGACCGTTTTGCAGGGTCACTTTTACTAGTAAAGTTTGCTGATTTGAAAGCAAATTGGGTATAGTCAACTCAGTACTATTCACCTTGTCTTTTTTGAACAATTGTCTTCCCAATAGGTCATAGACACTTACTTTATCTATTGATTCTACCTTTGAATTTACTTTTATCTGCTTGTTTTTATTTGAAACTAAAACCTGATTCTCTAGCTTTTCAAAATCAGTTGTACCCAAAGTTTTGGCTGTATAACGCAAAACAAAACGGTCGTTGAAGGTACCCGACACTGCGTTGAACGTATATGGATTTTTTAGATTTGCGATTACATTTAATAGTTTGTCTTCCAGATAGATGTCCTGACCCTTCATAAAGACACCATCCACCTCATCAACAGCGATCGTGTACTCACCAACATTAGTTATAAAAATACCCAAGGGTACACTATCAGCATCCTTAAAAGGCAAAGCCCGTCCTTGAATTACTAAATTTTTATCTTCTAAAACAGAGTAAATATTGATTTCATTGCCCGTGAATGCCTCTCCATCAAACGAACGGTCAAAACCGTTAGTAGCATCGGTAATATAACCCACCAACATTTGTCGGAAAGCATTTTTCTTATTGGTAAGATTGAGCCAAATCCTGTGCTTTTCTGCTGTGGTCTTAGTTACATTTGTGGTTTTAAAAAATTGCGAATTTCCTGATGTTGTTCTCTCGCGCATCGCGTTGGTGAAGGAAATAATACCATCGTCATGAATATCGGCAAAGAAACCTTGTCCTGCAGCTATTTTACCCTCTGGTTTTAGGCTTGAATCTGAGTTTGATGCTGGGGGTGCTGTTGATGTTCCCCCCAATTTGTTCCAAGTAGCATAATCATTAAAAATATAAGCTGCTCCAGAATTAGCTGTTGAGGAAGTCCAGAAATAAAATGTCCCATCGAGTATTAAAGTGTTTGCATCAAAAAAATTTGTAGCATCCAATGCACAGGGATAAGGATTGGCTAATAAAATGGTGTTTCCAGAAGTGTCTAAATTAAAATCGGCGTCAAAAGCATTTGCCGTAACATTTACAGTTCCATTGTTGGGTGTTCCTGTAAAATCAAAATCTTTGGCAGTGGTTACTCCTGATGCTACTTTTGTTATAAATCCTCGACCTGGAACAATGGCGGAAAGTGCATTCCAAGCACCATCTATTGCGCCTGTTAAATCCCATTGGTAGGTGGAATCAAAACTAGAAGGAATCTGTGAAATAACATCTTCTTTAACAGGAGAACCCCAATAGATATAATCATTCTCATACATTACTCTAGAGGTTCTGGTCATTTTGATATTGCCCGTATTGGCATTGGTGGTAGCATTATCTACATTGGTTACTTGTACTAGATTCCCACTGTCTTTTACAATTAAATCCTTTGTTGACGTATTTAATATATTCCTTTCCACTGTCAATAATCTATTCGCATCAATTTGTAGATAACCCGTATTGGCTGAAACTGTTTCTGGAAAAAGGAGCAAATCTCGTCCCACATAAACCTCAGTTGAATTAGCTAAAGTTTTGGTTCCCGTTCCTGAGATGCCCACATCCGAATAGCCAGAAAACGGCGTTATGGTTTGTGTGGCGGGTAACACTTGATTTCCTGCAAATTCTATTCTTGAGCCAACTGCAAGTGAGATGTTTTCAATATCGCTTCTTATTGAAGTTGCAGTTGAACTACCATTAAAACCATCAGGATCACCTGTTTTAAAAACAGCGCCATTTTCAACAGTTACAGTTTGTGTTCCTATAGGACCAACAATTGCATTATCGTTGATACTAAATATTCCGCCAGTTTTTACTGTGAAAGTTCCACCACTATTCAATGTAATATTACCATTTGAATTACCCACATTACTTCCAGTAACCTCTATATTTTGATATGATTTATTTTTAATTGTTTGTGGAGTTGCTGAATTATTAGCAAACCTAACAACACCTCCAGTAAGATTGTAAGTCCCCTCAGCATCTGGTTTTGATCCTGTTCCAGAGGTTATATACTCCGATGTTCCCGTCATCGTTAAGTTTGTTCCAGAACCGCCAAAAGTAAGCGAACCCACATTAAGAATGCTAGCATCCTTAATAGTAACTGTGCCAGTAATAGTATTTGTATTAGTTATTGCCGATGAAAGTGTTTTTGTGCCACCGTTAGAAATGGTCATATTATTATAACTCCTTCCTCCTTGTACTGCTTGATTTCCTGCAAAACCATATTCTACTGTACTACCTGAATTTAATGTTGGCGTAATTCCAGGAATAGCCGTATTGTCGCCCACAAAACCTTGGACATCTTTTGTAATAAATGTTCCAGATATATTAATAGTTGGGGTTCCACCACCATTATTAATCTGATTTTCTCCACCATTGTCAAAAGTACCGCCTGTATTTATTGTAAACGATGCGTTGTTTAAGGTTAAATTATTTGTGGTAGGATTTAAAGCAAATGTACCTCCATTATTAACATTAAATGCAGAGGTAATTGTTAAACCGCTAGTCATATTTGAAGTAACAGCAGCATTTACATTTATTGTGGCTGGATTGCCAAAAGCTGTGGGAAAAGGTGTTGTAGTAGCGCCGTTAAAAGTGTAATTGGTTCCTGCTAGAAAAACTATTTTACCATTAGCTGGGGCTGTAGCTGCAACACTTCCAAAACCTCTCAGAGATCCAGTTGTGCCTGTACCTCCAAGACCAGCTGTATTAGCCGTTATTAAAGTAGCACCAGCACTAGTATTGAAGCGTGGAACGGTGCTCGTAAACGCAGTAATTGCATGGTTTTGAAAATCCAACGCGCCATTGACTGTAATGGTTGTAACCGGACTATCTGTACTTTCTCCGATGCTAAAACTATTTTGTAATTGTAAAGTTGTCCCCGTATTTATTGTAATAGGAACCCAATCAAAAGTAATTGCAGTTGTGTATGTAAATGTTTGTACGCCAGAACCATTAAATACTATTCCAGTCGGAGCATTTTCTGAAAAAGTTTGTATTTGACCCGTTCCTGTACAGCTAAAATTACCAGCGATATTTAATGCATTTCCTGCTACTGTACCAGCTGGTGATGAACCACCGAAATCTACAGCGACAAAATCTGTAGCATCGCCTACACTTGTTGAAGTAAAATTTCGTCCAACGTTAATGATTGTTGAAGCTGCCACAATGTCTATGGATTCAAAATCTATTCGCGAGTTACCTGACATTGTCAAATCTCTTGCAATGGTTATTGTGGTCGATAAACTGGTAGAAAGAAACAATGGATTTAAATACCCAGTTCCACTCATCAAAAGGTCTCTACCAATATTAAGTGTTCCCGTTCCATTTGCGCCATTGATTCGAACTTCTCCACCCGAAACAGAAAAATCATTTGTGATGGTGGTTGTAGAAATTACGCTAGCAGAAAAAGCAATAGCAAAAATACCGCCTTCTATTGAGGCGGCATTAATGGTGTTTGCATAAGTACCAGCAGTTGTGCCAGCCATTGATATGTTTTGTGTTGCGCCAGTAGACAATAATCTAAACAACCCCCTAACTTGAAAAGCATTGCTATTGATATTAAAAAAGGTGCTTTGACTTGTACAATTCCAAGTAAAATTACCATAAGATTGACCTATATTGTTCAATGTACTGGGAGGAATAACAGTAACTACGCAATTACTTGCTACATCCCAAGTCGCAATTGGAATTGCAGTACTTACCACAGCATGATTGTAGGTAGCATTGGCACTAAAGGCAACACCCGCCGAACCTTGTGTAAAAGTCCCACTACTGTAGGTTAGTGTTCCGTTTACTTGTAAATCAGTGGTAGCAGCGCCATTATTTAAAATAAAAGTACCGCCTGAAATGGTGAGCGTTCCTCCTGTTGCTACGGTGATATCATCGGCAGTAACTGTACCGCTAGAAATGCTGATATTGTGATTGTTTAAAATAGTGATTGCTGTAACGGCATTAGAAGGTGCAACAGTAGCAGTTGTAAAAATGCTATTATCCGCTGAAGATTCCCAGTTACTGGCTGTTGCCCATGAACCTGAGGCCCTAGATTTATAAAAAGGTTGAAATACACTTCCATCACAAGTTACATTTACTGTGGTTGCTCCACCACCAGAAATGCTGATGGTTTCTCCGTTATAAGTTCCTGCGATTAAACCCGCTTTTAACCTAACATATATTGGTGTTGCAGCGAGCGTTGCCGAAGTATAAGCAACGGTTCTACTCGCTCCAAAGCTTGAGTTGTCGGTCGAAACCTCGTAATTGGTCGAACCAATTATGGTAAGATTACTGGGAAATCCTGTAAGATTAGCCGCGCTGATATTTAATGTTTGCGAACTTGCAGGACCTGAGCCTGCAACATAACTAAAACCTGATACCGATGTTGCGGTCGGAATTATTATTGGACCTGCACTAGATACCGAGCCGTTGAAGGTGAAACTATTAGTACTAAATGTACCTGCGCTATTGCTTCCACC
>CAMBHH010000049.1 GCA_945866505.1 Flavobacterium psychrophilum
AGACCTGCTTATTCTTTATTGAATAAATCAAAGATTACAGCTGTATATGGAATAGAGCCCCTTGATTATAAAATTAGTTTGAAGAAAATGATGGGAAGGATATAATAGAGGTTAGAAGTTGGAAGTAGTTGATTTTATACCAATTCCAATAGTGATTTCAAAACGTATAAGCCATAACTATTAACGTATAATCCATAACAATATGAAAGGAATTATTTTAGCCGGTGGGTCCGGTACTCGATTGCATCCATTGACTTTGGCCATGAGCAAGCAAATGATGCCAGTTTATGATAAACCGATGATTTATTATCCATTGTCCACTTTGATGATGGCAGGAATAAACGAAATATTAATTATTTCGACCCCGCATGATTTACCTAATTTTAAAAAATTATTGGGCGATGGTGCTGCTGTTGGATGTCAGTTTAGTTATGCTGAACAGGCTGTTCCCAATGGTTTGGCGCAAGCTTTTGTAATAGGCGAAGAATTTATTGGTCAAGATAGCGTTGCTTTAGTTTTAGGAGATAATATATTCTTCGGAGCAAATATGGGTGAGTTATTGCAGTCAAATACTAATCCACAAGGAGGTGTTGTATTTGCTTATCACGTTTCGGATCCAGAGCGTTATGGAGTGGTAGAATTTGATACGAACAATAAGGCGCTGTCAATTGAAGAAAAACCTTTAGTACCAAAATCAAATTACGCTGTTCCTGGATTGTATTTTTATGACAATTCAGTTGTAGAAATTGCAAAAAATATAGAACCTAGCCCTAGAGGAGAATATGAGATAACCGATGTAAATAAAGTATACCTGCAAAAAGGAACTTTAAAGGTTGGGATTTTGAATAGAGGCACCGCCTGGCTAGACACAGGTACTTTTAATAGTTTGATGCAGGCTGGACAATTTGTTCAGGTTATAGAAGAACGTCAAGGCTTAAAAGTGGGTTGCATTGAGGAAATAGCTTGGCGTCAAGGGTTTATAAACAGTGAGCAGCTTACGGCATTGGCTGAACCATTATTGAAATCAGGTTATGGAAAATATTTACTCCAATTGTTAAAGCAAAAAAAATAAAATTTGGATCCCGCTTGTAGACTGCCCCAAAAATTACTGTAACTTTTTTGGGGCATGGTATTATTTTAAATACATTTTTTCAGATTTTAATTGATTACTTTAATTCTGAATTCATTTTATTTCATTAAGTTCTGCATTTAAATATGAGACGATTCTGATTGTTGCGACAATATGGTCATTATACAGGCTCAGTAGCTAAAACAATAAAAAATCTGGTTAATAATTACTAAATATTCATACAATTATCCGGACGGTGATTTTTTTAAGTTGAGAAATGTTAAAATTTAAGTAATAAAAAGAAAACTTAAGGCTATCCGCAAATTATAACCCGATTTTTTGTTTTTCCTAGTTTTATTGTGTACTTTATTTACAAAAATGAAAATGATTTGGATTATTTTAATTTTTTTTAAGATTTATTTGTACTTTTGTTAACTGTGGAAATTTCTATGAATAATAAATACTTTATTTAAAGATGGCAAAAGATATTACAAAATGGTATTTTTCAAAGGATAACTTAAGATTCAATATTTATAATTTAAGATATCTACCACGTTGGATAATATTGTTAATAGATTGCACCGTTTTATTGTTATCGTTCTATTTGACTTATTTAATTTTTGATGGAACAGAATTACATTACATACTTTATCCACAATTTTTTGGTTTTGTAATTTTTTTATTTGGGATCAATTTGTTTTTCTTTTGGTTGTTTAGAACTTATGCTGGAATTATTAGACATTCTTCCTATATCGATGCTGTTAAACTTTTGTTTTCGCAGACAGCAGTTTTAGTTTTTTTTCTTTTTTTTAATTTTTTATTTGAGTTGTATTGTGGTAAAAAAGCATTTGTAAATACTGCTTTTTTTATCAATATTGTACTGTCGTTTTGTGGATTGTTTTTATACAGAGTGGTTGTGAAGCAGACTTTTGAGCTTTATTTTATTGAAAAAAATGATGCAAAATTGATCAAAACTATTATTTATGGTACTGATGCTAACGCTATTTCTATTGCCAATGCTTTAAAATTTGAAACTCCGTCCCGTTTTAAAATCATTGGATTTGTTGATAAAAACAATCAAAACGGCTCAAAACGCATGTTAGATTTGCCTATTTTAGTTTTACAAAAGAAACTTCCATCTTTAATGCGATCTATAGGTGCTGAAGGCATTATAATTGCAGATAAAAGTTTATCTAAAGAAGAGAAAATAGCTATTATTGATCAGTGCATAGAATTTAATTTCAAGGTATACACCTTACCTACTATTTCGGATTGGGCAGATCAAAAAGAAATTTCTCAAAAAGTAAAAAACATTCAAATAGAAGATTTATTAGAAAGAAGTCCGATTGTATTAGACAATGAATCTATTTCTAAACAGTTGAAGGGCAAGATAATTTTGATTACAGGGGGTGCTGGTTCTATCGGAAGCGAGATAGTACGGCAAGTGTTAAGTTTTAATCCTAGAAAAGTAATTGTTTTAGATCAGGCCGAAACCCCATTGCATCATATCGGACTTGAAGTAGAAAACATTAATAGAGGGGTGATTATCCATTCGATAGTTGCTGATATAAGAGATCGGTCTGCCATTGAAAGGATTTTTAAATTATATAGACCAGAAATGGTTTATCACGCTGCTGCTTATAAGCACGTACCTCTAATGGAAAGAAATCCATCTCAAGCCATTCTTACTAATGTAAATGGAACAAAAAATCTTGCCGATTTAGCATGCGAATATGGTGTGAAAAATTTTGTTATGATTTCTACAGATAAAGCTGTTAACCCCAGCAATGTTATGGGAGCAAGTAAAAGAATTGCTGAAAAGTACGTACAATCTCTTCATTTTAAAAGTAAAGAAAGTAATGATTTATATGCAACAAAGTTTATTACCACCAGATTTGGAAATGTTTTGGGCTCTAGTGGTTCGGTTGTGCCACTGTTTACGAAACAAATTTCAGCAGGTGGTCCCGTTACTATTACACATCCAGACATTATTCGCTATTTTATGACTATTCCAGAGGCTTGCCAACTGGTATTAGAAGCTGGATCAATGGGAAATGGTGGTGAAATATATATATTTGATATGGGCAAACCAGTTAAAATTATTGATTTGGCAAGAAAGATGATAAAGTTAGCGGGATATATTCCAGACAGAGATATAAAAATTAAAATTGTAGGTTTACGACCAGGAGAAAAATTATACGAAGAACTTCTTAACGACACTTCAAAAACGCTACCCACTTATCACGAAAAAATTATGATAGCTCAGGAAATTCAAGAAGAATTTTTAGATTTACATTCAAACATTGAAGAACTTATTGGAATTGCCGCTTTCTTTGATAATGATGACATTGTTGCCAAAATGAAAAAGATAGTTCCAGAGTTTATTAGTATGAATTCTACTTTTGAGGTATTGGATAAGTGATTTTTGATTGAAGCTTGTAAATGGTGAACAATATTAATTACAAAGGGCAACTAATCTATTTTAAAAAATTGATTATTGTTTAGTACTTCTTTTAATGCTGCCGCATCTTTTATTCTAATTCTTTGATGGAAAGCGGCAATATGATTATTGTGATGGACATCAGATCCCGCAAAGCTGTACATTCCATTTTGGAGTAATTTTTCTGCGACTTTTGCAATTCCCGCACCATAATAGCCTACAACAGATAGCAAATTCAATTGTAACAGACAACCTGCGTTGATTAATTTTTTATACTGTTCAAAATCGGTATGAAAAAAAACGTATCGTTCTGGGTGCGCCAGTACGGGAATATAACCTGCCACTTGCAAATCAAACAAAATGGAATACAATTGAATTGGAGGATTAATATAGGACATTTCAACCAAAACATATTTGTCTTTAAGTGTTAGTAAATTCCCATTTTGAAAAAGAGACACAAAATAGTCATCCATCATGTATTCAGCTGCGGCTTTAAAAGGAATGGAAACATTGTTTGTTTTCAATTCTTTACGAGTCAATTCTTCGTTTGCTTTAATATTTTGGTTGTTGTTATCCCAAATATGACGGATGATGTGCGGTGTGGTTACGAATTGGGAAAAACCAAAACCTTGAAGTTTTTTAGTTAAGTGCAAACTATCGTCAAAAGTCTTTGCACCGTCATCAATACCTGGTAAAAGATGCGAGTGAATGTCAATATAATTATCAGGAATTAAATCCTTAAGAAGCGGTTTTGATTTTAAAAATGATAACATTTTGCAAATATACACATTTTGTTTTTTAATGTTAAATGTTTGGTTGCAGTATTTAGTAGAAGTTTAAACTATGATTTCGCCTCTTTTACTCGTGATGAGATTTTATTAATCTTTTAAAAGTCCAGCTGTATAAAATAATATTTATCCTATTCTCTAGAAAATTCCGACCTGTGCTACTTTTGAAAATTCTTCAAGAAACGTCGGATAAAATGGCTATTTCGCAGACTCGTTAAAGTCTTGCTAAAGTCATTTGAAAAAAATGAGTCACTTCGTTAGTTTGTAAACACTTAAGGCAAAATAAATATATTTTGCAGCAGTAGGTCTTCAATGCATACAATATGGTGTTTACTAAAGCAGTCCTGCTAAGGCTCAGTATTACAAAAAAGGGATTTCAACCCAATTTGTGTTAAAAATTGGATATGAAAATCTAAAAAAATAATTACATCTAGCAGGTTAAAATTATTATATTTGCTCGGTAACAGCAAATATTTTTTTTTGTGGAAATGCTGTGCATCAACAACGAGCCTAATTGAATTCTAAACACTAATGAATACTGCAAATAATATTGAAAATGACTGGTTGTTTGAGATTACGCCTAAGAACAAGTTCTTCTCGCTCAATCTAAAAGAAGTATGGCAATATCGAGATTTACTGATGCTTTTTGTAAAAAGAGATGTAGTAACCCTTTACAAACAAACTATATTAGGCCCTTTGTGGTATTTAATTCAGCCATTGTTTACCTCTATTATTTTTACCATTATATTCAATACCGTAGCTGGAATAGAAACAGGTACTATACCTCCTTTTTTGTTCAATTTGGCAGGAATAACGGTTTGGAATTATTTTACGGCTTGTCTCAATGATACATCCGATACCTTTAAAAAAAACGCCGCTATATTTGGCAAAGTTTATTTTCCGCGTGTCATTATGCCAATTTCGATTGTTATTTCTAATTTACTTAAGTTTGGTATTCAGTTTCTTATATTTATTGGATTTTACATTTATTATTACTTACAAGGTGCTGCTATAAATTTGAATGCTTCTCTATTATTTTTCCCTCTATTGGTTGTAGTGATGGGTGTTTTAGGATTGGGATTAGGGATGTTGATCTCTTCGTTGGTTACAAAGTATAGAGATTTTAGTTATTTGATTGGTTTTGGGGTACAATTGTTAATGTATCTTTCGGCAGTGATGTATCCCATGGCTTTAATACAAAATAAAATGCCCGATTACGCCTGGATAATACACTACAATCCTTTAGCATATATCATTGAAACCACGCGCTATATGCTGCTAGGAATTGGTTCTATTTCCTTTTTGGGTCTATTGTATACTGTTGGTTTTACGCTAACGGTTTTTCTTTTAGGATTATTAATTTTTAACAAGACTGAAAAAAGTTTTATTGATACAGTCTAGTCATAGGTTAATCTATTCATTTAGTTTGAAAAGGTTTAAACCCATAAATAGCTTCTAACCTCTCTAACCTCTACCCTTGAAAGACATAATATTAAAAGCCGAAAACATCTCTAAACAATACCGTCTTGGTCAAGTAGGTACTGGAACACTTAGTCACGATTTGAATCGCTGGTGGCACCAAGTGCGTGGCAAAGAAAACCCGTATCTTAAAATTGGTGATACTAACGACCGTAGTGCTAAAGGCGAAAGCGATTACGTTTGGGCACTTCAAGACATCAATTTTGAAGTACAACGTGGCGAAGTCTTAGGTATCATAGGCAAGAATGGAGCGGGAAAATCGACCTTGCTCAAAATACTGTCTAAGGTTACAGCACCTACTACAGGAGTTATTAAATGTCGTGGCCGTATTGCTTCTTTGCTTGAAGTGGGTACAGGATTTAACGGCGAAATGACCGGACGCGAAAATATCTTTTTGAATGGTGCTATTTTAGGTATGACCAAAAAAGAAATCAGTTCGAAGCTAGACGAAATCATCGAATTTTCGGGTTGTGAGCGCTACATTGACACGCCTGTAAAGCGCTACAGTAGCGGAATGACTGTACGACTGGCTTTTGCTGTTGCGGCATTCCTTGAACCAGAAATTTTGGTTATTGATGAGGTATTGGCTGTAGGCGATGCCGAGTTCCAGAAAAAAGCGATTGGCAAGATGCAAGATATTTCTAAAGAAGGTGGAAGAACTGTTTTATTTGTGAGTCATAATATGGCTGCGCTGAAGAGTTTGTGCACTAGGGGGATTGTATTGGAGAATGGAGGAGTAGTATTTGATGGGTTGACTGATGCAAGTGTTCAGTATTATTTGAGCAGTAATTCTGGTATTGAAAACTCTAAAGTTTATGAAAATTTACTAAATGAACAATTAGATAAAATTAAGTCTGTTAAAATAATAAGTGATTTGCATTTTGTGAAACATTCAGAAAGTATAAAAATAGAAATACGTCTTTACAATCAAATGAATAACATTAATGTTGGCATTGCATTATTAAATTCAGATAAATCAAAAATTTTCACAACAGTTCATAAAGTTGAAAAGAGTACACATAATTTTATTTGTAAAATACCTGAAAGCCTTTTACTGAAAGGTTCATATAGTCTAGATGTTGCGATTTTTACAGACTCAAGAGTCTATGAGTATTTAAATGATATTTGTTTTTTTCAGGTCGAAGATATAGAAAATGATTATAAAATATATAATGGCAAGATAGGAGATTTAAAAATTGATTGTATATGGTACGAAAATTTATAACTCGCTTGCTGTCAAAAGATAATGATAAAATAGTAATAGATCCTTCTGTTATAATTTATCCAAATGTAGTGTTGAATACAGAATATGGTGGGAAAATAATTATTGGCAATAATACAGAGCTTCTTTATGGAGTGCTATTAATGACCTATGGTGGGAATATACGAATTGGCAATCACTGTTCAATAAATCCATATACAGTTTTATACGGACATGGTAATTTAACCATTGGAAATAATGTTTTGATAGCTGGGCATTGTTTGATAATTCCTTCAAATCATAAGTTTAATGATATACATATGCCAATAAGAGAACAAGGAGTAACAAAAAAAGGAATTGTTATTGAAGATAATGTTTGGATTGGTTCAGGGTGTAGAATTTTGGATGGAGTGACAATCGGCACAGGAGCAATTATTGCTGCTGGTGCTGTTGTAAATAAAGATGTTTTAGCTAATACTGTTGTAGGCGGAGTACCTGCCAAAATGATTAAAAAGAGATATTAAACGTAGTATGAAACTAAAGAAATTACGAAAAATCTACCGAATTTTATTTCCGTTAAGGCTTTCTGTTAAAGAACTTTTTATTAATAATTTAAGGTCGAATTTGTTAATTAAAGAATTTGAAGAACTTAAAAATATTTATTCTTTAAGATTAACTAATGGTACTGTGCTTTATATGAGAGACGAGAATCACAGTGATTATTCTGTATTTAAACAAATATTTAATCTAGAGGAGTACAAAATTGTAGCTTCAATTTTAAAAAATAATCCTGAATTTTCTAATGAAACTGTGATGATTGATGCAGGATCAAATGTAGGTTACGCAACTGTATATCTACAACAATTTTTGAAGTTTGATAAGATAATTTGCGTTGAACCATCAAAGAACAATATAGAAATTTTAAGTAGGAATATTGAGCCGTTAAATTGCTCAATTAATCCCATTATACTTGAAAATGCTCTTGCAGCCACAGAAAATCTTAGTTTTAATATCGAAAAAGATTTTAGAGATGGAAAAGATTGGTCCTTAACAACAAAAGTTAGTAAAGAAGGTAAAGTTCAAGGAGTAACGATCAATGGGATAATTAAAGAAAATGATCTTAAATATATCACGCTTTTAAAAATAGATATTGAGGGAGCAGAACGCTTTATTTTTAATGCCAATAATGATTTATCTTTTCTTAGAATTACTAAAATAATCGCAATTGAAATACACGATGAGTTTAATATTCGAGATACAATTTATACAATTTTAAAGCAAAATGGATTTTACTTGTTCGAATCAGGAGAACTAACAATTGGTGTAAATAATGTAACTATTCAATAGAAAGTATGATTGCTAAATATGATATTTCAATTATAGTTTGCTGTTTTAATAGTGCTAATAGATTAAGAAAAACTCTTGAACACTTAGCTTTTCAAAAAACAAAAGAAGTAAGTTGTGAAGTAATAATTGTGGATAATAATTCTACAGACGATACTGCTGCGATAGCGCTAACAACTTGTCAATTGTTGAATATGCCACATAGTTTAAAAATAATTAATGAGCCAAAAGCAGGTCTTTCCTATGCAAGACGGACAGGTATATACAATGCAAGTGGAAAGTATATTTTGTTTTGTGATGATGATAATTGGCTTCAAGAAGATTATTTAGAAATTTCTTTTGATTTTATGGAGAATAATTTGAGAATAGGTGTTTTAGGCGGTAACGGCATTGCAGTTAGTTCTATAGAATTCCCAAATTGGTTTTCAACCTACCAATCAAATTATGCTGTAGGGGTTCAAAATATAGAAAGTGGTATTGTAAATTCCAGAAGATATGTATGGGGTTCAGGTATGATGGTAAGGACAAAAGACCTCTTAAATTTGTATGAGGCTGGATTTGTAAGTTTGTTGATTGATAGAAAAGGAAATGATTTAAGTTCTGGTGGAGACGCTGAAATTTGCAGTTGGTTTTTATTAATTGGAAAAGATTTATATTATGACGAACAACTTGTTTTTAAGCATTTTATTGAACCTCAACGTTTAACAAAAGAATATTTTGAAAGACTAAAAAGAGGTATGGCACCTTCAGCAAATGTTTTAAGGAAATATAATATTATGATTGATTATTTAAATAAAAAAGATCAATTAAATTTTTTTAAAACGATAATAATCTTGATAAATTTGTTTCTGACAAGAAAGTGGTCGCATGTTTCAATTTTTTTAGAAATATTGAATAGCACTCCTTTAGTTTTTAGCAAGAGTACAAACAAAATTTTAAAATCAAGGAAAGTTTTTATTGAGAAAACTAGGCAATAAAAGTTTTCTACTAGGTTTGAACTATAAAATAGTTTTTTTCTTATCCTTGCCACGATCCCTTCACTAAGCGATCCAGTGAAACCGAGAAGTAGAGGATTGGACGTTAAAAATTGATTTTGTTGCACATCGAGGCGATGAAAAGGTAAACATACAAGTGGCTTTATCAAGTAATAACCTCAAACGCTAGAACGGAAATTTGAAGAAGATTAATGATAATTTCCCCAAAATGGTAATTATCTTAGATGCCTTAAACGGCAATTCAGATAAGGGGATTGTCGCTACTGATTTACGAAGTTTTCTTTTATCCTAAAATAGAATCATGCCTAAAATATCTATCATAACTATTAATTACAACGACGCTGTTGGTTTAGAAAAAACCATAGAATCGGTAATTAATCAATCCTATTCGGATTTTGAATATATAATTATTGACGGAAATTCTACTGATGGAAGTAAAGAAGTTATTCTAAAAAATCAGGCTAAAATAGATTATTGGGTAAGTGAACCTGACAAAGGCATTTATAATGCAATGAATAAAGGAATTAAGGCTGCCAAAGGGGATTATTTATTGTTTATGAATAGTGGTGATGCGTTAATCGATGATAAAAATATTCTAACTATATGTGCAGAGAAATTGAAGGAGGATATTGTTGCTTTTGATTGTTTTTTAGAACGGAACGATAAAATAGTAGGGAAGAGAACGCATATAGAAAACCCAACTTTGTTTTATGTTTATAAAAATGGATTAAAACATCAAAGTACATTTATTAAAAGAGTGCTTTTTGAAAATATAGGGCTTTATGATGAAAGTTATAAGATTGCGAGTGATTATGAGTTTTGGATTCGTTGTTTTCTTAAGCCCGAAACAACTTCCAAAGGAGTCGCTATTACCTTGTCAATTTATAAATTAGGGGGAACATCTGAAATTGTTGGATGGGGAAAAGATTTTAATTTAATACATCAGGATTTATTACCTCATTTGATAACTGATTTTAATAAATTTGATAAATTATTGTCTTATCAAAATTCAAGAGTTTTATCAATGATAATTAAACTTCAAAAAATGTTTAAAAAGATAATTTACTAATTTGTCTATATTACATAGCTAAATGATTTATTCTAAAAAAATTCTCCTCTGTTTCGGTACTCGTCCCGAGGCCATAAAAATGGCTCCATTGTATCACGAACTAAAAAGAAGTAATTTTGAAATAAAAGTTTGTGTTACAGCTCAACATCGTGAAATGCTGGATCAAGTCTTAGATTTTTTCGAGATTGTGCCCGATTATGACCTCGATTTAATGCAAGCCAACCAAACCTTGAATGGCCTAAGTGGTAGGATTCTGGCGAAAATTGATGAGGTTTTAAATATAGAAAAACCAGATTTACTATTGGTACACGGCGATACTACAACATCCTCTATGGTTGCTTTAGCAGCCTTTCATTTGGGAATAAAGGTAGGTCATGTCGAGGCGGGATTGCGAACATATAATAAGCAAGCGCCATTTCCAGAAGAAATTAATCGCCAAATCACAAGCCGAATTGCCGATATTCATTTTACACCTACCGTGCAATCAACTCAAAACTTGCTTCGTGAAGGAATTGCTTCTAATACCATCATTGAAACTGGAAATACGGTTATCGATGCTTTATTTTGGGCTAGTAAGAAAATGGCAGAACCCCACTTTTCCAATCTGGAAATTGAAAATTTGAAAAGCTTTATTCCAAAGGATAAAAAAATGGTTTTGGTTACCGGACATCGCAGAGAGAATTTTGGAGTAGGATTTCAACATCTTTGTGAAGCTTTGCTTTCTGTTTCTGAGCGAGAAGACGTATCTATCGTATATCCGGTGCATCTAAATCCGAATGTAAAGGATGTAGTAAATGAATTACTGTCTCATAAGAATAATATTTACCTTATTGGTCCCGTGTCCTATCCCGCTTTTGTTTGGTTGATGCAGCAGTCTTTTCTGGTAGTGACTGATTCTGGAGGGATTCAGGAAGAAGCACCATCGTTGGGAAAACCAGTTGTTGTAACTAGAACAGTTTCAGAAAGACCCGAAGGAGTCAATGCAGGATTTTCGATGTTGGTAGGAACTGATGTCACTAAAATTATTAAGACGGTCAACGGTATTTTGGATGATTTTAATGGTTTTGAAAATCCATCTAATCCTTATGGAAATGGTACAGCAGCCCAACAAATTGCACATTATTTATTAAAACTACCAAAATGAAGATACTTGTCGTAGCCGAATCTATAAACATTGAAGACAGCAGCGGATCTAAGGCCAATGTAGCACTAATCAATAATTTAGTTGAGGTTGGTTTTGAGGTTATTGTATATCATTATACTCTTAAAAATATTCAATTGCAGGGAGCTACTTGTGTAGCAATTCCGGAACTAAAATACAATCTATTTTATATTTTAAGTCGATCCCAACGATTACTTCAACGACATTTAAAAGTAAAATTTTCTTCCTTTTTAGAAGAAGTTTTTGGCTTTTCATTTACTTTTTTTAACGATATAAACGGTATTAAAAAAGCATTGAATGAAAGTCAATTTCAACCCGATTTGGTACTTACTTTAAGTAAAGGAGCTAGCTTTAGACCTCATTATGCAGTTTTAAAGCTTCCAAAACTGCACAGCAGGTGGATGGCCTATGTGCACGATCCCTATCCTTTTCATTATTACCCACGACCCTACACTTGGGTTGAGTCGAGTTACAAACAAAAAGAAGAATTTTTTAAACAAGTTTCTGAGAAAGCAAGGTATAGCGCTTTCCCTAGTCAATTATTAATGGAATGGATGTCAAGTTTTTTTTCTAATTTTTCAAAAACTGGGGTGGTAATACCGCACCAAAATGCAAAATATAATTTTCAGAATTCAGGAGATTGTACTAATTTTCCAAATTATTTCGATATAACAAAGTTTAATTTGTTGCACGCGGGAAATTTGATGAAACAGCGCTCTCCCAAAGGATTAATAGAAGGTTTTAAATTGTTTTTGAAAAGAAATCCCAAAGCCAAAAAAGAATCTAAGTTAATTTTGTTGGGACCAGCATCTGCCCATCAAGAACTTTTGGAAGAATTTCAAACGAACACGCCAGAGTTGTATCTTTTTAATGGAAAGGTAGCTTTTGATGAGGTGTATCATCTTCAGAAAAATGCTACGGTAAATATTATTTTGGAATCGAAATCTGAAATTAGTCCCTTTCTTCCGGCTAAGTTTCCACATTGTGTAGAAGCTAATAAAGCAATCATTTCCTTAGCACCATATTACAGCGAAATCCGAAGGTTGTTAGGTAATGACTATCCTTATTGGACAGAAGTAGATTCAGTCGAAAAAATTGCGATAATAATCGAAGAACTATATTATTTATGGAAGCAAAATCCAGATAATTTGCAATTAAATAGAAGTGATTTAATAGAATATTTATCAGCGGATTATTTAAAAAAGATTTTGCTTAATTTAGAAAATAATTACTAATGTCAAATCCTACCTTTTCCATCCTTATTACCACTAAAAATCGTAAGGTTGATTTGGGTTTTACCTTGAATGAAATCCAACATTTATTGAATAGAAAAGATGTTGTTTGCATTATTTGTGACGACGGATCAAGTGACGGAACATCAAACTACATAAAAACCAATTATCCTGAAATCCAATTGCTTCAACATCCAATAAGTAGGGGATACATTTACAGTAGAAATCGACTATTACGTTTAGTCAATACCGCTTATGCTATTTCGCTTGACGATGATGCTCATTTTATCACATCAAATCCGTTAGAATGCATTAGTAACTTTTTTGAATTAAATCCAGATTGTGGGCTCGTAGCTTTGCGAATTTTTTGGGGATTACAACAGCCAGGAATAACAATAAGCTCAACAAATCCTTGCCAAGTTCAAGGTTTTGTTGGCTGTGCACATGTTTGGAGAATGAGTGCATGGAAAGATATTCCAGATTACCCTGAATGGTTTGTGTTTTATGGCGAAGAGGACTTTGCCTCCTTTCATTTGTTCAAAAAGAAGTGGAAGGTATTCTATCTGCCTGAAGTATTAGTGCATCACCGTGCGGATAACAAAGCAAGAAAAAAAAATAAGGATTATATGCAAAGACAGCGTCGCTCTTTGCGTTCTGGTTGGTATTTGTTATTTTTGTTTTATCCTATTGGTAAAATTCTACGAGAATTTACTTATTCGCTTTGGATACAATTAAAGACCAAAGTTTTTAAAGGAGATTTTAAAGTTTTACAAGCAATAGTTATAGCTTTGTTGGATTTGGTTTGTAATATGCCGCGAATCCTAAAATGTAGCAATCGTTTGACACCAAGTGAATATGATTCTTATATTAAACTTCCGGAGGCTAAAATATACTGGCAACCAGAACTTAAAACAATAAAAAATGAAAAATTATAAAAATATAGAACGAGGACAATGGACCGAACTTAAATTGAGTGAAGTCATTAATTTATTGCCTAATAAAGTACTTAGTGACATTGGTGCAGGATTTGGTTTATTTAGACCTGTTGCAGAAAAACATAATTTGCAATGGCAGCCTTTTGATTATTTCAAAAAAATTGAAGAATCTACAATTTGGGATCTCAATAACTCAGCGCCAATTGAAAGCAAAAAACCTGGTTTTGTTGTGTTTATGGAAGTATTAGAGCATCTGTCCAATCCAGAATTGGGTATTAGAAATATTTCTAATCATATTGTATCTGGGGGTTACATGGCATTAACAACGCCTAATCCGCTCAGCGCTAAAAGTAAGTTTGCACTTTTGTTTAAAAATAAGTTGTACGCATTTCAACCCAAGCATTTAATTGAGCATCACGTCTATGTTCCTTTGCCCCATATTGTTCGATTTCATCTCGAAAACAACGGATTCGAAATTATCGAAGTAGCAACAATAGGTAAGCTGTTTTCACCTAAATTTAGATTCCATTTTAATTATTTAAAAGACTTGGTTTATTATTTGTCTTTACAAATTTTGGTTCTATTTAATCCTGAGTCGAAAGGGCACACTCAAGCTTTTTTTGTAAAAAAAATAGCTAAATAATTTAAAAACCATGCAAATTGAAAATATTATTTTCAATTTGCATGGTTTTTCATTTCATTTTGTTTAAAATATTAAATTTAAACATATTATAATTATTTTTAAAGTTATTATTTTTCAAAAAACACTGTTTAATGTCAGATAATGGATAAGAAATTCTTTTTATATACTTATTATATGTAATTTTACTGCAAATTGAAAATTTGATTTACAATATGCACGATTTTATCCAAAGAAAGATAGAAGATACTATAAAACAGTATCTTAGAATATTTCCGGTTGTTGCGGTTTTAGGTCCTAGACAATGCGGAAAATCGACTTTGGTCAAACAACTGTCTCAAAATTGGGAACATTCAATATTTTTGGATTTGCAGAATGATATTGATTTGAGTAAACTTGATCAACCTACCTTCTTCTTTGAATCCAATGCCAATACAATAATATGTTTGGACGAAATTCAATTGGTACCGCAATTATTTTCGGTTTTGAGAAGCGTTGTGGATAAGAATCGCCAAAACGGAAAATTTATTTTGTTGGGGTCGGCATCCCGAGATTTAATTCAGCAAACATCTGAATCATTAGCTGGTAGAATTGGGCTGGTCAATTTATCTCCCTTTATCATCAACGAATTGGATCAATTAGAAGGATTTAGTTTGAAAACATTTTGGCTTCGAGGTGGTTTTCCGGATAGTTATTTATCCGATAACGATGGTTTTAGCGAGATTTGGCGTAATAATTTCGTCAAAACTTTTATCGAAAGAGACATTCCGCAATTGGGTTTTCAGATTCCAGCGTTGCAACTAAAACGTTTGCTGGTCATGTGTGCTCATAATCAAGGGCAGCTTATTAATTATTCCAAACTCGGAGAATCTTTAGGCTTGACTCATCCTACCATACGCAGGTATATTGATTTGTTGGAGCAAACTTTTATTCTCCGAACATTACATCCGTATGAAACTAATGTTAAGAAACGATTGATCAAATCGCCTAAAGTATTTGTTCGAGATTCGGGATTATTGCATCAATTATTGGCTATTCCTGATTTTAATTCCTTGTTAGGAAATCCTGTTTTTGGCTCTTCGTGGGAAGGGGTAGTAGTCGAAAATGTTATAGTGAATATGCCTGATTGGAATTGTTATTTTTATCGCACAGCTACTGGAGACGAAATGGATTTAATTCTCAAAAAAGGAAATCAGCGCATTGCTATTGAATGCAAGGCAACGACAGCACCCAAATTGACCAAAGGGTTTTACCGTGCTTTAGAAGTAATAAAGCCTCAAAAAACCTATGTGATAATCCCAACTCAGGTTTCTTATGAAATTGCGCCCGGTATAACCGTTTGTGGCTTGTCAGAGTTTTTAACTATTCAATTTTAATAAAAAAGTAGAAAATGAAAATTGTAAAAAAATCATCGCCCTATATCATTGCCGAAATAGGCCAAGCTCACGAAGGTAGCCTCGGAATTTTACATTCATATATCGATGCCCTTGCTTTAACTGGAGTGGACGCAGTGAAATTTCAAATGCACATCGCCGAAGCCGAGAGTAGTGATTACGAGCCTTTTAGGGTTAAATTTTCATTGGAAGATAAAACAAGATTCGATTATTGGAAACGAATGGGGTTTACGCTAACCCAATGGAAGGACATTAAGCAACATTGTGACGAAGTTGGGTTGGATTTTATCTGTTCTCCTTTTTCTAATTTAGCTGTGGATTGGTTAGAAGAAATAGGTGTAGAACTTTATAAAGTAGGTTCAGGAGAAGTGAATAATTTTTTAATTTTGGAAAGAATCGCTCAAACGGAAAAGCCTGTTATTCTATCCTCAGGTATGAGTTCTTTCGAAGAATTAGATAAAACGGTTGCCGTCTTGAAAGAAAGAAAAGTTAACTTCTCAATTTTGCAATGTACAACCGCTTATCCAACACAACCAAAGGAATATGGATTAAATGTGATTCAAGAATTGCAAAAAAGATACAATGTTCCGGTTGGATTTTCTGACCATTCTGCTAAAATCGAGACTTGTATTGCAGCCACAGCATTAGGAGCCGCAATATTGGAGTTTCACGTGGTTTTTGATAGACACCTATTTGGTCCAGATTCAAAATCATCGTTAACGATAAACGAAACTAAGGAATTGGTGTTGGCAGTAAGAAATATATCGATCGCTTTATCGCATCCAATTGATAAAAATAATAATATAGATTTTGCAGGTTTGAAGCAAATTTTTGAAAAATCATTAGCAGTTAATAAAGAGTTACCTAAAAAACATATTTTGACCTTTGATGATTTAGAAGCCAAAAAACCTAAAGGTTACGGTATTGATGCTTCACGTTTTCAAGAAGTGATCGGAAAATCTTTGAATAAAGATTTAAAACAATGGGATTTTTTGAATGAAGGCGATTTGATATAGATTTTCGTTTTCCGCAAACCTAAATTTTCATTTTGCCTAAGCCCAAAAGGAAGCCGAAAATTTGGAAATGAGTTGTTATTCCTTGTTCCTGCCCTTTGGTAATGGGAAGGAAAAGTGGAAACTTCAAAAATAACCTTGTCCTATTTACACTTTTTTACCTACTTTTAGCCCGAGAATAAAACAGTCAAAATGCCAAAAAGAAAAATAGCCGTCGTCATCACGGCAAGACCATCATACAGTCGGGTTAAAACAGTTTTATCTGCTATTCAAAAGCATCCTGATTTAGAACTGCAATTGGTTGTCGCAGCTTCGGCTTTATTGGACAGATACGGATCTGCCGTCAATTATATTGAAAAAGATGGTTTTAGTATATCGGCCAAGGTATTTAATGTCTTAGAAGGAGAGAATTTGACAGCCGCAGCAAAAACTACCGGAATAGGAATTTTAGAGTTATCGACAGTTTTTGACAACTTGAAACCAGACATTGTGGTAACCATTGCCGACCGTTTTGAAACTATGGCTACTGCCATTGCTGCTTCCTATATGAATATTCCACTAGCGCATATTCAAGGCGGAGAAGTAACTGGTAATATTGACGAAAAAGTACGTCACGCCATTACGAAGTTATCAGATTATCATTTTGTAGCTTCGGAAAGTGCCAAAGAGAGAGTGATCAAGTTAGGGGAAGATCCAAAAATGGTTTTTAACACAGGTTGCCCTTCTATCGATTTGGCATCATTACTATTAGATAGTAAAACACTTTCCTTTGATCCTTATGAAAAATATGGTGGTGTAGGAGCAAAACCTGATTTATCGAACGGCTATTTGGTAGTAATGCAACATCCAGTAACTACTGAATATCAGGATTCTAGAAAACATGTTGAAGCCACACTCGAAGCAATTCATACATTAAATTTGCCAACACTTTGGTTCTGGCCCAATGTAGATGCTGGTGCTGACGGAACTTCATCTGGAATTCGCGCTTTTAGAGAACAGCATCTTTTGCCAAATGTTCATTTTTTTAAAAATATGGAAGGAATGGATTTTCTACAACTTTTGCAACATTGTGATTGTTTAATTGGGAACTCCAGTGTAGGAATTCGAGAATGCGCTTTCTTGGGAGTACCTGTTATTAATATTGGTACACGTCAAAATAGGCGAGACCGGGGAGGGAACACCCATGATGTCGATTATTCGCAAGAACAAATAGAAGGGGCAATTATTGCTTCCATTAAAATAGGAAAAACCGCTTCATCAGCTATTTATGGAGATGGAAAAGCTGGAATTCAAATTGCCAATTTATTAGTTGATTTGCCGTTGCAGTTTCATAAAACCATTATGTATTAAGATGAAAATACTAGCCATCATACCAGCTCGCGGAGGATCTAAAGGAGTTCCGGGTAAAAACATCAAGCTTTTGAACGGAAAACCTTTATTGGCTTATACTGCGGAAATTGCTTTGCAATCTAAATATTTGACAGAAGTAATTGTATCCACCGAGGATGAACAAATTAGTACAGTCGCAAAAAGTCTGGGAATATTAGTGCCTTTCATTAGACCAATGGAATTGGCTCACGACCATACACCAACTCTTGATGTTATTATTCATGCTTTGAATTGGTACGAAAGTCAAAATGTTTTCTTCGACGCTGTCTGTCTTTTACAAGCAACGAGTCCGTTTAGAACTGTAGAATTTTTGGATGAAGCCATCGAAAAGTTTATTTCGAGTGGTTGTGACTCTTTAATATCAGTGCAAAAAGTGCCACACGAATACAACCCGCATTGGACATTTGAAGTAAATGAAAACGGAAACCTAAAGATTGCTACAGGCGAAACCGAAATTATTCCCCGAAGACAAGAACTTCCAGTGGCTTATCATCGTGATGGAAGTATTTACATTACCAAAACGGAAGTGCTTTTAAAAGCGCATTCTTTGTACGGAAAAAGTATTGCTTTCATCGAATCAGACGGAGCGTTTTATGTTAATATTGATACTATGGAAGATTGGAAAAGAGCGGAAAAGATGATTCAAATAAAAACAAAATAAATGTGTGGAATTGCAGGAATTATTGGTGAGTATAGCGAAGATCAATTAGATGCCATGTTGCTAAGTCAGCATCATCGAGGACCTGACGCAACAGGAAAATATTTCGATGAAGGATTCGTTGCATTAGGACACAATCGTTTGGCAA
>CAMBHH010000050.1 GCA_945866505.1 Flavobacterium psychrophilum
AATTTGATGATTTATTTGTTAATGAATCACTTAAAACCTAATTATCTATTAGAACGTCTATCATTATTTTGTTGTGGACGTCTGGGGCCAAAGCTGTTATTGCTGCTTCTCTTTGCAGTGTCTGTTTTGGGTTGTCGAGGAGTTGAATGACGTTGCACTCTTCCTTGACCTTGTTTGATTGGTTCCGTTGAGGCATTAGGATCAGGCTCAAAACCTGCAATGTTTTCTTTAGGTAATTTCAAGCCCACCAATTTTTCGATATCACGTAGAAAAACAGTTTCGTCTGGGCTAAATAACGAAATGGCTTCTCCGCTTGCTCCTGCACGACCAGTTCTCCCAATTCTGTGGACGTAATCTTCGGGAATATTGGGTAATTCAAAATTAACTACGTGTGGCAATAATGGAATATCCAAACCTCGAGCTGCAATATCGGTGGCGACCAAAGCGGTCAGGCTTCCCTCTTTTAAACTAGCTAAGGCTTTGGTTCGTGCACCTTGACCTTTATTTCCGTGAATAGCTGCTGCTTTGATGCCGGCACTAATCATACTTTCGGTTAGTTTGTTAGCACCTTGTTTGGTTCGGGTAAAAACCAAAATCTGTTTCCAGTTGCCTTCGGTAATCAATTTAATGATTAATTCTGTTTTTTTCTCTTTGGCACAAGGATATACTTTTTGAATAATCGCGTCAACGGTCGTATTTTCGGGAGTGGCTTCGACCTGAACAGGATGGTGCAAAATGCCCATTGCCAATTTCTTAATATCTTTGGAGAAGGTTGCCGAGAACATTAAGTTTTGTCTTTTGGACGGCAATACTTTCAGGATGCGTTCGATATCTCGTAAAAATCCCATATCCAGCATACGGTCTGCTTCATCCAAAACTAGGATTTCCACTTTAGAAAGCGTTACTAAACCTTGATTTTGTAAATCGATTAATCGACCAGGAGTGGCGACTAAAATATCAACACCCTGACGCAATTGAGCCACTTGAGGATTTTGGTTCACGCCACCAAAAATTACGGCACTACGTAAATCGATAAACTCACTGTATTCTTTTATATTCGCTAAAATTTGAGCTGCTAGTTCTCTTGTTGGTGTCAATATCAAAGCACGAATGGGTCTGTGGCTTAAGTGTTTTCCCTGCGATAATATTTGTAAAATGGGTAAAGTGAAACCCGCTGTTTTTCCTGTACCTGTCTGTGCCGATGCCAAAACATCTTTGCCTTCTAAGATGGATGGAATTGCTTTTTTTTGTATTGGAGATGGAGTTGTGTATCCTTTTTTGTTGATGGCTTTTAATAAAGCATCCGATAATCCTAATGAGTTGAATGACATAAATAGTGTTTGATGAAGTAAACACTATCTATTTTGAGTGCTTCTTTTAATTTGGCGCAAAGGTACAGCAAATTTTATAGATGTGGTTTTGATTGCCTGATTTTGGTTCAAAAGCAAATTATTCAAGTACTTTTTCGTAAGCTCTTCTGGGGCTTCCTCTGAAATAAACTATACCACAAAAAGTAAAACCTGATTTTTCAAAGATTTTCATCATTGCAAAATTATCGTGATTGGTGTCTGCTTTTAAGCTTTTGATATTATTTTTTCGAGCAAAATCTTCGATAAAATAGATGATTTTTTGAGATAAGTTTTTACCCAAGTACTTTTCCGCAATGGCAACTCGGTGAAAAACTACAAAATCGGTATTGGTGAGCCATTTTCCATCAATTTTCAGGTATTCCGGTTCGTCATTGATTAGGATTGCACAATAACCGATGATATTTTCACCAGCGGTCAAAACGTAACCATAGTCATTTTCAATATCTTTTTTGATAACTTCGGGGTTTGGATAGCCGTCTTGCCACTGATTGCTGCCGTCATTTTTTCTCCTAATGATAGCGTTTTGCAAAATAGTCCATATTTCAGGAATATCAGTGATATCTGCTTTTTCGAAGTTATATTTCATCTTAAATTTTTCGAATATAAGTGCTTTGAATGTTATTTATTCGAGAAAATCTTTATTGATTCCCAAGTTATTGGACTTTAAAACCGAATTCCAAAGACAACAATAAAGTACCAATGGGTTTAAAATTTCTTAATGTTTGATATTTAGAAAGTGCCTAAAAAATGAAGTCCTACCATATTGCCAGAAATTTGAGGTACCAATTGTTTTGTCATTTTGATTTTTTTAGGATTGTAATTATAGGCAGAACTATTGTTTTTAGCCATTTGTTTTCGACTGCTATTCACTACTGATCTTCCTATAATAGTTCCTACTAATCCTCCTACTACAATATCTGATATCCAATGATCATGCCCTTTTATGTTGGAGAGCCAGACACCTGCAACGATAGTGTAAGGAATCCAATAATTATTATATTCCATCTGGAAAACTTTTGCGACAGAAAAATAAAAAGTGGTATGGAAAGAAGGAAATGAAGTGCCTGCTCTTGGGCCCATTCTAAGTTCAACAGGCTGTCTATCACTATAATTTCCAAAATCCCAAGGGTTTTTTGTCCAAGGTTCTTCAACAGGTCTGTCATCGTTAATTCGCCTTTGTGGTCTATTTCTTGCAGTTATTGCCTTTAAAAATAGTTGCGAAACCACAACAGAGTAGGCTATTGATTTAACGGCATTTACAGCCACTACTTGTCCTTTTTTATGATTTGCAATTAAAGAACCAGCATACAAACCAACTATCGGATACAGAATATAGGCATTATCACCATCGATTTGACCAATGTTTGTGTTAAGACTAATACTAGGCAAAGAATAATCTATTGAAGTTTCAACATGATCATGCCAAAATCCAGTGGTAACTTTATCAACAGCTATTAATCCTAGGATACTTCCAGCGTAAATTGCAGTTCTTTTCCAGTCACTTGAAATAGTATGACCCATTTCAGTAAAGTCACCAGGAACACTTAGAATACTGTTTTTTATAACGGATCCAGCTACATGAAATCTTTTCTCTTTTTTTGTTTGTAAACTATCTACTTTTGTTTGTAAACTATCTACCTGAGCTAGAATGGAAATTGGTATAATGGATAAAAGTAATAATAGGTAGTTTTTCATATTTTTATATTTTATATAGTACTAATCAATGCAAACTTAGGAAAAAATTTAGAATCGAGAAGAGAATAAAATATGATAACTTTTTTTATCTGAATTATATGTTTATCTCATTTCGGCAAAAGTATCACCTTTATTAATATCCCCTGATTTTAAACCGCGATTGAACCAATGCATTCTTTGTTCTGAACTTCCGTGAGTAAAAGAATCTGGAACCACTTGTCCTTGCATTTTTTTCTGTATTGCGTCGTCACCTACAGCATTTGCAGCACTTAATGCTTCTTCGATGTCGCCAGGTTCGAGCACTGCATTTTGTTTTTCGTTGTAATGCGTCCATAGTCCAGCATAGAAATCAGCTTGTAATTCTTGGGCAACTGATAATTTATTACCTTCTGTTTCGCTGCGATTTTCTTGTAGTTGTCGTACTTTGGAGGAAGTTCCCAATAAGGTTTGAATGTGATGTCCAAATTCGTGTGCCAAAACATAGGCCACTGCAAAATCGCCACCTTCGGCACCAAATTTTGTTCTCAATTCTTCAAAGAAAGACATATCCATATAAATGATTTTGTCTCCGGGGCAATAGAAAGGACCAGAAGCCGAACTCGCTCCACCACAAGCCGTTTGCACTTGACCACTGAATAAAACTAATTTCGGTGCTTCAAAAGTGAGGTTGTTTTCCTCGAATATTTTAGTCCAAATGTCTTCATTGTCTGCCAAGAGAGTTTTTATAAATTCGCCTTCTTTTATTTCTTCAGGAGTTAAGGCTCTTTCCTCAGTTGGTGCTGTTTGTCCTTGAGTTTGCTGAAGAATATTGCCAATCATTTGACCATTTTCGCCACCAAAAGCATTTAGCAATAAGATTATAATTCCTAATACTCCACCACCAATTAAGGTTTTTCCACCACCTGACATTCCACGTCGGTCGTCCACATTCTCACTTTGACGTCTTCCTATCCATTTCATATTTGTACGTTTTAAGTTAAAAAACAAGTATTTAGAGGGTTAATCTTCAATTCCTGATATTTCATCAATTGCATTAGCTTCAGCAAATCCAATAATGCTTTTGTAAATCACATAATTCATCGAATACATAAATGGCAGTGTAAAAAAGATTCCAATACAAAGTCCAAAAATTCCAAGAATCGATCCGATTCCAGCCACAATTATCAATCCCAAAAGAATTAAAGGTTGTTTTGAAACTAACAGGATGCTATGTTTTGTAGCATCGGCAACATTCAAATTTCCAAATACGATTAAAGGAATAGCCAAAAAGGTCAGAAATGAAATCAACAAATTAGTTACCGTTCCTACAAAGCTTAATCCAGCCGATTGTAGCAACATTGCCAATCCCGTATTGATAATTCCCAAGATAATGACAAAAAGAAAAATATTTAAAAAATAAGGGAACTTGTAATAAGAAAACATAGTCGAAACATTAAATTCTTCTCCTTTTTCGCCACAATCGGCCATTTTAAAGAATCCTGCCATAAACGGATTTAGTAAACCTGAAAACAGAAGTAAACCTGCATTGAGAGGTATAGCAATCTCTAAAGGCATCTCTTTTAAGCTTGAATATTGTTTCATTTTCTCACCAAATCCTTCCATATTTTCTATCCCAATATAGGAAATAATACTTGCAATCAATATAATTGAAATTAAAATTGAAAATACTAATAGCATTAAACCGGCATACAAAGCTATTTTTTTATAATTCTCGAAAGCGCCTTCGAAAACAGTTCCAAAATCGAGTTGGTATCCATTAGCACTTATTTCTTCAATTTGAACTTTCATTGTTTTATTATTTTGCATTTTTTTGTTTTTGTTGATTAATTTATTTGGGATTACAGCCAGTTTAGTATTTTTTTGATTGTCGCTAATTTGTCTTTATAAGGAGCATACCGCATTGGCAAATCTAATAAATTTGACTTTTTTACAATGCTTTTCTTATGCGAAAAAGTATCAAAACTTAAAATTCCGTGATAAGCTCCAATTCCACTGTGTCCCACACCGCCAAATGGCAATTTTTTATTCGTAAAATGAACCATCGTATCATTGACACAACCACCACCAAACGAATAATTTTGAATCATTTGTTTTGAAAAATTGCGATTCTCGCTAAAAATATAGAGAGCCAAAGGTTTTTCGTAATTGGAAATTACAACATCAATATCTTTATGATTTTCGTAGGTGAGGATAGGTAAAATAGGGCCAAATATTTCGTCCCTCATAATTTCGCTTTCTAAAGAAGTTTCCTCAATAAGAGTAGGGGCAATGTAGCAATTTTCAAGGTCGGTTTGACCACCAAAAATTACTTTTTTAGGATCAATTTTATTCACTAATCGTTGCCAGTTTTTACTATTTATGATTCTTGCAAAGTCAAGAGAAATACTTGGATTTTCGCCGTAAGCTTTGGTGATTTCCTCTTTCACATAGTCAACAAAATGACTTTTCATGTTCTTTTGGATCAGGATATAATCGGGCGCGATGCAGGTTTGTCCAGCATTGATAAATTTACCCCAAACAATTCTTTTGGCGGCGAGTTTCAAATTGGCCGTTTCGTCAATAATACAGGGATTTTTTCCGCCTAATTCTAGTGTAACAGGCGTTAAATTTTCGGCTGCGGCTTTTGCTACAATTTTTCCCACTGCAATACTTCCTGTAAAAAAGATGTAATCCCAGCGTTCTGTAAGCAATTGTTGTGCAACTTCAACTCCTCCTTCCATCACTTTTACATCCTTGCTATCAAAAACTTTAGAGATTATTTTTGCCATAATTTCAGAAGTTTTGGGTGTGAGTTCCGAAGGTTTTAAAACCACTTGATTTCCTGCGGCAAATGCCGATATTAAAGGGCAAAGTGCCAATTGAAAAGGATAATTCCAAGGCGAAATAATCAAAACTTTGCCGTAAGGTTCCTTGTAGATGTAATCTTTGGAAGGAAAATTTAAAAGAGTAGGAAAAACTCGTTTGGGTTTAGACCAACTTTTTAAATTCTTGATGGTATCTTTTAGATCTGAAATGACATAACTCGTTTCAGTGACAACCGTTTCAAATGCTGGCTTTTTGAAATCATAGTATAAGGCATCAATAATTTCATTTTCGTGAATGATGATGGCATTGAGCAATTTTGTCAAGACTTCTTTTCTGAAAGGAATGTTGGTTTTTGATTCCATAAATTTAAAACTTAAATGAAGTTCTAAAGATACATTTTTTTCAAATTATACCAATTCTTATTCTAAAAAAGTCCAAATTTTTTTAGAATTTTAGAATGGTAAATGCCGATATAGCTTGAAAATAGTTCAATTGAGTGAAGCAGAAATTGAACGATATTGAAAGCATAATCGGTATTAAATGGCATTCCAAATTACATCATTTGGAACTGGTGCCACAATGATAACATTTTCTTTGGAAACGGGATGAATAAAAACCAGTTTTCGGGCGTGAAGATGGATTCCTCCATCAGGATTAGAACGGTCGAATCCGTATTTCAGATCGCCTTTTATAGGTGAACCAATTGCCGAAAGTTGCGCTCGAATTTGATGATGTCTTCCGGTATGAAGATGGATTTCCAACGCAAAATAATTGTTCAGTTCTTTGATGATTGTATAATCTAAACTGGCTAGTTTACTCTCGGGAACTTCTTTTGTATGTGCTTTTGAAGTATTATTTTTCTCGTTTCTTTTTAGATAGTGAACGAGTTTATCTTCGGTATTTTGAGGCTTGTTCTTGACGATCGCCCAATAGGTTTTCTGCGTTTCGCGGTTACTAAACAATTCATTCATTCGAGTCAAAGCCTTGCTAGTCTTGGCAAAAACGACGATTCCAGTGGTAGGACGATCTAATCTATGTACAACGCCCAGAAATACCTCACCCGGTTTGTTGTATTTGTCTTTAATATATTCTTTGACCACATCCGATAATGGTTTGTCACCTGTTTTATCGCCTTGCACAATATCTCCCACGCGCTTGTTTACAATAATCAAATGATTGTCTTCGTGCAGGATTTGCAGGTTACTTTTATCAGAAAGTATTTTCATCGAGTAGAGACTTCGTTATTTTGTTACAAAAATTGAAGTTTTGTAATTGCTTTGGGTCAAAGTCATTTTATCCAGCTGTTTTTTTGAAATTTCTTTTTGTTCTTTTGTTTGAATTACAAAAAATAGCTTTTTATTCAGAGTTAGCACCGAATCCAATTGTTTTTGTGTTTGTATCACTTGTGCTTTTCCATTACTGAAAAATTGCCCCGAATAATTTTTAGATTTCCAATAATAAATTGGTGTTTCTTTGTTTTCGGTGGTGACTTTCAAGTTTTTCAAAAGATATTTATCGGAATTCAATTCATAGTCTAATTTGCCTGTCGCAAACAAGGCAAAGTAAGCAATAAAAACGACTACTGGAAAAAATAAAGCCACATTAATCAGTAGTTTTTTTTGACTAAAATCTTCCCAAAAATAGATTACTAAAAACATAATTGGCATAGCTGAAGGAAGCAAATAAGTATGCAAAATATTGCTAGAAATAGTAAAAAACAGCGGCGTCCAAAAAGTCCAAACGATCAAGAACGAAACCCATTTATTTTTTAAAACGGTCGCTTTGTTTTTCCATAATTTATACAAAACAATTAGAATCCAGGGAAACATAAACGCAATCATCAGCAACCAAATCATCCCTTTGGGTTGGGAGTGACCACTGCCATACAAATCGCCTTTCCACCCTGGTTCCAGAAAGCGTTTGTAATGTTCGCCAACGATGAAATAATCAAGAAAACCGGGCGATTGTTGCTCGCAAAAATAATACCACGGAAGGCCAATTATAGCTGTAATTACTATTCCAGGAATAATTGAAAATTTAGAAAAAACGGCTTTAAATCGTTGCAAATCGAGGCAACACCATATAAATAATGGAGGAAATGTAAGCACCGTAATCAATGGTCCTTTGGCAAGAAACCCAAAGCCTAAAGCGATAAAGAACAGATAATTCCAATAGGTTTTTGTTTCGGATTGCATTGTTTTCCAAAAGGAAATCATCATTATAGTGATGCAAAATTCAAGCGAAGTATCGGTTGAGACAACGCCAGTATGTATCAAGAATTCAGGCATTGTTAGCAAAATAAAACCTGGTAAATAGAAGGAATGTCCGTCCTTTTTAACCATTTTCCCCGCGATGATAATTAGGATGACGCTCAATAAAAAAGAAGGAAATCTGGAGGCAAATTCATTTACTCCAAAAATGGAAAAACTTCCCGCCGACAGCCAAGTAGATAAAGGCGGTTTTGCCCAAAAGGGAACGCCATAATCTATTTGTAAAACAACCCATTGTTTTGTTTCGTGCATAATTCGGGCAATTTCGGCATAACGAGACTCTGTTTTGTCTAATAATGGAATTGTTATTGTCAATAATAATCTAAAAATCAATATGATAAATACCGAAATAGTTAAGATTTTGGAGTTATTTTTTAGCTTTTCTGAAATCATTTAGCTTAGATTTGGATTATATAATTGCTGCTCAAGTTTTTTGTATTCACATCTGATTTTATACAAATCAAACCATAGTTTAAATCCATAGCTCAGTTTTACTTTAGAATCACCTTTTTCGACCCATAATTTCAAAGGGATTTCTAGCATTTTTTGAATGGCTTTTTCTCTTCCAAAGAGTAGAATCATTCGGTAGAATAGTTCTACATCAAACAACCAAGTGGAGATAAATTCTTTTTCGAACAATTTTTCCGATATTTCTTTAGTGAAAAGTTTGCAGCCACACTGGGTATCATATACTTTTATTTCAAGAATAATTGAAATAAATGTTGCTATAACTCGCCCAATCAAAAATCGGTCATTTTGGCGGTCTATTGTAGAGCCTATTTTTCTAATTCGAGAACCAAAACCAAAAATGATTTCACCTTTTAAATAATTTCTAAAGTCTATAAATTCTTCTAAAGTTGTTGCTAAATCAGCGTCAAGGTAGCCTATATATTGATGTTGGAAATGCCTATTGCAATAGGTAATTCCTGTTTGAACAGCTTTGGCTTTGCCTGAGTTTTTTTCGAGTGATAGAATATGAATTTGAGTTTCGTGTTTTGCTTTTAATACATTTAAAACCCCAAGGGTATTGTCTTTAGAACCATCGTTTACAAAACAAATCAATACTTGCGGATTGTTATTCAAAAAGTTGGAATATTCAATGTTTGAAATCTTTTTTTCCTCATTATAACAGGGAATAACGATGCTGGTATTGAAAATTTTTGACATACAGAATGGACTTAGTATTGCTCTTTTTCATTTGGAAAATCGCTAGACTTGACATCCGACACATATTGACCAATTGCCGTGGTCATTTCTTCATATAAATTCATATAACGGCGCAAAAATCGGGGACTAAATTCATTATTCATTCCCAACATATCGTGAATAACCAATACTTGACCGTCGACACCGCCACCAGCACCAATTCCGATAACAGGAATCGAAATACTTTTGGCTACTTCTTCGGCTAAATGGGCTGGAACTTTTTCTATTACTAAGGCAAAACATCCTAAATTCTCAAGAAGTTGAGCATCTTCGATTAATTTTGCAGCTTCTTGTTCTTCTTTAGCTCGAACGGTGTAAGTTCCAAATTTATAAATGGATTGTGGAGTTAAACCTAAATGTCCCATAACTGGAATTCCAGCATTTAATATTCTTTTAATGGATTCTTTAACTTCGCTTCCGCCTTCCAATTTTACTGCGTGTCCACCACTTTCTTTCATAATTCGGATTGAAGAACGTAAAGCTTCTTTTGGATCGGATTGATAGCTTCCAAATGGCAAATCAACTACAACTAACGCTCGATGAATAGCGCGAACTACTCCAGATGCGTGATAAATCATTTGGTCTAAGGTGATGGGTAAAGTCGTTTCGTGGCCCGCCATAACATTCGACGCAGAATCGCCCACTAAAATCACATCAACCCCAGCGGCATCAACAATTTTTGCCATGGTAAAATCATAAGCAGTAAGCATAGAAATTTTTTGACCATCGGCTTTCATTTCTATTAATGACTTTGTGGTGATTCTTTTATAATCTTTTTTAGCTACAGACATTGTTATTTTAAATTTTTTAATTTAGAGAGCAAAATTAGTCAATTATTATAAAAATCTACGGGAATTATGCTTTTTAAATGCTAAACCCGCATTATTGTGGTTTTAAATTGCTTCTGTAATATTAAATAATGAGCCAATCATTTTCTATAAATAAAATTCAAATCCATCCAAAACGCCATTACAATTGCAAGAGTATAAAACCCCAAATCACTCCAAAGAAAACCTTGTCCTAAAACATAATGTCCTAATGTGGTTCGTCTAATCTCTAAGATCCATTCCGCACGATATAATTGAAGAAATTCAATGCTAAAACAAATTACTAAAGCAAGAATTGCTGTCTTTATCACATTTAAATTGATGAAGAACATCCGCATTCCAAAATAAACCATAATAGCATAAAGAGTATCTCCACAAAACGTTGGAACTCCATCCAATTTTCTAGAAGTTATGCCCAGAGCAATTACAATTAGTATTAAAATAAAGTAATGTATTCGGCTGTTTTTTAGCATACTACTTCTCAAATTAAATCAATGAAATGATTGCCCATAATGTCGAAACTGAGATGATAATCCAAATTACGATGCCTTGTATTAAAGGTTTGTAACCCACTGAAACCAATACTTTTCGAGACAAACCGCATCCAATAAGGAATAGAGTCAGTGTTAAAGTTGCTTTCGCAAATCCAGTGATGTAATGGCTATAATTTTGAACTAAGGGAACGTAAGTATTTGCAATCATTGCCAAAATAAATAGTCCAATGAAATACGGAATTTTGATTTTGGTCTCTTTATTTTTGAAAATAAAAGTCGACAAAATGGCAATAGGAATAATCCATAATGCTCTGGCTAATTTTACGGTTGTGGCTACTTCAAGAGCGTGAACTCCATATTTTCCTGCTGCTCCCACCACTGAACTCGTGTCGTGAATAGCGATAGCGCACCATAATCCAAATTGATTTTCGGATAAATTCAAGTAATGTCCAATAATTGGAAAAACTACTAAAGCTACCGAATTCAGGATGAAAATAGTTCCCAAAGCCACCGAAATTTGTTTTTCATTAGCTTTAATTACTGGCGAAATGGCCGCAATAGCACTTCCACCACAAATGGCTGTTCCTGTGGCAATCAAGAACGAAATTTTCTCTTCAATTTTTAAAATTTTTCCTAACAAAACTCCAATTATGATTGTTCCAATAATAGAAACAACTGTCAGAATAAAACCTGCTGCCCCAGCTTTTAAAGCACTATTTACATTCATTCCAAAACCTAGCCCAACTACAGAAACCTGTAATAAAATATGGGTTGCTTTGTGATTTAAATTCAAATAGGGATGACCAATAAATTGCGCAATTACCAATCCCATTAGCAATGCAATAGGAGGAGAAATTAGAGGAGACAAGCATAAAACTACAAAAAACATAAAGATGACCTCACGAGTGGTGATGGTTTTATCGAGTATGCTTTTTTTCGTTGGATTTTCGTCAGGAGCCGTCTTTTTCATTCTGATTTATTTTGGATTGCAAATTATCACAAATTTTATCGGTTAATGGCCGTTTTGTGAAATATAAGAAGAGAATATTTTTGGTTAGCGGTTGTTGTTTAGTTTTACCCAATCTTTTTTTAGCATTGCGTATAGAAACTCGCTTCCCCATTTTCCTTTAAAAAAGATATTTTCAATAAAATGTCCTTCTTTTCTAAATCCAATACTTTCGAGTAATTTAATCGATGCTTCATTTTCAGTGTCAACAATTTCTACTACTCGGTGAAAATCATCAATACTAAAAAGAAAAGTCAATATAGACTTTAATGTTTCTTTTGCATATCCTTTCTTTTGCTCAGTATGAGAAATCGTAATGCCCACTTCAGCGATTCGGATATCGGTTTCTTCAAGTTTAATTGCACAATCACCTATTAGCTTTTTGGTTTCTTTATTCTCGATAGCATATTGAACCCATTCTCCGGGTTTTCCAAATGATTTATTTTGTTGAGATTGGATAAAATTATTTGCACTATTAATAGTCATCGGCTCAAAACTCTGATATTTTGTAACTTCTGGATTTGAACGGTAAAAGATAAAATCCTCTAAGTCGCTAGATCGTAGGTTTCTGATTAATAATCTTTCGGAATTGATATTCATACTTATTTAATTAATTCTCGTTAAAATGACTTCAAACACAATAGGATTGGAGTAATTTGTGTGAAAAAAATGTAACACAACAGTAAAATATTGGCACGACAAAGGACAGCAATATTCTGTTACTAAAGAAATTGTATTTTTCAAAAATAGTTTATTTGTGATTTTTTTGAATTATTTTCTAGCAATCCGCCATATTCACGGCAACTGCCAATCCACCTTCGGAAGTTTCTTTGTATTTGTTGTTCATATCTTTGGCGGTTTGCCACATCGTGTCAATCACTTTGTCCAAAGGAACTTTGGCATTTTTCGGGTCGGTTTCTAAGGCTAATTCGGCTGCATTTATTGCTTTAATTGCTCCCATCGTATTCCTTTCGATGCAAGGAATTTGAACCAAACCTCCTATAGGATCACAAGTTAATCCCAAATGATGTTCCATTGCGATTTCGGCCGCCATCAAAACTTGTGCTGGAGTTCCGCCCATCAATTCACATAAAGCTGCTGCAGCCATTGCTGAGGAAACCCCAATTTCTGCTTGACAACCTCCCATCGCTGCGGAAATCGTAGAACCTTTTTTGAAAATACTGCCAATTTCTCCAGCCACCATCAAGAATTGTTTGATTTCCTTTTCGGCAGCATTATGGTTCTCGATAACCAAATAATACATCAAAACGGCTGGGATTACGCCCGCACTTCCATTCGTTGGAGCTGTAACGACTCGACCCAAAGCTGCGTTGACTTCATTAACAGCCAAGGCAAAACATGACACCCATTTCAGGATTTGGCGAAATTTTACTTCCGTCAGGCGTATTTGATCCAGCCATGTTTGTGGCGAATCATAGTTGGCTAAGCCAATGAGGTGTTGGTGCATATCAAAAGCTCTTCTACGCACATTCAATCCACCAGGAAGAATCCCTTCCGAATGGCAACCTGTGTACATACATTCAAGCATCGTGTTCCAAATTCGCATTAGTTCGTGGTGAATTTCGGCTTCAGAACGCATTGATTTTTCGTTTTCATATACAATCTCCGAAATGCTTTTGTTTTCTTGAATAGTATAATGCAACAATTCATCTGCGTTTTGAATTTGAAACGGAAAAGCACATTTTATCTGCAGTTTCTTTTTGGCATTGACACGCTCTTCAACAACAACGAACCCACCGCCGATTGAGTAATAGGTTGAGGAATATTCGGTTTGGTCGAGCAAACAAGCTGCAAATTTCAACCCGTTGGCATGAAAAGGAAGGAAGTTTTTATTGAATACAATGTCTTTCGAAAAATGGAAAGGAATTGCCTGTTCATTTCCCAAGATTATTTCATTTTTGTCTTGGATAGATTTTACAATTTCGGCGATATTCTGAATTGGAATATATTCTGGATCTTGACCACTTAAACCCAACATTATAGCTAAATCCGTTGCGTGACCTTTGCCTGTTAAGGAAAGTGAACCGTATAAATCTACTTTGATAGAATTTACAAGTTCAAATATATTATTTGCTCGCAATTCTCCTAAAAAACGTTCGGCAGCGCGCCAAGGCCCAAGCGTGTGCGAACTTGAAGGTCCAACTCCAATTTTGAGCATATCAAAAACCGAAATACATTCTTCCATAAGCATTAATTTTGTAAACAAATATAGAATTTTGAGTACAATTTTTTGTGCTTAGACCCAATTAAATGGATCCTATTTTTTAAAGTTATGAATTGTATTGGCAGTTCTTCCTCAGTTTAGGTAAAAAGTTAGATTCAAATCCAAAATAGTATTGGATTGTAGTGCTTTTTGTTTAGATTTGCAAAAAATAATATAATATCTATGGATTTAGTAGGATTAATCGTTGCGGGATTAGTTGTGGGTTTCATTGTTGGTATGACTGGAGTAGGAGGAGGTTCATTGATGACTCCAATATTGATATGGTTTGGGATACCACCATCAACAGCGGTAGGTACTGATTTGTTGTACGCAGCCATTACCAAATCTGGCGGTGTTTTTGTTCACAACAAGAAGAAAAATATCAACTGGACTATAACAGGCTGGCTCACATTGGGTAGCGTTCCCGCTGCTCTGTTGACTTTGTGGATACTTCATAATTTGAAAACAGACTTAGAAGTATTGAATAAAATGATAAAATACAGTTTGGGTTGGGCTTTATTGTTTACGTCAGTTGCTATTATTTTCAAAAAGAAACTATTGGTTATTTCTCAAAGACATGCGGGCGATAAATTTCATTCTGAAAGTAAAACACAAAATTTATTAACAGTTGCCATTGGGATTTTGTTGGGAGCAACTGTAACGCTTACCTCGATTGGAGCTGGCGCACTAGGAACTGTTACTTTATTTTTTCTTTATCCTCTTTTGCCTACGCCAAAATTAGTGGGAACAGAAATTGCTCACGCGGTTCCTTTGACATTGGTTGCAGGATTGGGACATGCCACAATGGGAAATTTAGATTTGAATATATTGGGACATTTATTGCTAGGTTCGTTGCCTGGAATTTATTTAGGAAGTATGTTGAGCGGAAAATTACCTGATTTAATGCTACGAAATGCCATTGCAATTATGCTTTTTTACGTGGGTTTCAAGCTGGTATTTTAGGTATAAGTAGTGAGAACAAAATAGTGTCGTTTTTTTTACCATATAAGACATATAAGAACATTTAAGTTTTTGATTGTATCGCTTATGTGAACTTATATGGTAACATTAAATGTATAATTGTTTCAGTGCGACATTAAGATTCCTTCTCTTTATAGTTTTATAAAGCCTTCATATAAGTTGTTCATCGCAAAAGTATGCAAAAATATGCAAAGCATATGCTACAATTTGAGCAGTGGTAATCCACGTTCAAACTTTTAAATACATTCAATTAGTACCAATAGTAATGCAAAGGAAATCAAAGCCATTTGATGCACTTCTAAAAAATTGATGGACTTATTTTTCACTAAAGTTACTTTCGGGCAACGTTACAATCACTTCATTTCTTCTTCCTAAAAGTTGATAGGGTGGATTGTAACCCAAGTAGCGAAAATTGCCATAAAACGAAATTCCTTTATCATTTAAATTATTTTCAAGCATCATTTTATGTTCGTTAATACTTTCATTATTAGCAAATCCACCGAATTCTATGACGGCAACATATTCAGGTTCTGACGTTATAATGTCAATACTTGAATCATTGGGTTTTGGTAACGTATTTTGCTTGTAAATGGCTGGAAGCACAAATGCCATTGTAGATTTAGTTGCACCAATATCCATACGAACTGGCGATGTCATTGCTATTTGTTTCTTTTCGCTGTTCCCTCCAAAAATATATTTTGCCAATTTACCAAAACCAGAAGAGCCCAAATCACGATACGATTTTGAAGTAGAGGTAATCATTGCCATCGTTGCAGCGGGATAATACCTAATTTCAAAATTTTTCTCTTTCCGAATCAGCTTGTACGCTTGGGTTTCCGTTTTATTGATGGACATAAAGGTGTAAATTTGAAATAGAAGGAATAGTCCAACTATGATACTAATTGTAATGATAAATATTTTCATTAAGTCTATTTTTTATTAAAAAGGATCACTCAATTCACTTATTCTAATCAATTTTTTATTTACACATTCATTAAGTCCCAATTCTGCCATTTCTCTTCCGTAGCCTGAACCTTTTGTACCACCAAAAGGCAAGTCGGCTTGAGTCCAAGTTGGGTGGTTGATGAAGACCATTCCAGTATCAATTTGATTGGCTATGCGTTTGCCTCTTTCTATGTCTTGGGTAAACACGGAACCACCTAATCCAAATGGTGAATTGTTGGCTAAAGCTATAGCTTCCTCTCCATTTTGTACTTTAAAGAACAACGCCACGGGACCGAAAAATTCTTCGTAAAAAACAGGATTGTTAGGTAGTATGTCCGTTATAATAGTGGCTTCCATAAATGCGCCTTCTCGATCCACTCTTTTTCCTCCCAAGAGAATTTTGGCACCGCCTTCTACCGCTCTTTTTACTTGACTGGCAATGTTTATTGCGGCTTCTTCTGAGCAAAGTGGCCCGAGGTTTGTAGGTTCATCCATTGGGTCGCCTACGACTAATTGCTCCATTTTCGCTTTGAATTTTTCCAAGAATTCATCTGCGATACTTTCTACAGCAATGAAGCGTTTTGAAGCGACGCAACACTGACCGTTGTTGTTAATTCTTCCTACCACAGCCCATTCAACAGCTTTGTCAATATCGGCATCTTCGAGGATGATAAAAGCATCACTTCCTCCCAATTCTAAAACTGACTTTTTGATATGCTTTCCTGCTTCGGCGGCCACACTTGCACCAGCGCCTTCACTTCCTGTGAGTGATACTCCCTTGATTCTTTTGTCGGCTACCATTGCAGTTGTACGTTGTTTGCCCAACAATAGATTGGTGTAAAGTCCTAGCGGTGCGCCAGCTTCCAGAAAAAGTTGTTCAATGGCAATGGCACATTGTGGCACATTGGAAGCATGTTTGACTAAAACTGTATTCCCAATCATAATATTGGGTGCCGCAAATCGAGCTACCTGATAAAACGGGAAATTCCAAGGTTGCACGCCTAAAAGCACACCGATGGAGCTGTGTCTTATGAATGCTTGACCGTGAACTGGATGTAGTATTTTATCTGCTAAAAAGGTTTCAGCATTTTTAGCATAATAGTCAAATATTTCGGCACTCAATTTTATTTCTCCTTCGGCATGGGAAAGAAGTTTACCCATTTCTAGTGTAATGATTTTAGCTAGTTCTTTCTTTTTGGCTCGCAGTAAACCCGCCACCTTATAGAGTATTTGTGCTCTTGCTTGGTACTCTGTATTCTTCCATTCATCATACGAGATTACCGCCATCGCTACTGCATTTTCTACGGCAGCATCAGTCATTTCGTCGAATGATTTCACTAATTTATTGGTGGTTGGATTGATGGTTTGAATTGCCATGATTTTATTTTTTACCTATTAGTGTTTTTAAAAGTAGGTTGGCCACCGCTTCTGAAGAGCCTGGATTTTGTCCGGTGATTAATAAGCCATCTTGTATTACATACGATGCCCAATCTTCTCCTCTAGAATAAACAGCACCATTTTTTTTGAGTTCGTCTTCCAATAAAAACGGAACTACTTTCGTTAGTTGCACTGCTTCTTCTTCGGTGTTTGAAAAACTAGTTAGTTCTTTTCCTTTAATCAGTGGTTCTCCATTTTTTGCTTTCACATTGACCAAGGCAGCAGGAGCGTGGCAGACAAAAGCTATTGGTTTTTGATTGTTGTAAAACGCTTCAATTAGTTGAATAGAGCCTTTGTCAACTGCTAAATCCCAAAGTGGTCCGTGGCCTCCCGGATAAAAAACAGCATCAAAATCATCTTGTTGTACAGCACTCAATTGGAAAGAATGCGCTACTTTATCGATAAGGATATTGTCTTTATAAAATCGTTCTGTCGAAGGCGTTTGTGCATCGGCCAATTCACTTTGCGGATCTACTGGTGGTTGACCACCTTTTGGAGAAGCGATGGTAATTTCGGCACCTGCATCGGCTAGAACATAATAAGGTGTTGCAAATTCTTCTACCCAAAAACCAGTTTTTTTACCCGTGTTTCCCAATTCACTATGAGACGTTAATATAATTAGAATTTTCATTTTTATTTGTTTATGTTGTTACTTTAGAATTGTATAAAGGTTGTGCCTTTTCGAGATTAAAACCTTATATAATTAATGAAAATAGTTGCATTATTTACTTGGTTTCTTCATTGGAGTTTTGGGAATCACGATACAGAAGAAGTTTTTATTCTTCTTCGTTAGTGTATTCTAAAATATCTCCAGGTTGGCAATTTAGCGCCTTGCAAATCGCTTCTAAAGTGCTGAATCGAATAGCTTTTGCCTTTCCTGTTTTTAAAATAGAAAGATTAGAGAGTGTTAAATCTACCTTTGCCGAAAGATCGTTTAGCGAGATTTTCCGTTTCGCCATCATAACATCTAGGTTTACAATTATTGCCATAATTAAATTGTTAGTTCGTTTTCCGATTGCAATTCGACTCCTTTTTTGAAAATAACGGCAATGACATAAACTACTGCTGCCATCAAAACAAACGCATTGCTATCGACCAAAAATTGATTTAATGGTTCGATTTTGTAACCGTCTTGCTGCAAGCTTTTTGCAATTTCACTAGCTATATAACTCACGAGCCCAATAGATAAGGTCAAATAGCTCATTCGTGTAATTTGTGTTGAAACAAAAGCACTGAAAGGTTTTTCAAGATCTAGCTTGAGAAGAAGCATAATGACAATGTAAAATAAAATGCATTTTAGGATTGAAAGGAATAAAACAAAACTATACATACCATAAAAAACCCATTGACTTCGATTGTACAATTCGCTTAAATCCATTTTTTGATATAAATTATGGACCATTTCAGGTTTGAAAATACTGAATACAAAGTTGACAATTAAAGCGCC
>CAMBHH010000051.1 GCA_945866505.1 Flavobacterium psychrophilum
ACTGCCAAAACCGAAAGAGCTATCCGTCAACAAGCACTAGATAATATTTTTGGTAATTTAAAGCGATCAGGAACCGGAAATCACAAAACCAAACACCACGGAAATGGGGACGAACATACAGGAGAATTTCGGGAATTTCATTTCGGTGATGGATTGGAACGTATTTCCTTAACCGAAAGTTTACGCAATGCCCAAATTAATAATGGTGTAGCCGATTTTATGTTGACAGAAAATGATTTGGTGGTCGAAGAAACCCAGTACAAATCCCAAATGAGTACGGTTTTAATGATCGACATCAGCCACAGTATGATTTTGTATGGCGAAGACCGAATCACCCCAGCCAAAAAAGTAGCAATGGCTTTGGCCGAATTAATCACCACCCGTTATCCCAAAGATACTTTGGATATTCTAGTTTTTGGAAACGATGCCTGGACGATTGCGATTCGGGATTTACCGTATTTGAAAGTGGGTCCGTATCACACCAATACCGTTGCGGGCTTGCAATTGGCAATGGATTTACTCCGCAGAAAACGAAATACCAACAAGCAAATATTTATGATTACAGATGGCAAACCAAGCTGTGTCCGCGAAAAAGATGGTAATTATTATATGAATAGCAACGGTCTCGACGAGTATATTGTCGATAAATGCTACAGCGAAGCCCAGCAAGCTAGAAAATTACACATTCCGATTACTACATTTATGATTGCCAAAGATCCGTATTTGCAGCAATTCGTCAATAAATTTACTGCAGCAAATCAAGGAAAAGCGTTCTACACTGGATTGAAAGGATTGGGCGAAATGATTTTCGAGGATTATGAAACCAATAGAAAGAAAAGAATAAAATAATTTTTGGGCGTTACCAGTTTGCTTCGTGCCTCGCAATGACTGGTCGGGCTATTCGCTATATCTTTTGCTTCGCTATCGCTTCACAAAAGGATGTCGCTGCACACGAGCAAAGCGAACTGGCGAAGCAATCCCTAACGCAAACCGCAGTTATCAAAAACAATATCAATTACAATAGCAATAAAAAACAAAAAAAATGAATACTATAAAAACACTTGGCGAGTTAAAAGCATCAGGATACCAAAGCAAAAGTATCAAAGACGAATTACGTCATAATTTACGCGAGAAAATCAAGTCAGGACAACCTACTTTCGAGGGTGTTCACGGATTCGAAAATACCGTAATTCCAGAATTGGAACGTGCTATCTTATCACGTCACAACATTAATTTATTAGGTCTTCGTGGTCAAGCTAAAACGAGGTTAGCACGAAAAATGATAGAATTACTAGACGAATACATTCCGTTTGTGACTGGTTCCGAAATTAATGACGACCCGTTGAATCCAATTTCTCGTTTTGCGAAAGATTTGATTGCCGAAAAAGGTGATGAAACACCCATATCTTGGTTGCACCGCAGCGAACGTTTCTCCGAAAAACTTGCTACGCCAGATGTTACCGTTGCTGATTTAATTGGCGATGTCGATCCGATAAAAGCTGCGAATTTAAAACTCTCGTATGCCGATGACAGAGTAATTCATTTTGGGATGATTCCAAGAGCGAATCGTTGCATTTTTGTCATCAACGAATTACCTGATTTACAGGCAAGAATCCAAGTAGCCTTGTTCAATATTTTGCAAGAAGGCGACATTCAAATACGAGGTTTCAAACTAAGAATGCCACTCGATTTGCAATTTATTTTCACGGCCAACCCTGAAGATTATACCAATCGTGGCAGTATTGTAACACCTTTAAAAGATAGAATTGGTTCCCAAATCCTAACACATTACCCAGAAACCATCAAAATAGCCAGAACAATTACAGAACAGGAAGCTAAATTCGATGTGGCTCAAAGTGATTTGGTTTACGTACCGTCTTTAGCCAAAGATTTGTTAGAACAAATTAGTTTTGAAGCCAGAGAAAGTGAATTTATCGATAACAAAAGTGGTGTTTCAGCAAGATTAAGCATCACTGCTTTTGAGAATTTATTGAGTACTGCAGAACGTCGTGCTTTGAAATCAGGGGTTGATAAAACCACTTTGCGATTGTCCGATTTTATGGGAATTATACCAGCCATTACCGGTAAAGTAGAATTGGTTTACGAAGGAGAGCAAGAGGGAGCAGCCATCGTAGCGCAACATTTAATTGGCGATGCGATTCATACGTTCTTCCCTGCTTATTTTCCAAAAATTGAAAAGCTCGAAAAGCAAGATCAAAAAACACCGTATTCAGATACTTTGGAATGGTTTTTTGCCGAAAGTGGTTTCGAATTATTGGACGATTCTTCGGATGAAGAATACAAAACCATACTAGACGAAATAACTCCATTGGAAGTTTTAGTCAAAAAATACCAACCACAACTGGAAAAAGAGGATAGATATTTTATGAAGGAATTCATTCTTTGGGCTTTGGTAGAATATAAGAAATTAAGCAAAGATCGCATTTCCGAAGGCTATCAGTTCAAGGATTTATACGGTAGTTACATCAGTAAATTATAAATTTCTTTTTTGTCGTGAAATTCGATAATTATATTAAAAATGTGTATTTTAGGAACCTCTACAAAATTGAAATAAAAACAAAAAAATTACTGCATTAAAGCGGATAATTTATTTTTTTTTTGAAAGTGAAAATTTATATAAGATATTTGAAAAAAATTGAAGGTTTCAAAATTATTCTTACATTGTACTAATTTTTAGAGGATTCTTAAAATTACTATATAAATTTTATTTAAACAACACTATATGTACCATTCAAAAATAACAGGATTAGGATATTATGTTCCTAATAATGTCGTAACTAATGACGATCTGTCCAAAATAATGGACACAAATGATGAATGGATTCAGGAAAGAACGGGAATTCAAGAACGAAGACATATTATTCCTGGCGATGATACCACTACAACAATGGGGGTCAAAGCAGCCAAAATAGCTCTTGAACGTTCTGGATTAGCCTATGATGATATCGATTTTGTCATTTTTGCCACCTTAAGTCCAGACTATTATTTTCCAGGGCCTGGAGTTCTAGTGCAACGTGATTTGGGTTTGAAAACAGTCGGAGCATTAGACATCAGAAATCAATGTTCGGGTTTTGTTTATGCAGTTTCTGTCGCAGATCAATACATAAAAACGGGAATGTACAAGAATATTTTAGTCATAGGTTCCGAAGTGCAATCAACAGGGTTGGATATGACTGATCGAGGTCGGGGCGTTTCAGTGATTTTTGGTGATGGAGCTGGAGCAGCCGTAATGAGTAGGGAAGAAGATGTAACAAAAGGAATTTTATCGACACATTTGCATTCCGAAGGACAACATGCCGAGGAACTTGTAGTGAAAGCACCCGGAATGGGAGGTCGTTGGATTACTGATATTATTTCAGAAAATGATCCTGATGATGAGAGTTATTTTCCATATATGAATGGACAATTTGTGTTTAAAAATGCAGTTGTTCGTTTTGCCGAAGTGATCAGCGAAGGTTTGGAAGCCAATAGTTTGCAGGTTTCGGATATTGATATGTTGATTCCTCATCAAGCGAATTTGAGAATTTCTCAATTTATCCAGAAGAAATTCCAATTGACAGACGACCAAGTATTCAATAATATTCAAAAATACGGAAATACAACGGCCGCTTCGATTCCAATTGCATTGACAGAGGCTTGGGAGCAAGGAAAAATTAAATCAGGTGACTTAGTCGTTTTGGCTGCTTTTGGGAGCGGATTTACTTGGGGAAGTGCTATTATTAGGTGGTAGGATAGATAAAAATTCAACTGTGAAAACCTCGAAGAAATCCTTTTCGAGGTTTTTTTGTTTTCTATCAAAAAAAAGAATTTATTTTTGATTTTGTATTTCAAAAACACATAATTTTAATAAGGTTTTACACTCCAATAAAACGGCTCTGCCTGATAAAAAAAAATAGTATTGTTACACTTTATTTCTTGTTTGCTTTTGGCTTGTGCAAAAAAGGAAAGTAGAAAATGTTGAATAAGCTTTTTATTATTGGAAAAGCAATGATAATTATAGTAGCCCAATAAGTGCTAAAATCAGTTTATCAAAAGTTAAAAAATATATTTCAAACATTTTGAAGTGTACTATTTATGGACTCATAAAGCTGGAAACACAGAAGGTAGGTTTCAGGTTTTGGGTTTAGCAGTCAATTCAAGTACTTTGCACAATTAGAAAATAGATAGGCATACCAATAGTTATATTTACTGGAAAAGTTACAGCAAGAGCCATTGGTAAGAAAAGTCCGGGATTGGCAGTTGGAACTGAAATTTTCATAGCCGCTGGAACTGCGATATAAGAGGCACTTGCTGCTAAAACCGCAAAAATAAATCGATTGGTTATGTCTTGTGTCACAAAAGAGCTTAACATCGCAATGATGCAACCATTAATCAATGGAATAAAAATGGCAAAAATTATAGGAAACCAACCGAATGAGAAAAATGCTTTCAACTTTCTACCACTTGTAACACCCATATCTAAAAGGAAAATGGCGAGAAAGCCTTTAAAAAGGTCGTTTGTAAATGGTTTTATTCCTTCTGCCTGCTTTGCATTCGCTACATAACCAATAACCAAACTTCCCAGAATAAGCAACACACTTCCATTTGTAAAGGAATGTTTAATTACACTTCGTTTTTTGATGATTTGAGTTTCGTCCTTGTTGAATATGGAAATTAAAATCAATCCAATGATTATTGCTGGCGATTCCATCAGAGCCATAATGGCCACCATATGTCCGTGGAGTAATAGCTGATGCGATTCGAGGTAAGAAACTGCCGTTACAAATGTTACAGCACTTACTGAGCCATAGGCGGCAGCTATGGCTCCAGCATCAAACACATTTAATTTTCTCTTTAGTATAAAGAAAGTGTAGAGCGGTATCATTAAAGATATAAAAATCCCAAATAGCATAGACCATACAATTTCTATTGTTATTGCCTCATGAGATAATTCTTGGCCACCCTTGAAACCTATTGCAAATAATAGGTATAATGAAATAAATTTTGATGAATTCTCTGGTATTTCCAGATCACTTTTTAAATAAACAGCAAAAACGCCAAGTACAAAAAAAAGCAATGCTGGGTTTGTTAAATTTTCTATCAGTAAATTGAAGTTCATATTATTCTTTTTTTATTGTAATTTTAAATTATCTTAAACCCGTTGGGTTTAATTATTAAAAACGTCAGTTCGAGTGTTATTTGTGAAGTAAAACGGAACAAAAAATATATTGAGAACCGTTTTTAATGAAATTTTTCTTGTTCTCGATACGATTTTCTATCGAAAATCACTCGAATTGACGAAAAATTATCATCAAAAACTAATTACAAGCAACCGGTACTAATTAGAATTTCTTTAGCCTCATCAAAGGAAAAGTCACCTTCTATAAGTATTAATTTTTCATTTTTATTATTTTGTTGATTATATTTTGGATTTTTAGGTGATAGATGTTTTGAAACCAAAACTCCTATTATTAGTGCTAAAGCGACAAATAGTTGACTTATGACAACATCTTTGGTTATGAAAGCGATTAGTAGAAAGGCAATCATTACCACCAAGAAAAAACTGATCATTACTATCTTTAAAGTAATTCTAGTTCAATTTTAATTACTGCTTTTACTTTTACACTTTCGGTTTTTTGAATTGAAAGTTTTCTTTATTCAAAAAGTTCTTGTTGCAATTGCTTTATGTTTTACGTTGCAAAATTGAATATTCTAATTCATAAATTTTTATTTATCTTTGTAATGTTAACCATAAAAATAATTAATGAACTATACATTAAATCAATTACAGATATTTTTGAAAATCGTACAAACACAAAGTGTAACCAAGGCTTCGGAAGTATTGCACCTTACACAGCCAGCGGTTTCTATTCAGTTGAGGAATTTTCAAGACCAATTTGACATCCCTTTAACCGAAGTGGTGGGACGAAAAATTTACATCACAGATTTTGGGTTGGAAATTGCGGGGGCGGCCGAAAACATAATTAACCAAGTCTATGCCATAAACTATAAAACCTTAGCGTACAAAGGACAATTAACAGGTCGTTTAAAAATTTCAATAGTTTCAACTGGAAAGTATGTAATGCCTTATTTTCTAACTAATTTTATGCAACAACATTCTGGAATCGAATTAAAGATGGATGTTACCAATAAAAATAAAGTTATTAGGAGTCTGGAAAATAATGAAGTTGACTTTGCACTTGTCTCAATTCTACCCAATACTTTAAATATAGAGAAACTCGATTTACTTCAAAATAAATTATACTTGGTAGGAAATACCGAAACAAAATTCAAAAAAGGCACTACTATAAAAGAGACATTTAAAGATTTGCCTTTACTATTTAGAGAAAAAGGGTCAGGGACTAGACAAACAATGGAAAGTTTTATTGAACGAAATAATATATCTGTCTTAAAAAAGATGGAGTTAACATCTAATGAAGCAGTTAAGCAATCATTGTTGGCTGGATTGGGATATTCAATTATGCCGTTAATTGGAATTAAAAATGAATTACACAACAATGAATTACAAATTATCACAATCAAGGGTCTACCAATTATAACAACTTGGAGTTTAATATGGTTGAAGGGAAAGAAACATTCTCCGGTTGCCGCCTCTTTTTTGGAGTATTTAAATAATGAAAAAGAGCAAATCGTTCACGATAAATTTAGCTGGTATGAGCAGTATTAGGAATTGATTTTAGATTGCAGATTTTAGATTTCTTACTTCAAAACACTTGAACCTTAAACTTTAAACTTTTTAACCTTTACCTTCTATCAAACCATTCATCCACTAATTTTTTCTCGAATGGGATTGCATTTTTATGAATAAATTCATTGGATTCTTTGTCATAATTATACTCTTTTGCCCAATCTTGATGATTTTCTGCCAAGGCGATAATGCTGTTACAAACCAACTGAATCTCTTCGTTGGTTGTCGTTGGATGAACCGACATTCTAATCCAACCTGGCTTTCTCACCAAATCGCCCAAAGAAATTTCGTTAATAAGTTGGCTCGAAGTTTCTTGATCTACGTGTAATAAAAAATGTCCGTAAGTCCCAGCACAACTGCATCCACCTCGAGTTTGAATTCCGAATCTATCATTCAAAATCTTAACTCCTAAATTAAAATGCAAGTCGTCAATATAAAACGAAATCACTCCTAGCCTATCCTTATGTTGTGCTGCTAGAATCTTGATATTTGGGATATTCCCTAAACTCGAAAAAATATAATCCACAATTTCGTGTTCTCTTTTCAGGATATTTTCTATTCCCATTTTCTCCTTCAATTGTATGGCCAAAGCTGTTTTTATCACTTGCAAGAAGCCGGGAGTTCCGCCGTCTTCCCTATCTTCGATATTATCAATGTATTTGTGTTCGCCCCAAGGATTTGTCCACGAAACAGTTCCTCCACCTGGATTATCAGGAATTAAATTTTGATATAATTTTTTATTAAAAACCAATACTCCGGAAGTTCCTGGTCCACCCAAGAATTTGTGTGGCGAAAAGAAAATCGCGTCCAAGAAACTTTCAGGATCTTCTGGATGCATATTAATGGCAACATAAGGACCAGAACATGCAAAATCCACAAAACAAAGTCCGTTGTTTTGGTGCATTAATTTTGCTGCTGCGTGATAAGGCGTTTTGATTCCAGTAACGTTCGAACAGGAAGTGATGGAAGCAATTTTGACACTTCTGTCTTTGTATTTTTCTATTAATTTTGTGAGATTCTCAAGACTAAACAAACCATCCTCGGTAGAAGGAATCACTTCAACATCGGCAATAGTTTCGAGCCATGACGTCTGATTGGAATGATGTTCCATGTGTGAAATAAAAACGACAGGTTTCTTTTCGGCGGGAATGTTAATGAAATCTTTCAGGTTTTCTGGAATTTTCAGGCCTAAAATCCGCTGAAATTTATTGACAACACCTGTCATTCCAGTTCCATCGGTAATGAGAACATCATCATTCGTAGCGTTAACATGTTGCTTAATTATACTTCTGGCTTTGTGATAGGCCATAGTCATCGCTGTCCCAGAAACAGTAGTTTCAGTATGGGTATTGGCTACAAAAGGACCAAACTCGTTCATCATTTTTTCTTCAATGGGCCGGTACAAACGACCACTCGCGGTCCAATCCGTATAAATGATTTTTTGTTTGCCGTAAGGGGAAACAAATTCCTGATCAATTCCAATAATATTCTTTCGAAATTGCTTGAAATAGTGTTCCAATTGAGTGGGCATTGCTGTGGTGGTCATTATAATTTAAATTAGAATCGAAAAAGTCTATCCCAAAACAAAAATGCGATAAGCTTCCCTTGTTTTTTATTCTAAAACCAAAGGTTTTATATTCCGGCAATTGCCTTTATTTCTTCCATAATTCGTAACGCCAAAGCATCGGCTTTTTCTTGAGTTGCTGCTTCGGTGTAAATACGAATAATCGGCTCCGTATTTGACTTTCTTAGGTGAACCCAATTTTCTGCAAAGTCAATTTTCACTCCATCGATTGTTGTGATGTCTTCGTTTTTATATTTCGCGCTCATGGCTTCCAAAATTCCATCTACATCAATTTGTGGTGTCAATTCGATTTTATTTTTGCTCATATAATATTCTGGATACGAAGCTCTCAAAGCAGAAACACTCATTTTCTTGTTGGCTAAATGGGTCAAGAATAAAGCCACACCCACCAAACTATCGCGTCCGTAATGCAATTCAGGATAAATAATGCCGCCGTTTCCTTCACCACCAATGATGGCATTGTTTTTCTTCATCAATTCCACCACGTTCACCTCGCCTACAGCGCTGGCTTCATAATTTCCGTTATGCGAATTCGTAACATCACGCAAAGCTCGTGACGAAGACATATTCGAAACGGTGTTTCCTTGTGTTCTTCCCAAAACAAAATCGGCGCAAGCCACCAAAGTATATTCTTCACCAAACATTTCACCGTCTTCGCAAATGAAAGCCAAACGATCGACATCGGGATCAACCACCACACCTAAATCGGCTTTTTCTTTGACAACCAATTCTGAAATATCAGTCAAATGTTCTTTCAAAGGTTCTGGATTATGAGGAAAATGACCGTTAGGTTCACAGTATAATTTTACGACTTCAACGCCCATTAATTCTAATAATTTTGGAATAATAATTCCTCCAGATGAATTTACACCATCAACAACTACCTTAAAATTTGCAGCTTTAACAGCATCAACATCAACCAAAGGCAAGTTCAACACCTCATCAATATGAATGTCCATATAAGCATCATTTATAGTGATTTCGCCTAAAGCATCTACTTCCGAAAAGTCGAAAGCTTCGGCTTCGGCAATTTGAAGGATTTTCTCTCCTTCCATTCCACTCAAGAATTCTCCTTTTTCATTCAATAATTTCAAGGCATTCCATTGTTTTGGATTGTGCGAAGCCGTTAGAATAATTCCACCATCGGCATTTTCTAATGGCACAGCAACCTCAACAGTGGGCGTTGTCGAAAGTCCTAAATCGACCACATCAATTCCTAACCCAATTAATGTATTTACCACCAAATTATGAATCATTGGTCCCGAAATTCTGGCGTCTCTTCCTACTACTACTTTAAAATTTGTTTGTTGTTTATTGCTTGTTGTTTGTTGTTTTAGCCATGTTCCATAAGCCGAAGCAAATTTTACCGCATCAACGGGTGTGAGGTTGTCTCCCACTTTACCACCAATAGTTCCTCGAATTCCTGAGATCGATTTTATTAAAGTCATATTTAATTTTAGATTATAGATTATTTTGAAATACAAATATAACAAACGCAGTTTATAATAGTCATTTAAAATCCCTATTTTAGTCGAATGAATTTCTTAGCTCACATTTATCTTTCTGGAGACAACGATTTGTTGAAAATTGGCAATTTTATGGCCGATGGTATTCATGGGAAAAACTTTGATGCATTTCCGATGGACATTCAAAAAGGAATTATTTTGCACCGGGAAATAGATATGTTTACCGATGCGCATCTTATTTTTCGTCAAAGCACCAAACGCTTGCACGCCAATTACCATCATTATTCAGGGATTATTGTCGATATTTTTTACGACCATTTTTTAGCAAAAAACTGGAGTTGGTATTCAAACGAAACATTAGAAGATTTCACAGAACGTTTTTACCAATCGTTGAGAGATAACTATGATTTTCTAAATGAGAAAACCCAAAAAATGATACCTTATTTGATACAGCAAAACTGGTTAATGAGTTATCAAACCATCGAAGGCATCGAAAATGTTTTGAGTAAAATGGATAATAGAATGAAACGCAATTCGATTATGCGACTTTCAGTGGCTGAATTAAGAACATTCAACGCAGAATTTGAACTGGAATTCACCACCTTTTTTAATGAATTAATAGTACACGCGAATTTGAAAATACAAACTTTATGAAAAAATTAGCCCTTAGCATTACCATATTTACCTTTCTTTTAAATCCAGGACTAACCAATGCTCAAACCGGACTTGTTGCCCAAAAAGCAATGGTGGTTTCGGCACGAGAAGAAGCTTCAAAAATTGGTGTTGAAATTATGAAAAAAGGAGGTAACGCCTTTGATGCTATGGTTGCCACCGAATTGGCTTTGGCTGTCGCTTATCCTTATGCAGGAAATTTGGGCGGTGGCGGTTTTATGGTGTATCGAAAAGCAAATGGTGAAATAGGTTCTTTGGATTACCGCGAAAAAGCGCCTTTGGCAGCTTCGGCAACTATGTTTCTGGACGAAAAAGGAAATGTGATTAAAGGAAAAAGCACAGAATCACCTCTTGCAATTGGAGTTCCTGGAACTATTGCAGGCGTATTTGCAGTGCACAAAAAATTTGGTTCGTTGCCCATTGAAGAAATCTTAAAACCTGTAATTGCCTTGGCTGAAAGAGGCGTCATTGTTACCAAAAAACAAGAAAACCAACTGAAAAATTACCACGAGGCCATTGTAAAAGTAAATGATGCTACCTCCTTGTTTTCTAATATTTTCAAAGAAAATGATACGATAAAATATCCCGCTTTGGCTGCCACTTTGAAACGCATTGCAAAAAACGGAAGAGACGAATTTTACAAAGGCGAAACTGCCCAAACATTGGTTCAGTATTTACAGCAAAAAGGGGCTATAATTACTTTGGAAGATTTGGCAAAATACGAAGCCAAATGGAGAACACCAATCACCTTTACTTACAAAGATTTAAAAATTATTTCGATGCCTCCACCCAGTAGCGGAGGAATTTGTTTGGCTGAAATTCTAAAAATGATTGAGCCTTTTGACCTTGCTAAAATGGGACATAATTCCACCGAAGCGATTCAGGTCATTGTCGAAGCCGAACGAAGAGCGTATGCTGACAGAAGCGTCTATCTTGGCGATCCTGATTTTGTAAAAATACCATTGAAAGCGCTACTTTCCGAAGATTATTTAAAACAAAGAATGGCTAATTTTGATGCAAACAAAGCCACTTTATCTTCAGACATCAAGGAAGGAAAAGTAAGGTATAACGAAAGTACTGAAACCACTCATTATTCAATTGTAGATCAGTTTGGTAATGCGGTTGCAGCAACGACAACCCTAAATGACGGTTTTGGTTCTAAATATTATTGTGATGCATTAGGTTTTTTCCTCAATAATGAAATGGACGATTTTAGTGCAAAACCGGGTGAACCCAATATGTTTGGATTGGTTGGCAATGAATTCAACAGTATTGCTCCACAAAAAAGAATGCTCAGTTCGATGACACCAACGATTGTCGAGAAAAATGGCAAACTATTTATGGTTGTTGGAAGTCCCGGCGGTTCCACCATTATCACCTCGGTTTTACAAACTATTTTGAATGTTTCACAATTCAAAATGAGTATGCAACAAGCGGTCGATGCACCCCGTTTTCACCATCAATGGTTGCCCGATGTCATTACTTTTGAACCTAATACTTTCGATACCAAAACCTTTGAAGCCCTTAAAGTCAAAGGTTATCTTATCAACGAAAAAACAACTCCTGTCATTGGAAAAGTAGATGCAATTTTGGTCTTGCCTAACGGAAAATTAGAAGGCGGAGCCGATAAAAGAGGCGATGATACAGCGGTGGGATTTTAGATTGTAGATTTTTGATTTTTGAAATTGATATTGAAATTGCAATTGAAATTGCAATTGAAATTGCCATTGATATTGCCATTGAAATATTTTACTATATGAATTTTATATACTCTGTAGAAACCGCTTTTCAAAAAGAAAGCAATCCTAAAAATGCATTTGCGATGGCAAAATATATGCGAAATCATTTTTTGTTTTTTGGTATAAAGACCGAGCAAAGAAGAACCATTTTCAAAACCATTTGTAAAGAAAACCAAGTAGAAATTGCAGAACATTCACGAGCCATTGCTTTAGCATTATATTCAAAACCCCAACGAGAATTGCAGTATTGTGCCATTGAAATCCTTATAAAACAACTCAAAGGGAATTACAAAAAAGAAGATGTTCAACTTATAGAAAACTTCATAATTACAAACTCTTGGTGGGACAGCGTGGATACGATTGCCAAATATATCTTGGGCGAATATTTACTCGAATTTCCATTAGAAGTAGAAAATGTAATAGAACGTTTTTCGAAGTCAGAGGATATTTGGCTCAACCGAAGTGCGATTCTTTTTCAATTGGGTTATAAAGAAAAAACGAATTTTGATTTATTGAAATCAGAATGTGAAAAACATAAAAAATCAAACGAGTTTTTCATCCAAAAAGCCATCGGATGGGCATTGAGAGAATATGCAAAAACGAATCCAAATGCGGTAAAGAACTTTGTCAACAACGCCAATTTAAAACCATTAAGCACAAAAGAAGCGCTAAAAAACACAATTTGAGCTTAAAATTGTAGTAGTTTTGTATAACTTTCAAAAATGCAAATGCTCAAAAAAATCATTCATAAACTAGAGTTGTTTACCATATCAGCGCGAAACAAACTAACTAACAAACAGTTTATTTTCGTTTCAAGCGTTTTGGTTGGAATCTTAGCGGCTTTTGCTGTGATTGTTTTGAAAACTTTTGCGCATTGGGTATTTGTTTTTGCGACTTATCTTACTAGTAACACCAGTATTTTTAAATTTGGATACATCAAAGTATTACTACCTGTTATTGGAATTTTGCTAACCGTTTTTGTCGTCAAAAGAGTTTTGGGCGGATCAATCGAAAAAGGAACATCACAAATTTTGTACGCTGTTGCCAAAAAAGCCAGTATTATTCCTAAAAAACAAATGTATGCCCAAATCATCACTAGCTCGCTCACGGTGGGCTTAGGCGGTTCAGCAGGTTTAGAAAGTCCCATTGTGATCACGGGTGCAGCATTTGGTTCTAATTACGCCCAACGATTTAAGTTAAGTTACAAGGATAGAACCTTACTTATAGGTTGTGGCGTTGCGGCGGGAATTGGAGCGGCTTTTAATGCGCCAATTGCGGGAGTTTTATTTGCTATCGAAGTGTTGCTTGTTGATGTAAGTATTTCTGCTTTTACTCCTATTATGATTGCCGCGGCAACTGGAGCTTTAGTTTCTAAAGTGGTGTTAGACGAAAGCATTTTATTGTCTTTCAAACAACAACAAGAGTTTAATTATCACAATATTCCGTTTTATATTTTACTTGGAATTTTTACAGGATTTGTTGCTGTATATTATTCGAGAAATTTTCAGCGAGTGGAACATTTTTTTGCTAGACTTCGATTTTCAGCTTACAAAAAAGCTTTTTTTGGCGCTTCGATTTTGGCTGTTATGATTTTCATTTTTCCAACATTATTTGGTGAAGGTTACGAAAGTATTAAAACATTATCAGAAAACGACCCCGGTAAATTATTAGAAAACACCTTGTTTAGTAGTTTTAGAAACAATAGTTGGGTGCTGTTACTTTTTGTTGGATTAACAATGATGCTCAAAGTTTTTGCAACGGGAATAACCTTAGGTAGTGGCGGAAATGGAGGCAACTTTGCTCCTGCCCTATTTTTAGGTTCTTATGTTGGCTTTTTCTTTTCTAAATTTTTAAACCTAACAGGACTTACGCATTTACCTGTAAGCAATTTTACCTTAGTGGGAATGGCAGGAATTCTTAGTGGCTTGTTTCATGCTCCATTGACCGCCATATTTCTAATTGCCGAAATTACAGGCGGTTATTCGTTGATGATTCCACTAATGATTGTAGCATCTTTGAGTTTTGCTATTTCAAAAAAATTTGAAAAACATTCGCTGGATACAAAAAGTTTAGTCAAAAAAGGAAACGCTTTTACTAGCAACAAAGACACCAATATCCTTGCGACTTTAGACACCAATGCAATTATTCAAACCGATTATTTAACCGTTTTGCCTAACGAAAATTTAGAGAAACTGGTCGATTTGATTTCACATTCTAATCAGGTGATTTTTGCAGTTGTCGATGAACATAAAAAAATGCTTGGTGTGGTACATTTCAACAATATTAGAGAAATAATTTTCAATCCCTATCGGGTAAAATATACTTTGATAAAGGATATTATGGTACAATCAATTGATATTATTTATCCAACAGACAGCATGGAAACGGTGATGAATAAGTTCGAAAAAACCAAAGTTCACTTCTTGCCAGTTATTAAAAACGGAGACTATTTTGGATTTATTTCGAAATCCGTTGCGCTTGAAGCCTATAGAACCAAGCTAAAATCCATGACTATAGAATAAATATTTGCTATCAATATGAGGTTAATTACTGATTTTAAATTACATAGATTAATGAAAAACATAATTAAAAAAGGGTGTCACAGGTATTCTATTTACACATAGCTATGACTTGAGTTCTAAATGTCTGACTTAAAAACGAATTAATCTATGATAAGCAAAGCGCCTTTTAATTAAAAAACAAATAATTTCTCTATGTGGTTTAATCTATTAACTAATAATCGAAATGAGTTTGAAAACATCAAAGTCATTGATGACGATATTTCCTATTCGCAATATACTCCCATTGATTTGTCTGTGACCAATACAGAATTGGCACAAATTGTCCTAAATAATCCGAATGATTTTGAAACTTTTATCGAAAATCATCTTCAAAAAAACGGTGCCAAAGTAGCTTATGGCGGATACAATGAAATGCGAAATCTATACAAATCAAGCCTGATTTTTAATGACGAACAAGCTGACGAGAGAAACATTCACATTGGGATGGATTTTTGGATCAAAGCTGGAACGCCAGTTTTAGCAGCACTTGACGGAATCGTTTATGGTTTTGATTATAATACTGGAGTTGGAAATTATGGTCCAACCATTATCCTGAAACATAACCTTGAAAATCAAATATTCTATACTTTATACGGCCATTTATCTACAGAAAGTATTGAAGATATTGAAATTAATGCTTTTTTCAAAAAAGGACAACAACTCGCTACTTTAGGAAACTCGTTTGTCAACGGAGGCTATTCGCCGCATTTGCATTTTCAAATAATAAAAAATATGGATGGAAATTTTAGCGATTATCCCGGTGTTTGCAGCCAAAAGAATTTAGAATATTTTCTTGAAAATTGTCCGAATCCAAATTTGCTATTAAAAATTCAACAAACATCTTCATAATCCCATTCCTTGTTAAGACTGTGTTATTCTCAAAATTTAAGGGAGTAATTGTATTATTGTTAAAATTAATTCCAAAAAATACAAATTTTACAAAATTAATTCTTAATTTTACTGTAAATATTTTAAGGATGACCCCAAACGAGAACATCATTCATAAATTTTACACCGCCTTTGCGAATGCAGATGTTGAACAAATGTGTGAATACTATCATCCAAATGTGCAATTTCGTGATCCCGCTTTTGGGTTATTAAAGGGTGAAGAAGTGGTTCAAATGTGGAGGATGTTAATTGAAAGAAGTAACGGCAATTTAAAAATTGATTTCACTGAAATAATGGCCAATGAGTACATTGGTACTGCTAAATGGATTGCAAAGTATCATTTTAGTGCAACTAATAGAGAAGTGGTCAATATTATCGAATCAAAATTTCAATTTAAAGAAGGTTTGATTATAAAACAAATTGATGATTTTGATATTTGGAAATGGACCACACAAGCCTTGGGATTCAAAGGATTACTTTTGGGTTGGACTGGGTTTATGCAAAAAAAAGTGCAAGACCAAGCGAGACTGTCTCTGCATAAATACTGCGAAAAAAAAGAGATTAAATCTAGAATGTGAAAACAAAATTGCTCAACTCCCATGAGCAAAAAAAGTGTTTTATTTTAAACATTTTTAATAAGTTCAAATATTTTAATTCAAAAAACTGTTGCCTTACAATTAGCTTTTTACTGCTGATTTTCTTCAAAAAACTGCATCTACAACAAGAAAAAGCACCATTAAAACAATTCTCGAACCATTTCCAATTGCGTTTTGCAACTCAAAAAACACCTGAATTAACGTTTTTAATAATTACATCGTTCTTACTGAAAAAACTATTCAATATCTTTAAAATTTTCGGAATTTTTAATTATTTTTGGATGATTTCTATTCTGTTTGGAAGAGAAAATTCTAAATTAAGATTCTAAAAACAGCTGGTCAAAAAACAATTTGTGAAAAATTTTATAAAAGCAATAATCGAACATCTTTAGTTCTAAGTAATATTTTAAAAATAGAATGAAATCATGGCAGATCAAACTAACAGTCGATTAAAGAATATTTTACATCAAAAGGCCGAAGAATTGGAGAAAAAGTTAACAGATACCAGTACAAACAATACTGATGCTGAGGTTTCTAATCTTGTTAAGGAGCTTGAGGTACACCAATTTGAACTTATAGCGCAAAACCAAGAACTCAGTTCGCTTATGAATAAAGCGGAAATCGAAGCGGAAAAATACACTCATTTATACGATTTTGCACCTTGCGGCTATTTTAATATTACTAAAGAAGATGAAATTCTCGAACTCAATTTTAGTGGAGCTGCTCTTCTAGGAAAAGAACGTTCACAACTACTAAATAAGCGTTTTGCCTTTTTTGTCGCAGACGATAGTAAACCAACATTTTTTTTATTTCTCGAGAAAATATTTGAAAGTAAGACCAGTCAAACTTGTGAAATCGTTTTGTCAACTCCCTCAAATATTTCTACTTATGCGATTGTTACTGGTATTGTTAATGAGGATGGCAGTCAATGCCTCTTGACTGTACTTGATATCACTGAACGAAATAAAATTGAAAGCTCGTTGCAAAAAAGCCAAGAAAAACTAGAAGGTATTTTTAATGTTGCCAATTCTGGAATTCTTCTGTGCGACAATGTCGAACATTTTTTAATGTTCAACGATTGGTTTTGCAAATTATTGGGTTATTCCAGAGCCGAATTTCAAGAACTGAATGCAATAATTATTAGCCATCCAGATGATGTAGAAAAAAGTACCTCCTTACAAAAAAAATTAATTGAAGGTGAAATCGACACCTACCGAATTGACAAACGATTTATAAAAAAAGACAAATCTTTTGTTTGGTGTGAAGTATCGGCATCTGTAATTAAAGACCAAAATGATAATGTAATAAATACAATTAAAATAATTTATGACATCACAGGCAGAAAACAGGCAGAACAAGCATTAGAGCAAGAAAAACGTAGGTTAGCACTTATTTTAATTGGCACTGGAGCAGGAACATGGGAATGGAATATTCAAACTGGTGTCATAATCATAAACGACCGCTGGGCCGAATTAATTGGATACACGATAGAAGAGCTTGCACCAGTAACTTTTGATACTTGGCAAAAATATACGAATCCAGATGATTTAAAATATAGCGAAAAATTACTAGAAAAACACTTTCAAGGCACACTGGATTATTTTGATTCTGAATTAAGAATGAAGCATAAAAACGGGGATTGGATGTGGCTTCGTTGTCGAGGTAAAATTAATGAATGGGATTCCGAAGCAAGACCGTTATTAATGTCAGGAACACATCTTGATATTAATGAACGAAAGGAAGCTGAAAAAGCTAAGGAAAAAGCTTTAAATCTTTTTAATAATATTACCAGCTATGTGCCTGGAGTTGTTTATCAATATTTGTTGCGCCCTGATGGTAGCTCCTGTTTTCCTTATGCTAGCGAAGCAATCACAGAAATTTACCAAGTCACACCCGAAGAGGTCCGTGAAGATGCCTCCAAAGTATTTGAGAATATTCATCCTGATGACCTTGAATCTGTTGGTGCTTCTATTGAAGAATCTGCAAAATACTTGACCCCTTGGAAAAAGGAATTTCGTGTAAAATTTAAGGACGGTGAAATTCGTCATCTTTACGGTAATTCAAAACCACAAAAGCAAGAAGATGGATCAGTGCTGTGGCATGGTTATATTCATGATATTACAGAAAATAAAATTATAGAAAATTCTTTGCGTGAAAGTGAAGAAAAATATCGTGGTCTTG
>CAMBHH010000052.1 GCA_945866505.1 Flavobacterium psychrophilum
TATTTTGTCAATTTCATTACTGTTTCCGAAGAAAATAACTTTGTCCTGAATACCCAATTCACGGCATAAATATTCTGCTTTTTCCTTCTCAGGTCCGTCACCTACCATCATTAATTTGGCTGGAATTTGCTTCTGTATTTGATAAAAAATTTTAATAATATCAGGTATGCGCTTTACCTTTCTAAAATTACTAATGTGTGTAATTATCCTTTCGTTCTCATTTGCCATAACCGATCGACGGCAGGAAATACTGGGATCGATGGTGTTTTTATGCAGTTCTATAAAATTAGGAATCACTTGGATTTCATTTTTTATTTTAAACAATTTCAGCGTGTCGTCTTTCAAACTTTGGGAAACCGAAGTCACAAAATCAGATTTATTGATACTAAAAGTTACAGCAGTTTTATAAAATGGATGGTTCCCTACTAAGGTAATATCGGTTCCGTGAAGCGTGGTAACCATCGGAAGATTAATGCCTTCGTCTTTGAGCATTTGCTTTGCCATGTAACCCGCATAAGCGTGTGGAATAGCATAATGAACGTGCAATAATTCTATTTTATACAACTTGACCATATCAACTAATTTGCTTGACAAAGCCAATTCGTAGGGTTGAAAATGAAACAAAGGATATTCTGGAACGTTGACCTCGTGATAATGCACATTGGCAGTTAACAAGGCTAATCGGACTGGCTGACTGTAAGTAATAAAATGAATTTCGTGACCACGACGAGCCAACTCAAGACCTAATTCTGTGGCAACTACGCCACTTCCGCCAAAAGTTGGATAACAAACAATTGCTATTTTCATATTTGTATTGAAATGAAAAAAACTTAATAAATTAGCATTTCCCGAATTGGAATGATGAATATGTAAAAGGTATAGATCCTACAGCTGAACTTCATACTAGAAAAAACGACTGTGCCAACTGTCCATAGCCGGCACTTCCCAAGATTCGTTGTATTCTTCGATATTGTTAACCAGATTATTGAAAACGATAGTGCTTTCGGTGACCGCTTTTTCTTTGGCCATTTTCTTGAAATCGATCAAGGTTTTGTGTGCAATGTGTTCGCCATTTTTGAACGTAACATTCATTTTATCGAGCAAATCTACTTTGTATTTTTGTTCTAAATTTTGAATAAACTGAACCGACTTATCAATGGAACAACCTGTCGCAGCTTGCACATCCGGATTTACAGAAATAATTATAAATCGATTGTATTTCAGTTGATAGGAACATTCAAGACTAACGCTGTGTGCTTCCCATTTTTCAAGAAAGGAAATCAAATCTGTTTCTATTTCGGAGAATTCTGCATCCGAAAATTTTCTATTGGACTGGTAAATCCAGATTTTGGATTCTAATGGTAAATTTTCGAAAGGTATAAGCATAATTAATTATGAATTATGAGTTATGAATTATGAGTTATGAATTATGAGTTATGAATTATGAGTTATAAATTATGAGTTATGAATTATGAGTTATGAATTAAAGTTTGGAATACCAAAATTCGTAATTTTTAACTCGTAATCGATTTTATAAATCCATTGCATTGGCAATTAATTCGGCGATGTCAATTACTTTTACTTCGCCTTCTTTTTCTTTGTTTTTGATTCCGTCCGTCATCATCGTGTTGCAAAAAGGACAACCAGCGGCAATGATATCGGGTTTGGTTTCAAGGGCATCTTCGGTTCTTTCGATGTTTACTTCTTTGTTGCCTTTTTCTGCATCTTTAAACATCTGCGCGCCACCTGCTCCACAGCATAATCCGTTGGCACGAGAACGTTTCATTTCGACTAATTCAGCATCCAGTTTTTGAATTAAATCTCGCGGAGCTTCATAGATATTGTTGGCTCTTCCTAGATAACAAGGGTCATGAAAAGTGATTCTCTTTCCTTTGAATTGTCCTCCTTCGATGGTTAGTCTTCCGTCGTCGAGCAAGGATTTCAGGAATTCTGTATGATGCAAAACTTCATATTTTCCACCTAATTCTGGGTATTCGTTTTTGATTGTATTGAAACAATGCGGACAAGCCGTTACGATTTTTTTCACTTCATAGGCATTCAAAACCTCAATGTTTGTCATCGCCTGCATTTGAAATAAGAATTCGTTTCCAGCTCGTTTTGCAGGATCGCCAGAACAACTTTCTTCGGTTCCGAGAACTGCAAAGGGCACCTTGGCACGATTCAAAATTCGGACAAATGCCTTGGTGATTTTTTTGGCTCTATCATCAAAACTTCCTGCACAACCTACCCAAAACAAAACTTCAGGTTGCTTGCCTTGTGATAGCATTTCGGCCATTGTGGGTACTATTAAAACTTCTGACATATAAAAAAGTTTAAAGGTTTAAGGGTTTAAAGTTTTGAAAAACTGAAATCTGAAACCGTTTGTATTATTCATTTATTACTTCTCCGCGTGAGGGATGGAAGTGGAGCTCTTTTTTTATCCCGTTTTTTTACGGAATAAAAAAAAGCGGGAACGTACAGCCCGACCCGTAGTTTTTACGGAGGGTCACGCCCAAATTATTCTATTCATTCTTCCAATTCAAGCGATCTTGCTGGTTGTATTGCCACGGCGCTCCATTATTTTCGATATTGGTCATCATGGCATTTAATGATGTTGGTGCCGCGCTTTGCTCCATTACCAAATACCGTCGCAAATCGACAATAATCGAAAGCGGACTAATGTTTACCGGACATTCTTCGACGCAAGCATTGCAGGATGTACAAGCCCACAACTCTTCGGGCGTGATGTAATCGTTTAATAATGATTTGTTGTCGGGAACAAAAATTCCTTTATTGGCATCAATATTTTTACCAACTTCTTCGATTCGGTCTCTCGTATCCATCATAATTTTACGAGGTGATAATTTTTTTCCAGTTAGATTAGCAGGACAAGACGACGTGCAACGACCACATTCAGTACAAGTGTACGCATTTAATAATTGCACCCAGTTCAAATCCTGAATATCGCTGGCTCCGAATTTCGCTGGAACTGCATTTTCAGGTGCAGCAGCATACGGATCGGCATTGGGATCCATCATGAGTTTTACTTCATTGGTTACGGATTGTAAATTACTGAGTTGCCCTTTTGGATTTAAATCGGCAAAATAAGTATTTGGGAATGCCAACAGAATGTGAAGATGTTTAGAATAATACAAATAATTCATAAATATCAAAATTCCAATAATGTGCAACCACCAAAACAATTCGTTCAGTAGCATTACCAATTCGCTTGAAACGCCATTAAATAAAGGCTCAATAAATTGACTTACGGGAAAAGAACCTGCTTTGATAAAATGTGAAAAACCTCCGGGAATATTTTGCAAATGCAAATCGGAAGCGTTCATTAGTAGAAATAATGACATTAAAACCACTTCAAAATAGAGGATGTAATTCGCGTCTTTTTTGGGGAAACCAGTTAAATCTTTACTGGCAAAACGTTTCAATTTGATTATGTTTCTTCTTACCCAAAAAGCAAATACTGCTACTAAAACCAACAAAGCTAATATTTCGAACGACGCAATAAGGACATTGTAAAACAATCCCATTGGAGCAAAAATTCGATGCGTTCCAAATAAACCATCAATGATTATTTCAAGTAATTCAATATTGATGATGATGAATCCTGTGTAAACAATAATGTGAAGAATTCCGGCAACTGGCCTTTTGACCATTTTGGACTGTCCGAGAGCAATCATTGCCATATTTCGCCAACGGGCTTTGGGATTGTCTTTGCGATCTACATCGGTTCCAAGATTAATGTTTCTGACAATTTTTTTAATGTTAGAAAAAAAATAACCAAAGCCTACAATCAGCAGAATTGCAAATAAAATAGCGCTTAAATATTTCATGATTGCTAGTATTTATTTTGAAATGGTATCTTTTGCTGGGGCAACGTACGGTTTATTTTTCTTTCCGAAAACAGATACATTGACATAACGAGTTGGATGCAGTCTCACATCTTCCAGCAATAATTCTAATTCTTTTGAAGTTTTTTCTAAATTATTATATAACCCTTCATCATTGATAAGTTTGCCCATAGAGCCTTTGCCTTCTTGAAGATTTGCCATCATTTTATCTACTTTTTCCAAAGTTTTTTGCAGATTTACGACTGTTTTTCCTAAATCGGCTTTGTCTAGCGAATCGGAAATTTTAGAAAAATTGCTTGACACCTTATTTAAATTAGTCACAACTCCATTTATTTGACCTTTGTTAACATCCAAAATGGTGTTGATACTCGAAGAGGCTTTGTGAAATTGCTCCATAGTCTGGCTTAACTCAGATACACTTTTCTTTAAATCCTGTTGCCCTTTTATGTCTAAAACATTGTTGATTCCGATCAATAATTCATTAGCATTGTGCATTACTTTTTCGAATTTTTCTTGAAGCGGCACCAATTGCTTTTTTAAGGATTCGGTCAAATCTAATTCAGACGTACCTATTAAAAATTGACCATCAGCACTTTCGGATGTGTCTTTAAGATTTGGATGAATCGCAATTTGCTTTCCATCTATAAAACCGGGTTTGTAGATTACAGCTGTGCTGGTTTTTGAGATAGGAAAATCAGTTTTTAACTGTAATTGAACCACTAGTTTTCCTGTGTTTTTGTCCAAAGTAATTTTGGTCACCTTACCTACAATCAAACCATTGATAGTAACTGAAGCTGATGGAGACAATCCTTCAACGTTATCATATTGCACATAAAAAGTACGGTATTTATTTAGAAGATCTCTGCCTTTCAGATAACTGTAGCCCCAAATAAATAATAATATTGTCGAGATGACAAGTATAGCGGTTTTAATTTCTCGTGTTAATTTCAAAGTATATAATTTTAAGCAAATTTAATATAAATAAGTTAAACTTGAAGTTAATAATTTATTTCAGTGCTTCTTGCACACTAATCATTTGACCATCTTTAAAAGCAATTAGATAAGCTGAATTGTATCCTTTGGATTTTGCTTCCTGCAATAATTTCTTAGCTTCATCATAATTAGTAGCTTCTCCATACATATATTTGTAATATTTGCCTTCCGAAGACATTGTAATGTTTTGTAAACCTTTGAAATTGCTAGAAATTAATTCTACTTTTTTTACACTTGCTGATAATTGAACTTTAAAAATGGGAGTTGAACTATCATTAGTTGGTAGAGGTTTATTTTCAATATTTACCACTGGCTTTTTGCCAATTGTAGCTGAAGTATCTTTTAAGGGTTTTTCAATTACTTTTTTGATTGTTCTTTGGTTAACATTATCTGTTGTATCGGTGCCAAAATATTCCCGTTTGTAACTAACAATAGCATCTGCAATGGCTTGAGCTATTTCGTTTTGCCCTTCTTCAGAGTTTAATAAATTTCCTTCAACAGGATTCGAAATAAATCCAGTTTCGACTAATACTCTTGGCATATACGCTTTGTGAAGTACCATAAATGGGGCTTGTTTTACCCCGCCATGCCTGATACCTTTTCCTAAATCGGCAAATCTATCTTCAATTTTGCCCGCCAAGGAAATACTATATTCTAAAAATTCTTCCTGCATCAAAGTCATTCCGATCATTGTTTCGGGAGAATTTGGATCGAAACCTTCATACTTTTCTTTGTAATCTTTCTCTAAGGTTATTACGGAGTTTTCCTTTTTTGCAGCTTCAAGATTTGAAGCCACTTTACTCATCCCCATTACATAGGTTTCAGTTCCTGAAGCCGCGGTGTTCTTATTAGCGTTACAATGTATTGAAACAAAAATATTGGCATCGGCTCTATTAGCGATATTGGCTCTCTCGATTAAATCAATAAAAACATCCGTTTTTCGGGTGTAAATGACATCGATTTTGGGATTTTGTTCTAATAATTTTCCAACCTTAAGTACTAAAGCCAAGTTGATGTTTTTTTCAACTCGTCCACTGTAAACTGCTCCAAAATCGTGATCTCCGTGCCCAGCATCTAAAGCTACCTTAAAAACACCTGTTTGACTGTACGTAAGAAATGAAACAAAAGCAAAGAAAAATATAAATAGGAGTTTGATTTTATTAAAATTATACATAAATCTAAAAGTTAATTAAATTAAAACACTAAAGCTATAATGTATTATTTGACTATTTTTGCCAAAATTAATATGTAAGTTTGATCTATCAAAAAACAAGCCATATTTTTACAAAAATAGCATTAAAACCTTTGAATACAAACTTATTTCATATCGTTTTATTATCAATTTTCCTAACAATAGGATCTTGTAAAATATATTCACAAGATATATCCCCAAAAACAAAATTAATTCCAGGAAGTAAACAAAAAGAGACTACAACTACTACTGCTCAAAATAAAAAAAAATCGACTGCAATTGTCAAAACGGAAACAGACACCATCAAAAAAGATAGTATTCTACCCAAAGCACTTCTTGAGGGAAAAATAACATACAAGGCTACTGATTACGTGAAAATTGAGCAAAAGAAAAAGCTAATTACTTTATACAATAAAGCCGAATTGTACTATCAAGACACCGAACTAAAAGCGGGAATTATAGTTTTAAATTATGAAACAAACGAAGTTCTTGCAGGACGAATAAAAGATTCATTAGGAAAACCATCGCAATTTCCAAGTTTCAAACAAGGCGCAAATGTTGTCGAACCGGATTCGATACGTTTTAATTTCAAATCGAAAAAAGCCCTAATTTGGAATTCAAGAAGCGATCAAGGTGAATTTAAAGTCAAAGCTGTAGTAACAAAAAAAGAAAATGATTCGGTCTATTTCTTAAAAGGAGCACGTTTTACAACCTCTAAAGATGTTGACAATCCAGAATATTACTTCCAAACCAATAAAGTAAAAATCATTCCTGGCAAAAAAGTTGTAACAGGCTTAACTAATATGGTGATTGCCAATGTCCCCACTCCTATTGCTTTACCGTTTGCTTTTTTTCCAATGAGTAAGGAAACAAGCGTTTCGGGGCTTCTGTTACCAAGTTATAATGATTCGAATAGTAGAGGATTTTCATTGCAGAATGGCGGCTACTATTTTGCTCTAAGTGACAATTATGATTTAACAGTTTTGGGTGATTATTATACCAACGGAAGTTATGCAATGCGATTTGAAACTAATTATGCCAAACGATACAGTTATAGAGGAAACTTAAACTTTAGATTTGAAAATTTAATTAATAGCGAACGAGGTTATCCGGATTATTCAAAACAAAGTATTTACAATTTGCAATGGTCGCATTCGAAGGATTCTAAGGGAAGTCCGAACTCTAGCTTTTCCGCATCAGTGAATATGGGAAGTAGCAAATACTTTCAACAGTCCATCAATCAAGCCAATGTAGGATCCAATTTGAATAACACTTTGAGTTCATCGGTTTCCTATAGTAAAACATTTGCCGGAGCAATTGGTTCACGTTTGTCTCTGAGCGCCACACATTCGCAAAATACCCAAACTTCTGAAATCCAAATGACTCTGCCTGATTTACAATACAGTGTAGATCGAATTTATCCTTTTGTAGGCAAAGACGGTATGAAAAAAGGGTTTTTCAAAAACATTAATTTACTTTATAATTTGGTAGGAAAAAACAGTTTTGTTACAACTGATTCCTTGTTTTTTTCCAAAGAGATGTTCGATAATGCCAAATTGGGCGTACAACACAGTATTCCTTTAAGTACAAATTTTAAAGTTTTTAAATATTTCAGTGCTTCAACGGCTATGAATTACAATGAAGTTTGGACTATAAAAACCATTCGAAGAAACTATGACAAAGATATAAATAAAGTAGTAGACCAAACCATTAATGGCTTTGATGCTTTCAGAACTTATAATTTCTCGAGTAGTTTAGGAACCACGATTTATGGAACCTTCAATTTTAAACCTGATAGTAAAATAAAATCCATAAGACACGTGATGCGACCTTCCCTTTCCTATGGTTACACGCCTAGCTTCGAAAAATATTATGATACCTATGCTACGGATGGTAGCGGAACGATGACAAAAGACTATACACGCTTCGAAAATGGCGTTTTTGGCGCTCCAGGAATTAGCAATTCTAATATACTTGGTTTTGATTTAAGCAATACTTTCGAAGCTAAAATAACTGACTCAGATAGCACAAAAGTAGAGCCCAAAAAAATAATGCTTCTTAATAATCTAAATCTTTCTACTAGTTACGATATCAATGCCAATGGAAAAACTTCACTTGCGTGGGCTCCAGTTCGTGTGAGCGGGGGAACTCAATTTTTTAAAGACAAGTTGAATATGAACTTTGGCGCTACTTTAGATCCTTACGCAATCGACAATTCGGGAACTAGAATCAATGTTTATAATGTTAATAATGGTGGCAGTTTGTTTAGAATGACCAGTGCCAATATGACTTTGAATTATTCGATTTCTAGCAAAGATTCTGAAAAAGATAAAAAAGATAAAAAAGATAAAAACAAAGAAGGCGAACGAAATGGTGGTCGTGATGACGATTTGTTTGGACGAAATACCGTGGACAACGTTCGAGGCAGAAGCCAATTTGACGATGAGGAAACCGATGAGGACAAAGATGTAATTGGCGAATTTTTTGCTTCAAAATTGCCTTGGGATATGACCTTTGCGTATTCGCTCACATACGGTAATAATAATAGGGAAAGTAAAATTACAGGAAATTCAATAATGGTTTCTGCCAATGGAGATTTAACCCCAAAATGGAAAGTTGGAGTTTCAACTGGTTATGATTTTGTTCAAAATGGCGTTACTTATACCCAACTTCGTTTTGAAAGAGATTTATTGAGTTGGCGAATGGATTTCAACTGGCAACCCTTTGGAGATCAAGCCAACTGGAGTTTTTTTATAGGAATAAAATCAGGAATCTTGAGTGACATAAAATACGATAAACGAAGCATTAATAATAGGTAACTCTGTCGTGATTTCGAGCGCAAAATCTTAAACCTAAAATCTAATTTTATGAAATGAGCATAACCTAAAATTGGTTGCAAAAACCACTGAAGATATGCGAATTACATATGACCGATAAAAAGCAATAAATAGCTAAATATGAAAAAAATAATTTTTACCGAAAATGCCCCAGCGCCAATTGGGCCATACAACCAAGCAGTTCTAATAGGAAACACGCTGTACACTTCTGGACAAATATCTATAAATCCAGCAAATGGCGAATTGGTCACCTCCACCATTGAAGCCGAAACTCAACAAGTAATGGCAAACATGAAAGCGGTTCTCGAAGCAGCTGGAATGACCTTTGAAAATGTGGTAAAAACAACGATATTCATAATGAATATGGGGGATTTTGGAACAATAAATACAGTTTATGGTTCCTATTTCGACGAAAAAACGGCCCCGGCACGTGAAACGGTTCAGGTGGCAGGTTTACCAAAAAATGTAAATGTAGAAATTTCTATGATCGCAGTAATATAGTACTCAATTACAAATAAGGAATTCCAGAATTGAAAAGTGGATATTAAAGAAATGATTAAAAAGAAAAATACAAAGTAGCTAATTGTTGTAACGAATTGTTTTCTTTTTATTGTATCGAATAAAATCTCACATATTCATATTCAGCAGAACTATTTTCTTGGTCTTTTCCGGTCCAATTTGCTGCAATAGCAGTAATCCATATATTTATATTGTCATGTTCAAACTGGGATGCTGGATATTCAGCAACATGAGTTATTTTACCGTCAACATAAAATGTGACTGTTTTTTCATTCCATTCAAACCCGTAGGTGTGCCAAATTCCAGCATCAAATAGCGGTATTGCGGTAATGTCATCGGGTGTTTTTGGTACTCGACCGAATTCTTTATCATCTGCTTTCCAAATAATGACGTGCTGTGTGAATTTATTGAGTGTGCTTTCGGCAAGATGATCGTGTGTACTCGCATTTTCATAACAATCAATTTCGGTTCTACGACTCTCCGGATAAGTGGTACTCACTTCGCCTTTTGAATCTATTGCTGCAGCCATTGCCCAAAATGAGTGATGCCAACCTTCATCGGCTTGGCCGTCTTTATCGTCGTCCATTTTATCTCCTAAACGCGATTTTACTTCGTAATAACCATACTTGAATTGTTTTTTAGAAACAATCCCAGCGCCTGAAGCCATTTTGCCTTTCACTGGGTGAGTCAGTTCGTGTAAATTAAGTTTTAAAATCCCTCCTTTTTGGCTCACGTTTTCTCTTAATTGAACACTTCTGTGTTTTACGTCAGTGCGAAAAGCCCACATCGAAGTATCGATGACTGAACCGTTAAATTCGTCATGCCAAATAAGTTTATAACCTGCTACCGGAATTGAATTTTTTGATTGTTTTTGAGCAAAGCAACAACTTATCCCAAGAAAAAAAAGTGTTAGAAAGGTAGAAGTTGGCTTTAAAGTAAAATTCCTCATTTATGAATACTAATTTTGGTTTTCTTTCAACGACTGATTTGTTTTACAAATAATTCAAATTCTGAACTAAACATTTGGTTGATACTAGTTTATACTTAACTAGAAGTTGAAATTGGTACTGACTTTAAATAGCTTTAAAATTATTTACCACTTCATCTATAAAAGAATTTATACTATACACCCGAGCAATTCCGAGAAGAAAAGTATTAAATTAAATAACTCACTACTAATTATTTACAAAATTATTGACCTAGCGTCGAGATAAAACTGTCAAAATATGTTAATGATATTATTTCTCTGAAATGTGGTAGGCTATTAATCCATCTATCGGTCGTCGCAAAACATTTCCTAATTGCATTTCATATTTATCAAACATTATTTGCAATTCATCTTTGAGGTAAAAAGCGATGGAGCCTACAAAATGAACAGGAACTTCTTTGCAGTTATCATATTGTTGGATGTAGTTTTTGATAAAAGATTTCATTCCTTTGAAAATGATTTTTTTACAAAATTCGTGATCTTTGTTTTGAATAAGAAACTTGGCAAAAGTGGCTAAATAAGCATTTGGATTGGCTTCTTTGTATAATTTGTTCTTTATAAAATCAGGACTCAAATCGTACTCTTTTTCAAATTCTATTGCTAGTTCTTTTGGCATTTTATTGAAATAATACTTCCGAATTAATTCTTTTCCAAACACATTACCGCTGCAATCGTCCATTACAATATATCCTAGTGATTGTACTTTTTGATGTAATTCTTTGCCATCAAAAAAGCTACAATTTGAACCTGTTCCGAGAATGCTAACAATGGCTTGTTCCCCTTTTGGAGTGGTAGCAAAAACGGCTGCATAAGTATCTTCTTGAACATCAACAATGGCGTTTTTAAAATACTTTTGAAAAGCTTGCGAAAGCATAATTTTCATTCTATCTGTTCCGCAACCTGCTCCATAAAAGAAAAGATGGGTAGCTTTATCTTTGTTTTGTAGAATATCAAATTTATCGTTCAATCGCTCAATAATTTCATCTTCATCAAGAATTTCAGGATTTAAACCTAATGTTCGCGTGGTAAATAATATTTTTCCATCCTCATCAATTGCTATCCAATCGGCTTTTGTTGAGCCACTATCAACTAATAATCTCATTTTAATTTATGATTTTTGATTTTAGATTTTAGAGTATGGTTCTAAAAGCTAAAAATGGTTAATGGTTTAGGCAAAAAAATCCCGCTAAAAATGAATCTAACGGGATTTCGTTTTGTAAATATAATTATTTTAAACTTGTGATATGAACAGCAAGGTCAATTAATTTGCTTGAATAACCATATTCGTTATCATACCATGAAACCAATTTGAAGAAGGTAGAGTTCAAACCAATTCCTGCAGTTGAGTCAATGATTGAAGTTCTTTTGTCAGAAATAAAATCTTGAGAGACAACAGCATCTTCTGTGAATCCCATAATTCCTTTCATTGTAGTTTCAGAAGCTAATTTTAAAGCTGCCATAATTTCTTCATACGAAGTTTCTTTAGCTACTTTTACAGTTAAATCAACCACAGAAACGTCAACAGTAGGAACACGGAAAGACATACCCGTTAATTTTCCATTCAAATCAGGAATTACTTTTCCAACCGCTTTTGCAGCACCTGTTGATGATGGAATAATGTTTACACTTGCAGCACGTCCGCCTCTCCAGTCTTTTCTAGAAGGACCATCAGCTGTCATTTGAGTTGAAGTTGTAGCGTGAACTGTAGTCATCAAAGCTTCTACAATTCCAAAATTATCGTGGATAACTTTAGCCAAAGGAGCTAAACAGTTTGTAGTACAAGAAGCATTAGAAACAACAAGATCAGAAGATTTTGCAGTTTCGTGATTTACTCCCATTACAAACATTGGAGCATCAGCAGATGGAGCAGAAATAATTACTTTTTTAGCTCCACCTTTGATGTGTGCGTTTGCAGTTTCAATAGTGGTAAAAATACCAGTACATTCAGCAACAACATCTACATCAAGTTCGTCCCATTTCAAATTAGCTGGATCTCTTTCAGCAGTGATTCTAATATTATTTCCGTTTACGAATAACTTTCCGTCTACTACTTCAACAGTCCCATTAAAACGACCGTGAACTGAATCATATTTTAATAAGTAAGCTAAGTGATCTACATCCAATAAATCATTAATTGCTACTACTTCTACATTATCTCTATTGAAAGATTCTCTAAAAACAATTCTTCCAATTCTACCGAATCCATTGATTCCTAATTTTACTTTTGACATTTTTTGTTTGCTTTAGGCTTAAAGTTTCTACTTTAAGCAGATTAATTAATTTATTATTATTTGGCGTAAGCCGTACTTTTATACAGACATAATTTCTGAAACTCTTAGTAATTCTCTGTCTATTTCGGATTTTCCTTTGATGGCTTGCAATAAAGGTGTAAGGGATACTTTATCGTTCATCATTCCTACCATGTAATTAGATTTTCCTTCCATTAAACTCTCAACGGCTTTCACTCCTAATCTACTGGCTAATACTCTGTCGTAACAAGATGGCGCACCACCTCGTTGCATGTGCCCTAAAACAGAAACACGGATGTCATATTCAGGCAAATTAGCTTCGACATAATCCTTTAATTCGAATACATTTTTGCCAATTTTGTCTCCTTCAGCAATGACAACAATACTGGATGATTTTCCAGATGCTTTACTTTTTTTGAGGGATTCCAGCAATCTTTCTAATCCTAATTCTGCCTCTGGAATAAGAATTTCCTCGGCTCCACCCCCAATTCCTGCATTCAAAGCAATATGGCCAGCGTCGCGACCCATAACTTCTACAAAAAATAATCGGTTGTGTGAACTTGCGGTATCTCGAATTTTATCAATACATTCCACTACTGTATTTAAAGCGGTATCGTATCCTAAGGTATGACTGGTGCCGAAAATATCATTATCAATTGTACCAGGAATTCCCATTACGGGAAAGTTATACTCTTTATTAAAAATTTCTGCTCCAGTAAAACTACCATCACCACCTATTACCACCAAGCCATCAATTCCGGCAACTACAAGATGCTCGTGAGCTTTTTTACGACCTTCAACAGTCATAAACTCTTTGGAACGAGCTGATTTTAAAATTGTACCTCCTTTGTTAATGATATTGTGAACTGTTCTTGGTCCCATTGGAATAAAATCGCCTTCAATCATTCCCTGGTAACCTCTATAAATTCCTGCGCATTCTATATTGTGATAAGCACATGTTCGCACTACTGATCTTATAGCAGCATTCATTCCTGGAGAATCACCTCCGGAAGTTAACACACCTACTTTTTTTATTGTTTTAGACATCATTTAAGTAATTAAAGTGTAAATTTAATAAACATTCAGCAAATTTGAAGGTAAGTTTCTAATAAATTGGTAAAACACTGCAAATTCAAACGTTATCGTTGATAAGTTACTTAATTGCGCAATAATTATATATCCCCTTTTTAGGTGAAACTTAAATTTTACCTAGTCTTTATTTAGCAAAAAATGCAACTGAAATTTACGCACTGAATTAGTCTTCTTCAGGAACTTTTCCCTCCGTGTTAGGATATAACGGTTTCGAATTGGGTTTATTAGGTTTTGACGGATCTTTTTTTTCAGGAGCCAAGTTCGAATCATCATCTACACTACCTGAATCAACTGCTTTTTCAATTTTTTTATTTTTGAATATTTTGTTAGCGAGCTCTTTGAATGTATCAAAATCAACCTCATAAGAAATACCAACTCCTTGTGTATAACCAATTCCTTCACCGATATAACTAATGTCATTTTCTCTATTGAAAAATCGCAAGTTAACTGTCCCATCTTCGTTTACGCGATACAAAATTTCTACATCTCCTACCACAGCAGTTTGTGTAACTCCACCAAAAGGAACTCCAACTTTTCCGTTGATAGTCACCCTTTCGTTAATTTTTGAGGAAATTGAGGCAACAAATCTTCCATCTGTTTCCTTTCCAGTTGTTCTGTCCGCACCAATAATATCAATATTAACCTGAAATTTTTCGTCGTTAGAATGTATCATACCCGTCAGTAAACTTGAAGCCGTCTCATAGGCACTTTGTGACAATGCTGATTGACTAACGCCTTCGGAGCTCAGAAAACCACCGGTAGATAGCAAGTATAAAGCTTGCGTTTGTCGTACTTCTTTGTCACTTAATTTATACTCTATTTCGGATTTCATCACATTACTAACTGTTGGAAATTCAAAATTAAAGTCAGGTTCTGGACTAGTCAAATCGCCTCTAACACCAATAACTACGTTTACATCTATCTTTTTATTATAAGATGAATTTTCTAATAAAACCGATGGATTTGCAGCTGTTTTATAAATTGCTTCCAAGTTTAAACGCGCACGCATTGGATTTCCTTCCCAAGAAATATATCCTCCTTTTTTGACTGTAAATTTCTTATCAATCAAACCACCATATTTAAAATTATAGGTTCCTTCATACGCTTGGAAATCGCCCCACATATTGAATTTTCCTAAAGTATTAATTTTAAAAAGCAAGGTTCCGTTTCCTTTTCCTTTCATTCCGTGACCTGTATTCCGGTCTAATATAACTTCAACTTCGGCGTCGGGTGTAATGTCTAAATCAAATTCCAATTCAAGACCTTTGTAATCTCTGGAATTATCAACAATTCCTTTTCTAAAGTTAAACTTTTCTTTGGCAGTCAAAAAATGTAAAAAATCATTACTACTAACACTTTCAGAATTATTAATTGGAATTTTTAAAGATGATCCTTTTTCGGATTTGGCATCAACCTTTATAAACAAGGCGTTTGTTGGGCCTTTGATAGTTGCAACACCATCAATAAATGCAACACCATAATAGGCTGCATCTTCTGCATCTTGAGTGTCTAAAACCAACAACCTTTTAGAATTGATGCTCAAATCCAGCTTCCAATCGGAAAAATTACGATGTTCAACACTTCCGTTTAAATTCCCTTTTGTACCAAATTTAGTATCAGTAAGTACATCATTTTTAAATAAAAATTTCTCATCTGTCAAATCTACAACAGTTCTTTTACTCAGAGAATAATCAACATTTAGATACGGTATTTTCAATCCGGCATCATCTACATAAAGCCTTCCATTGATATCGGGCTTTGTGAGATTTCCCTCGATAGTAGCATTTCCTGTTGCAAAACCCCTAATATTTGATATCACGTCTCCGCCAAGTGGTCCTAAAATTCCTAAATTAAACTTATCTAACTTCAATTGTAAATCTAAAATGGTACTGTTTTCAACAATTTCAAACTTACCATTAACTCCGAAAGACTCTACATTTTCATTTTCGATAGAGGAGTTTACTGCAAATTTTTTGAAAGTTTCATCTCCAGTAATGTCAAAATTCAAATTACCCAAATTAGTATTATTAATGTTCAAACTGTCGATTTGAATGGATGCAGTGGGTTGAAAAACAGATTTATCCTGCTTGTAATTGATGATGGCGTCTAAATTTCCGTTAAATACAAATTTGGGATCTGCCGGTGTAATTTGATTTATATCAACATTTTTAAAACTCAATTTTAAATCCTTATCTGTTTTTCCCTTGATATCCCCCATAAAAGTAATTTCTTGGTTTCCGTGGGTTAGAATAATGTTGTCAAAATTGAAATTTTGGAAAGATTTATCAAAAACAATCTGATTGTTTGGAGTTTCTTTTTCATTCAAAAACCACAAATAATCCTTGAGTTTTATCTCCGATTTGTGCAGCCCAACTACGTTTTTATTGGCTGCATTTATTGTGTGATACAAATTCAAATTGAAATAATCCTGACCTTTTGTACCTCCTTTAAACTCCGACCGAAAGAACAAAGTATCTTTCATTGTAACATTTAATAAACTAAAATCGCGGATTTTATAAAACTTGGTTTTAATACTATCTAATTCAATGAAGGCATTATAGAGTGGATTTTTATTGTCAATTTTAACCCTAATATTATCGAAAGTATTCGTTGACGCGGTGACTTTTGGTGAATTAAAATTAAACTTGAATTCCTGATTATCTGAGTTGATATTCCCTTTTACAATAGTATTTGTCGCAATGGAAATTTCTGGATAAAAAATTTCGATTATTTTATTGTAGATGGAGAAGTTAAATTTCAGAAACTGTCCTTTTTTGACTTTTTCGGGTTTGAAATTGGCATACAAGCTTCCCAGCGAATTCATTACCAATTTTTCCAACTGATTGAATTGAAATTTGCCCGCAATTTCACCTTCAATAATATCTTGAGAATTTACCTTTATTGTCCGCACACCGTTTGGGTCAAAAGTAGAATTGATATAAAAATCATTAAAAGAATAGGTTGCTTTTGCGTTTTGATAGGTTGTTTTATTTATAAAAACATCCCCAGTTAGATTGTCGACAGTGCTTCCAGACAAATTCACAATAATATCTCCTTGAAATTTGGAAATACTATCTTTCATAAAATTTAACTTTTTCAAATCGGCATTTTCAACATTGATTTTAAAGTCATATCGGCTGGTCTTTTTACTCAAATCTACTAATCCATCAAAATTCATTTTCAAGTTTGGATCATTTGCCTTTACCTTACCTTTGTAAAGACCTTTTACAAAATTTCCATTCAAATCGACGTTACGGTAGGTATAATTATTATAGTTTATTTTAGCAATTCCGCCTTTCACAGCAGTATTCAAGGATTTTTCAGAAAACCCCTGACCATCAATATCCAAATTCAAACTAGCTTTCCCAAGGTCTTTTCTGTCAATCAAAGCACCAATATTAAAATTATCTAAGACAACATTTCCAGCATAGGTTGCTTTGTCCGATAAATTCATATTTTTAATAATCAAATCTGATTTTACGTTTCCTATCTGTGAAGCCATTGCAAAACTGGCATTGAGAGAAGTGGTAGTAACCTGAGCATTTCCGTCAAGCTTGATTGTGCCTAATTTTTTCAAAATAACGGGTAATGTTTTCCCTAAAACATTCGGTAAAATGGTTACCAAATCATTGTAATTAGTAGAAAGTTTGTTAAATCTACCATTCATAAAAAATTCTTTCCCCTTAGACGGAAAAAGATTTTTGAAGTTAATTGTTCCTATTATTTGAGAATTTTTAGCATTCGACAATTTAAAATTTGCCAATACCAAATTGTTTAACGGTCCTTTTATTCTTCCTTTGATTTTAAAAAGCTGATTTTTACCCAATTCATTATAAAAACTGCGAATATCATTGGAAGCTAGCGTTGACTTTTCGAGTTTAACATCAAATTCGACTTTATCGGTAAAATTGGCAAAATCTTCAATTTCATAATTCATCACTACCGAACCTTTAAGTTTGGATTCTTTGGTAACTAAATCAAGATTTTCGAGTTTGATATGCTTGGTCGTGTAGCTGAATTTTGTACTTAAATCTTCTATAAAAATCCCTCGGTGATCCTGAAACGACATCGCATTAATAGTTGTAGTTACCTCAGGCCCATAGATTCTCAAAGCAGTGGCTGCAATATTTAATTTGGTAAAGTCAACATCTGTGGGAACAGCTCTATTTTCGTCAATAAGACTATAATGGCCGTTAGTAATCTTTACTTTGGTGGCGGTTAATAAAAAATGTTTTGTAGAAGGTGGCGTTTTAGAATCAAATGCCGCTACGAATCGATCAAGATTGGATTCTTTTTCTTTTTT
>CAMBHH010000053.1 GCA_945866505.1 Flavobacterium psychrophilum
TAATAATACATTAAAAATAGTGATTAATTATCCAACCATTTTTTAAAATCATTAACACGATCGCGGCTTACGATTCTGGAATCATTATCCAAAAATTTTGTGGCGATAGAAAGCCTACTATTAAAATAAGTATTGACTTTCTCGATAGATTGAATATGGAGAATTATTTTTCTGTTGATTCGGAAGAAATTCTTGGGTTGCAGCATCGATTCTAGGTGGTCTAATGTATAATCAATTAGATGCTGATTTCCTTTATTGGTCACTAAAAAAGACAGACTTTCTTTGGTTTCAAAATGATGAATTTCTTCGGTTTTTATAGTGTCAATTGTTTGACCAGATTTGATTAAAAACCGTGTTTTATACTCTTTATTTATTTTCTGATAAGCCGTTGCAATGCTTGCAATAAGTTCTTTATTCCCTAATTGTTGATGTTTTTTAAATTTTTCCATTGCAAATGTCAAGTCTTTTAAACCAATAGGTTTCAGTAAATAGTCGATGCTATTCTGTTTGAAAGCTTGAATAGCGTAATTATCATATGCGGTAGTGAAAATAACAGGAATATCGAGTTCTGTTTGGTTAAAAATCTCAAAACTATTGCCGTCAGCCAAATGAACATCCATAAAGATTAAATCGGCATTTAAACCTTCTTTGAAAGCCTTTACTGAAGTTTTTATGGTATCAAAATACTTAACTAAAGTTATAGCTGGGTCAATTTTCTGCAAAAGAACGGTTAAATGTTCTGCCGATAATTTTTCATCTTCGATAATTACAACTTTCATCTGCGTATTTTATTTTTTTTATTGGTCAAATGTAACGCCCAAATAACCTTCTCTATATTTAAACAATTAATTTTTTGGTGTTTCATCTGTTTTCAATTAAAGGTAAAATTACTTTAAAAATTTCTCCATTATTATAAACGATTACTTTTTCGTCAGTAAAAAAAGAATACCGTTTTTCTATATTTTTTAGACCCGTTTTAGTACTTTCAGTAACGTTGCTTCTTGGCAAAATAGGGTTTTCGATGATTAATGAATTGTTTTGTGTGTAAATGAAAACTTTCAATGGATTGGATTTCGAAGATTCGTTGTGCTGAATGGTATTTTCAACCAACATTTGTAGGCACATTGGCAATAAATAAGCTGTTTTTTTGCTTTCATCAATTTTAATTTCAAATAAAATACTGTCTTCAAATCGTATTTTTTGCAAATAGATGTAATGATCTATAAAATCCAATTCTTCTTCTAACGAAACCAATTCTTCATTTTTAGTTTCTAAAACATAGCGATAGACTTTGGCTAATTCATTAATAAAGTCGGCAGCTTTGTTTTGATTTGTATGAACCAATGAGGTCAAAACACTAAAATTATTGAACAAGAAATGCGGGTTCAATTGGTTTTTTAAATTTTCTAATTGCGCGCTGGCACTTACTGTTTTGTATTTTTCAACTTCAAGTAAACTGTTTTGTAACGCGGTATAAAATTGTTTGCTAATATGTATAGTAATGAAAATGAACGTCAAAGCTAGCGAAACCGGAAACAAACCTCGTAATCTTTTGTTCATAATTTTACCGTCATTAAATTGAACTTGCTGTGTCGTGTAAAACATTAAAAAAAGTATTGCACTCGTAAAAATCGTACAAATACCAATTTCCAAAATCAAGCGCTTTTTTTGATTTTCAATCCAACTATATCGTTTGTTTAAAATATGATCGATCAATAAATTACCTTGCCAAACTAGTACAACAATTAAAAAGAAAAAAATTAAATCTACATCCATAAAAACTCTAAATCCAAAAAAGGTAAGTTTATATACTACAGTGATAAGCGAGGATATTATGATTATGTTTAAAATTTTTTTCATCATAAATTTTGATTTTTTTTAAATAACCAAACAAGTATAAATTAACGTTAAAGAATATTTTTTTCTGCAACAAATTATTGCTCATTAGCATTTAAGTTCTCAATTTAAACAATAGCAAAGAAAGAATAGTAAGTGAAAAAATGGTTATAATTATCAAAAATACAATATAAATTAATAAAAAATTGTCTTTTTCTATATATGTCCATTGGTTGTCTTTATAAAGCAAATTGATAGCTTTATTGTTACTGTTTTCTATAACACATTGTTTTTTTGGAAAATTTGAAGCCGAAAACATGACTTCACATTTATAATTAGGCATGTCTTTAAAAAAAGTATTTTGAACCAATATGGAATTAATTTTATTAGGAACATCAATCAATTCGGCTAAAATTGAAGTTTCGTGGCCAAGGATAACTTGAAGGTTTTTATATTTTATTATTTTGTCATTTATTGTTATAAAACAGTTTTTATGAAAATGAATCTCAATCAATTTTATAAATTCTAGAGGTGTTTTGCAGGAATGATTTTTATAGTTATACTTTATTTCTAGTTCTATAACAGTTAATGAACTTTTGATTAGGAGTAATTTTTTTTCGTTTTGTTCATAAATCAAAAGATTTGACAAATAAGGTTTGTGGGCTGTTAGCAAATTAAAACAAAAATCAAAAAAGATTATAATAAATGATTTCATTATTGATTTATTTAATAATGAAAATTGCATTTTCACATTTTTCATAAAAGATTGAATGAAAAAATGCAATAATCAGTAATTTTTAATTTAATGGGTTGTCATTAAGTCCCATATAAAAAATTTATAAAATTGTTTGAATCTGGTACTGTTCATAATCCAAGCAGGATAATTAAAAAAAGTTGCACGATTTTTAATGAATGCCTTATCAAAATCCTAAATAGATTTAACTTCTAACCCGATACCTCCATTACTTTAATCCTGCAAATATTTGACATACACGAAGGTCACATTTCATAGTCGATTGGGGGAATTGTTGCTACTATTTTGAAGCAGTTTTCCATTTTGCTGTTTGAAAGCGTCGTGTAAAAAATACTAATTGCTTCAAAAAAAAACCGCCTACAGTAGCTAAAAATGTAGATTGATTTTCATTAACAACTGTTCCAACTTTAGAATCAGTTATCTGATAAGTAAATGTGTCGTCGCTTTTACTAGAACTTAACACCACGAATGCCATCAAAAATTAACATAGCAAATTTGCTCGATTTCAATATTGTAAAAGTCATAATTACAAATTATAAATGATTGAATTAAATTTAACTTGACTACCTGCGAAGATCAAAAAAAATATCAATCAAAGATAAATTAACTATAAGTCAATATGGAAGCGAGAATCGTTGGGTTGTTGAAAAATCGTATTGAATCGTAATATGGAATTTTTAAAAGTTTTATTTGTACTATTAAAACCATAATTTACAAATAAAATTAGGATATCAACCCAGTTGGTTGATTACCTAATTTTATTAGAAACCGACAAAATAATCCTTTTTGTGAGAGTGTTAATCATCAAAATGATTTTCTTTACGCGGTGGACGCGCCGCTTTTTCTAGTTGTAAATACTTGCCAAATAAATTTTCAGGGATTGCTTTTTTTACTTTATTGTCCCTGATTTTTGCTAGCGCATCTATTTTTGATTTTTCAGGCATACGGGGTGGATTTTCTGTAAAATCTATTAACTTGTCCATTTCTACGAAAAAGTCTTTGAAGGCACTACTTACTTTTGCTGTTTGGTTTTTGTCAAGTTTGAGCGGTTGACAAATTTTTTTGTTAATCATTTTTAATCGTTCTTCCATTGTGGGTGGTTTACGTCCTTTAGGACCGCCATCTGGTTGGGCAAAGCAAACATTCGCATAAAAAATAGCAAAAATGCTTGTTAATACAATAATTGATTTCATCGTCATTTTAATTTAAATATTGTTTTAATAGAATTTAATTGTTACCGAATAATTGTAAATGGATATCGTTACAAAACTAGTGTAATTATCTGAAATTGTTAAATAGTCAAAATTATTTAATTGATGAATAATCGTTGTTAGTAGTAAAATATTATTTTGCAAGAAATTTTTGTTTTTTGATCCTGCACTTTAGAAATACAATTTAAATCAATTCGTCATGGTTAATTACTCTTATGTATTTTTAATTAACTTCTTTTTTAAATGGCAATTTGCCCATTTACAGCATTTCTATTTACATATGCATTCGTAGGTCTTTGGTTGCTTGTTATAATTTTTAAACTTAGTTTTTATAATCACTTGTTTATAGAAATGTACCAATTATTACTTAGTACGTATGATTTTACTTCAAAATTATTTTATTTGGAATTTGATAATAATAGAGGAATGAACAAAAATTTGTTTTCCATCTTTTTTGGAGTCTCAGAGCCAAAGCAACAATAAACTTGGTTTTTCAAAAATGTGATTGTAGCGAACCGACTTTTTGATTAAAGTTTTTGGTAATCACAATTGGTAAATAATTTTGTTAATTGAGCAAAATGCTTCGAAACGCAATCTCACTTTGGTAGATCTAGAAGGGTTATCGTCGTGTAATAGCGACTGAAATATTTTTAACACTGAGGAATACTTTTTTAAGTAAAACTAAAATTACTATGATAAAAATGCTAAAATATGTAATTGATACTGCTAATATTCCGGTGTTGTTCAGTTTGGATATATTCCATAACACTGTAAGGGATGAAGTCATATCAGCTGGGTATTTGTTGCTTCGTTATAATGACGTTACTAATAGTTGGTTTGTTGTTAGTTGTTTTGGTGAGAGTACCACTTTAAAAATAAAATCAAATCCGATTCAAGATAAATTATTGATTGAAAATTATTTAAAGCAGGAAGTAAAAAATACTTCTCGGTTGTTCATTGATGATTTAGAGCGCAATGTATAATCTGAAATTAACCTCGTGAGTTTAAATATTCTTTATCTAGATAAAATTTCATTAAAAATCAGCGTTAAAAACTAATTATATAACTTTATGAAAAAATACAAAATATGTTCGTTTCAAAATGTCTTATTCCGTTCAATGACTGCAAAATTACTTTGCTTGCTGCTATTGATTTTGATTGCTAGTTTGTATTCCAATTGGCTGCTGCTAATGATTTTAATTGTTAGTTTGTATTCGAATGTAGCAGGTACTCAATATAATATATGGAATGGTTCTTTCTGGTCTAAAGGGACACTTAGAGTTAACCAAAATATAGAATTTAATGAAGATTATGCTGTTGCAGCTGATATTAAGTCCTGTACTTGTATCGTACCTTCTGGAGATGTAACGATTCTAACTACTACTAATTCAATTTTAGGGGGTAAACTTGCCCTAAAAACTCCAGGAACTTCAACTTATGATAACGATGCCACTCTATTACAGACAATAGTATTTACGGGAAGTAATACGGGTAACATAACATACAAACGTGCTAATACCGCTACGAATAAATTTGTTTATTCCTATAAAAAAACAGTATTAGTAGATACCATCAAAAAATAGAATGTTGATCAACTTGACAAATAATCAAACAGGATTTAAGCAAAATTTAGTTATTTATATAACCAGTGCTAGGAAAAATTATGATAATTTGTACGATAGCTAAATTTACAACGGTAATGATTTTCGGGATTTTTACTGTATAAAGCAATAAAAGTGTTGAGTGATTCAAGGTCGTGATTTACCGTTTGATGTGATTGACAAAATTCTTTTAAGAATGAGAATAGCAGTAAGTGGAACTTTTAGTATGATTTTAGGAAAGACCGATAGTATCTTGGCGACTGAGGATGTTTTTATAGCATATAGAATGATTAATAGTTACATACTAATAGAAAAAGCAGAAATTATCGCTTTAACAATGCTTTTTGAACATTTGATGACCGTTTTTTATTGCACTAATCCATTTCAACCGTAAGCACAAATGATACAGTAGCACAAATGATTTCTATCATAAACAAATTAATAGAAATTAATTCATTATTAGGGCCGATTAACAAGTTGACCGTTGACGATTTGTTAGGAAAACAAATCGATGAAAAGGAAAATGTCAAGCAGACAATACGTTCTATGTGACTTCCATTCCAGCCATCAAACCTTGTTTGTGAAATAAAGTTTGCAAAATGGAGATGAAATTTAAGGGTATAATCATAAATTAAATCAATAGATTATCAAAAAAAGAACATTCAGTAATGTTTAAAATTTACACTATAAAAACCTAAACTTATTACGCATTATGAACAATTATCACGTTGGTTTATCTAAAAGAATTCTTGAGAAAGCAACATTAGGCGAAGATTCCTCATCATTACGGATAGAATTATTTTACGTAAGGATAAGCAGTTTAGAATCTAAGCTTGAAACCGATGATTTAAAAAAGATATTTTGGGGAAACATTTATAATGCATACCTTCTGATTATGATAAGTGAGAAAGTAGCACCAAATAAAATTTTTAAACTAAAAAGGATAAAATTTCATCAATTTGTTTTATCATTAAATGACATTGAGTATGGAATTCTAGGTGCAAAAAAAATTAATTTCCGATTTTATCAATTTTCGAATCCATTTTACCCTTCATACATTAAAAAATTGGCAGTCAAAAAATTTAACACAAAAAATATCACCAACTTAGACAAAAGTATTTTAAGTAAATTGTCATATGTTTAAATTTTTTTTGTGGTTTTTCATTATGACTATCATGACTCTACAAGCGGAATAAAAACCCAAATGTTGATAGTGCTTAATGGGCCATAACTTTCAATGTAGCTAAAAACTACATCTGAAACTCAAAAAGTCTTTTCAACTTTAGCGTCGATGGTTAAAATACACTTGACGTAAACGAGATTTGTATCTGGAAACGTAAAACAATCGTCTTCTCCTATAAAAAGCGGCAAACAAGAATAAAAGTTGCAAATATTCAAAATGCATTTTTCTAAAAATAAGTTAGGTTTTTGTCTTAAAAACAAAACCCTAGAATTTATCTAGGGTGGAGAATGTTTTATTGACTTTTTATTTTGTTTATCGGTTGATAGTGGTAGAATTTAAAATTAAATCGGTCTTTTAATGCGGTAGTTCTTGAATATGGCAGAAGAATTCCGGACGTTTTTTAATAAAATCTTTCTTAAGTCGATTAGCAATTTATTCGAGTCCTACAAATTGACCTCTATATATTATCGGAATTACCAATTGTAATTTTAAAATGGATTTGACTATTTTAAAATTACAATTGGTACAATTTATTGTTTAGATTTCTATATTTTAGCTTTTATTCATTTTACTTTTGTACGACAACTTTAAAGGTTTTTGAATTCGTGTTATCTGAAATTTTTAAAATATAAATTCCACTGTATAATGTATCTGTTTCAAAAAAACAAATGGTACTTCCTTGTAAAAATGTTTTCGTAGCAACTATTCGCCCTTGTTCATCTATCAATTCAGCATTAAAGTTTTCGGTAATCATTTCGCTAGATTGGATAGCAATTAAATCTGATGCAGGATTGGGAAAAATTTGAAACCCTAAATTGTCAAGAGTAAAGCTATTTGATCCTAAAGTAGGACTGTAGGTTGTGGTAGTTTCTGTTACGGAAGTTGTTAATTTTGAAGCAACTTTCGTTCCATAAAAAGTTGGTCCAACAACATAGGGGTACACTGAATTATAATTGGCATCAACTGTACAAAAATAGGCATAGGTTCCATTTGGATATTCTGGTGTAACACAAAAACGACCATTGTGCACATCAAGATAATCTGAATCGGCATTTGTAGTAAATTGATAATCTTCCTTGTACATTCCTAAGGGGAATTGTGTACTCACTGCTGGACCAGTTGTTACAGTTTCGCCAGTATAATAAGTCGTTCTTGACGTAATATTTCGTAAACTAAATCCTGATTTCATTCTGGTAATACCGCCAGTGCCATCTACATTTTTGTAACCAAAAGCACCATATATTGGAAAACCATCATAAGCAAAACCTAAAAGGGGCGAATGTGTTGTAGCGTCAATTTTATACAGCCCATCAGCCAAATATAAATTGCAAATTGTAGATATTACTGTTAAATCTAAATTAAAAGCACTTGGATTTTGATGATGGTGATAATTTGTTCCTGCAGGGTGTCCTTTTGCACAGTCGAAGCCAGCTTTTTCATATAAAACGGCATCTCGATTCCATACGCCGTCGCCAAAACCGCCTCCAGGACCTCCCGCATTTAAACCTGTGGATGATTTATAAGAAACGCCATCGCGGTAATCAAATAAAGCAACTCCATTTATAAAAACTCCAATGTTGCCTCCTGTTGTGGCTGAAAGGGTTCCTGTATTTTTTGTGGGAGTTAATGGAAATTTAAAAATTGCATTTTGTGCTCCAGCAAGGTTTGTATTTCCATCTAAAAATGGACCTGTTACATAAGATGGAATTCCATTTGTACTTACATAAACATAATTAGTAGAATATTGAACTTTTTGTACATTAGCCAAAGTAGCATCGACAATAGGTGTTGAGTTTCCAGAAACATAGTGTCTTCCAGTTATAGAAGTTGTATTTCTTAGCCAAGAAGTAATGGCAGGATTTGTCTGGGCTATCGAGGAGTTTCCCATAGCAATTAGACCTAGAATTGTTAAAATTTTTTTCATAAATAAGGTTTTAGTGTTTCTATTTTTTTAGACAAAGAATAAACTTTATTCTTGCGTTTTATTTTAAAAATTAAACTCTGCGAAATCAAAAATTTTATTTTAAATGTCCGGAAAGATTTGATAGCATGCTAGCATTTGATTTTAATAAATAGCGCATCATCAGGAGCGATTTTTGCAATTCCATTGTTGCGGTTTAAGACTTCCTTTATTCGTTTTCCTTTTTTCTTCATTTTACTTTAGCCAAGTTTAATTCTTATTCCTTGTGATAGTACTCGAATTTATTTGATAATTTTTCTTTAAGTTTTGTCTTTGACCTAAAAATCAAGGACTCAACAGCTGAAATACTAACTTCTAAAATTTCTGAAATTTCAAGATTTGATAAACCATCAATTTTAGAAAGGATGAAAGCAGCTTTTTGGTTTTCGGATAATTCATTAATGACTTTATAAAGAATTTCTGCTTTTTCTTTGTTTTCTAATAAAATTCCCGGATGTTCAAAGTTGGAAATTTTTTGTATTTCAAATTCGCTTTCAATTTTCCTTCCAAAAATAAAATATCGCTTTCTACTCTTTTTATGTTTAAGATAATTCAAGCATTTATTAACTGTTATTCTGTAAATCCAAGTTTTTAGTGCGGATTTTTCTTTGAATTGGGATAGTGAGTAATGCAATTGCACAAAGACATCTTGCGTTATTTCCTCTGCATCTTCTCTGTTTTGCAAATAATTAAGTCCCACATTATACACCATTATTTTGTATTGGTCATAAATTTTTTTGAAATCTTTTTGACTTATTTCCAATTTGAAAAAGGTTTTTTTTGAGACTAATTACTTTTTCACTAATCGAACTAATCTTTAAAAAAGAAACTTTCTTTCTACAGGGGTTTAAAGAACTCCAATACTTCTGCAAAACCAGACATCTTTTGAATAATTAAACCGTGAGTGTCTAATAAAAATAATGTAGGCGTAGCAATGACTGCATAATTATTGAAGTTTAGGCTTTTCATACCTTTAAAATCACAATATGTGTCTGACCATGGGAATGTGGCTGCAGTTTTTTTAAATTCATTTTCATCCACATCACTAGACAAGGCAATAATTCTTACTCCTTTTGAGGCAATTGCTTCATAATTTTTTTGTAGACCCTCAATTGTGGCTTGACAAGGACCACAACCCGATTTGTAAAATAGCAACAAGCTGTAGTTTGAATTTAGTTCCGCTGTTTTAATGATCTTTGGTTCTTGGTTTTTATTTTCCTTGTTGCTAACCGAATTGTAAAATACCAAATCTGGTGCTTTGCCTGTAAGATCTTGTTTAAAAATATTCAGTACACCATCGTAATTCAACAGGCGCTTCGATTTCTTTATGACAGGTATCAGAGCAAAAACTGCATCATCTTTGCCTACTTTGGTCAATTCTTTAGTTAAACTAGTTGCAAAGTCAGTGTAGATAAGATCGCTTTTAATGCGGTTTATTATCGAAGTGGCATCGTCGATCAATTTGGCATCGTCCTTAAAGACTGTTGTTTGCATTTGTACCCAATTGTTGATAATGCCAGTCCAATGATTAGAAGTGTACAACACTTCAAAATCAAGTTCATTTGTAATAAAATGGTTAATGTCTTTTGCCTTTTCTTTTTCATCTAATGTTATTGTTGTGCCGATGCCCATTGTCAGGTTTACAATTTGACGGAACTTGGCAGCATATAATTTAGAAATACTTAAAGTTTTGTTGTAATCTTCAAATTGTTTTATAAGGCTATTATATTCTATCGATGCCAGCTTGTAAAGCTTACTTTCTTCGTCATACGCTCGTTTGGTAGCCAACATCGCATCGTGTTTTTCATAAAGCTGTTCTTGTTTTTTATAGTTGGCATGGTCTATCATATTCTCCGAAGTGTTTTTGTAAACAATATTTTCGGCTGTGGGAATGCTATCTAAACAGGCTACCGAAAAATCTTCATTGTTAATGATTAAATCCAAGCCACCACCAGTAGCACTATTAGTCAAGTACCACCGCGCCATTCCTTTATAGCCCTTATATTGCTCCGGGATTGTGAGTTGGATTTTGCCTCCTTTAGCAATAGTATCGCTTTTAAGGATAAGACGTTTATCTCCCTGAAAAATTATAAAATCATAAGTTTTTCCTGCAAAATAGGGAAATTCTAGGTTTATGGTTTGTGCTCTTACACTAAAGCTAGGAAGTACTAAAAAAATATAGTATAATAAATAATTTTTCATTGCATAGTGATTTTTGAAAAAAAAGATTAGTTGCTTCGTAGTTTTGTTTTTTATAGCCTATAAGTAGGTCCGAATAGATTTGACAGATACTCTATTTAACACTTTATAGCTATTTTGAAAAACCGCTCAAAACACCTCTTTTTTGATGTTTTTAAAATACTTTTTTAAGTGTTTATTGTACTATAGTAGCTTTATATTGGAAGCAAGTTGATTGTTTGCTACCCAGCATACTCTTTGTAAGTTTTTATTTGATTCATCGGTGTATTCATTATTTTTTGAGAAATAGGAACTATTTATTGTTTGCAATTAAAAATCCCCCCGCTTTAGCGCAGGGGGAGAAGCAAAAAAATTAACTTCTTCGCTGTAAAATACTTAATAGTAAAAAAGACAAAAAATTATAATTATTCTAAGACACAACGCACCGAAAAGCCATTTACACGACTGGCGAATGTAGCCGAAACGCTATTGCTAGCGAAGTACAGTTGGTAGGCGTTAGCACTATATTCAGTACTGCTCCAATAGTTGCCGCTCAGACTACGACCAGTCAAAAGACCACTTGAGCTGTTGCGCAATCCGCTCACTGTTAGTGTTAATGTCTTGGTGCTGGCATTAGGTCCAAAATGAATAGCAACGCCATAGTTTGTAGCATTATTTGCCCAAGTACCCGTTCTACTCACAGTATTGTTTGCGATTACTGCGGTCCATTGTGCATTTGTTGGCACTCTATACCCTGTTGGACAAGGATCAGTAGCGGTTTTTGTACCATCTGCCCAAGAACCATTTGAGGCAGCGGTAGTACTCCAACCAGATATCGCAGTAGATGCAGTGCTTGCTGTAGCGACAGCAGTACTTTTCCCCCATTGGTAATAGTTACCGTGTATGCCTTGTACCGGCACATTCGGGTCTAAAGTGGTATCTGTTGCTCCTAGATTGTGACACGCAAAGACTTTATAAACACTTGAGGACACATAGGCTCCACAATTTACAACAGTGATGGTGCCCGAAGCACTGATATTACCACAACCACCTACTAAAGGGACAGCATAGTTAAATGTTCCCAAAGTAGTAGGTGTGCCACTAATAGTAATGGTGTTGCTAGCCCAAGCTGCCGTCACCCCAGTAGGCAATCCTGTGGCAGTACCAATACCTGTGGCGTTAGTGGTGGTATGTGTAACATTGCTCATCGCAAAGTTTATTATTGTATAAGGAGAAGATGATGCAGATCCTACGACCAGGTTTGGAGCTACGGTGATAGTTCCTGCAGCATTCACAGTTCCACCACAACCAGAAATAGGGATGGTATAAGTAAATGTTCCTGATGCTGTTGGGGTACCGCTAATGGTAATCGTATTACTAGCCCAAGCTGCAGTTACACCAGCAGGTAAACCAGTGGTTTCACCAATACCAGTAGCTTCACCTGAAGTAGTGTGTGTAATTGGTGTTAGAGCTGTATTGACACATAATGTAGGCGTTGACGATGCTGAGGTTACTGCTTTAGAGATTCCAACGGTAACGGTACTTGAGCAACTTAGTGATTGTTTAGTAAATGTACCTGTTAAAGTTCCTGCCGCATTTGGTGTTCCTGTCAAAGTATAAGTAAATTGTTGAGATGATCCTGCGTTGATTGTAGTCAACTCGCTCGGACTTACCGAGGACACAACCACTCCAGTTAAACCAGATAAGACCAAATCAGTGGTTTGGGGCGTTATTTGTTTTGCAGAAAAATCATTATTGGTAATAGTTACTCCGTATGTAGTGCCGCTCAGAGCCGAAGTACAAAAGCTTCCTGCAAATCCTGAACTAACAGCGCTAACCAACGATGTATTAGTAGAAGTATTCAAACATTCTGACCATGCACCATTTTGATATCCTTTAAAACAGTTGGACGAAATGTCGTAAATCAGCAAGCCGTTTACAGGACTCGAAATGGCAGCTGTGTTTGCCACTCTTGGCAAGAGCAATCCTTTGTTAGTGCTTGTCAAATCCAAAATGGAAGAAGCATCTGGCGTTGTGGTACCTATACCCGTTTGACCAGTAACACTAGTCACTGCGAAAACAGTAAGTGCTAAAATTGTTTTAATTGTATTTTTCATTTGCGTAAATTTATTTTTTGTTAATTAGTTTATGTGTTGCGACAGCTCCGTTGTTGGTTTTTATCTTAGCGATATAAATGCCATCTGCAAAACAGAACGAGTTTGTTATTGCTAACTGATTGTTGCCTTTAATTTTAGTGACTAAACGCCCTGAGAGGTCATAAATGCTTACCTCAGTTAAGGGTAAACTAGCTGTAATTTGCAACATTTGTTTGTAAATAGTGGCAATAACTTTTTTAGAATCGTATTCAGGTGTATTCAATGTTTTATAGGTATACACTATTTTGAAACGGTCGTTCATCGATGTGCTGCTGGACGAAAAGGTATAATCACCTAGTGCCAAATCTGTGAAAGTATTCATAGTTTTATCGTGCAACAACACATTTACTACATTAGAGGCAAAAATTCCTTCTTTGCCAGTTATACTTATGGTATATATTTTTTCAGTAGTTGCTGTATTTGAAATACCAAGAGTGACAACATCTGTTACATCAAATTCAGGACGGGCGTTAATGGCTAGTTTTCTTCCATCGATTTCAAATATAGAATACAATTGAGCTGTACTTACGGAGTTTCTACCAGCATCATACATTCTATCGTAACCTAGCGTAGCTTCAGGCATATACGCCACTAATATTTGGCTAAAGACACCATCATTGTTTGTCAAGTTCAGTTTAAACCTGTTTACAAGTTCTTGTTTTGGAGCAGCAACTTTTTTGAACTGATCGTTATCTGTTGTCAATCGCATACAGTTGTTAAAAACCACCGAACCTGAATTGACTAAAGATTTAACGTGAAATCCTTGTCCAGAAGCTATTTTTCCGTTAAATGTTTGTGTAATTGCGCTAGGAACAACAGAACCCGCGAGAGTGTAAGCGATATAATCTGCTTGACTGTACGATGTTAAACCATCATTTTGCGTAGCCGCTTGCCAAACATAAACCACACCATCTATATTGGTATTTTCGGTTAGGAATTTATCTGCATCAATGGCGGATGGATATGGATTGGCGACAAAAACGTGTGACCGTCCCCCATTTGGAAAGGCTAAATCATTTGTTATAGCGACCGAAAGGTCCCCATTGTTTGCTTTACCCGTAAAGGTAAGATTAATAACGTCAGTAGTGGCAGTATTGTTAAAAGGTGCTTGGTTACGTACTCGAGTTGCAAAACCTTTTCCTGTTTCTATAGCGGTAGCGATTTGCCAACCGCCACCTGTACCAGAAACATATTTGAGTTTCGTGTCAAAAGCATTGTTTAGTCCCGCTGCATTTGTACTAGCTTTTGCACCATCCAATTGTGCAAAGAAATTACCTGCAATTGGAGTTCCCCAGTAAATGTAATCATATTGTCTCATTGCTCTAGTGGTCTTTGTAAGTACGATGTTTGGTCCATCAACACCTGTCGCTCTTTGAACCACACTTGATTCACTTGACATAAAAATAGAACCAGTTCCCGACGCACCGTTTACAATCTCGACATTTTGGGAACCAGTTAATGTTATATCAGCATTTAACACTAGAGAATTGCAAACTAATGATCCTGCAAAATTGCCATTGATAATAACTGGATTTTCTAGTGTTGGTGTTCCACTAGGGCTCCATGAAGTACCATCCCAAATTTTTGTAATTCCGGCTGCGACAATAGGAGAACAAGAGATGTTCTCGGTGCCCAAAGAGAAGTAACTGTAAATGCTTAAATCTACCGCTTCAGATGATGTAATCGATCCTGCTTGAATTGTTGAGCTCGAGTCTCCCACAATGGATTTATCGTCAACAGTAGATGTTATTTTTACCCATTTAGATCCATCAAAACCTACAATAGTTAGATTGGAAGTTGAACTTGCAACTCCTATAGCAGTTAAGTCGCTACTGTCTCTCCAAGTAAGAGTGATAGTAGCCAAGTTTGTACCGTTGATATTCCAGTATTCAGTGGTAGATATTGACTCTAATGACGAATCTAAAGTAGCCCCTAGTCCTGCGGCGCTAGCTCTATAATAAGCTACATCAACTTCATCTGTGGTAGATGTAGATAATTGCACTGGTGCGTAAAGGGTTTGTCCTACAGGAAAGAGGAATTGACCGATTGCGCTTCTACTTGCGTAGCCATCAAGGAAATAAGTGTCAGATGCACCAGTTGTACTTACTCCTGGGCCAAAGATCAGTTTACCATATGTATTGTCAGTTCTTGTTGTTTTTGTTTGTCCACCTGTGCCGAAATTAAAAGCCCCAGATCCGATGTAAACAAAACTGTTGTCACTAATATACAAGGGAAGGTTATTTTGAAATTGAGCCATAGAAGAGTTTACAGCAAAAACAAGCAATAATAAAACGAACCACTTCGGCAGACCTGTATTCTTTTTTCGTTTATATGTAATTGTTTTCAATTGAATAAATTTTTAAGATTTGTAAATGCGCGCTTTCAATATAAATAGAATAAAAGTTCTAGACATCCTTGATTGGACATCTCATTGTCTTGCAGTAAACGGTTTTTTGTTTATTATAAAAAAGCTTAAAGCCACTGCCCCAATAAAGAAAAGAGGCACATAGTCATCTATTGGCGCGTTATCACCTATTGCCTCAGGACCGTCTTCATCTCCAGCGTTTTGAGCAAATACTGGACAACTAAATCCAATACATACCAAAATCGCTAAAATACCTAATCGTTTTTTCATATTTTTTTGTTTCAAAAAGTTACTATTACTTACTAAAATTCGTTGACTAAATTAGGGCTTGAAACTCCAAGCATAACCTAAAAAGTAACAGGTGGTAATTATGAAGTAATAAGTGGTAAAGAATGATTTTGATTACTAAAACTATTTGTCGTTGGTGTAATTATGCAATGTGCTTGCAATTCGAGAAGCTGCTTTCAAATCTACAAAGTGGGATGCTTTTAGCAAGCTAGGATGGTGTTAACTTGTAATCTTGAAATAGAAATTGTATTAAATCCCTTGTACGATAAATAGATCTAATTCCAATGCAACAAATAGCTCAATATTTTGACATTTAGTGATGTCCATACAAGGTAATATGTAGACAGCGGAACAATTCATGAGTTCCCTAATATTATCTTTTATAGCAATTCTTCTGTTAATATTACTATTTGATAAAGTTAGCATCGGATTGAAAACTCGAAATCCTCGACTTTCTAAATAGAGTTGAGCATTTTTAAATTTATTCTTACTTTCTAAGGTGTCAGTAGCAGATATCTCACCGATAATGTAGATAGTATCTTTCATAATAATTGTTTAAAGGCACGTTGTGTATAGTTCATTTTTTATCATATAGTTAGACAATTTTTTTGTTCAAATTGTGCGTCCTAAACTATTGTTTATTTTTTTTGGGATGATATTATTTTTGGAACACTACACTGCTGCCGGTCAAGATTAATTACTGACTTATACTAGCAAAATATAATTTCAATGCCACATCCTTTTTTCAAATATTTCAGTTCACACCGTTCCGTAGTCAAAGTATGGTGAACTATTGAATTTATTATTATTTATATTTTCTGCAATTGAATACAAGGGGGATGGTTTTTGTATTTTAGCTATGTAAATATAAATGGTCCAGTAAGCAATTCGTTTTTATTCAACAATCTAATTTTTGCCAGAACAAAAAAAATATTAACATTTACTGGGAATGGAATTCATTTATATCACTGATATTTTCAAATTGTATTCCAAAATATTAATCCACAATAATAAAATTAGAGATATGCTATTTTAATGTCAGAGAATAGTTTTTTTAATGTTTTCGATTAGCAAACTAATTCTATATTATGAAACTTTAATTTTTAAAATCTTAAAAAAATCTTCTTGCTTTCTTTTTGAAATTGGTAGAAAAATGTTATTCTGTAATTCGCAAAAACAACCGTCCCTTTTGTTAATTTTCAACAAATGCTTGATGTTGATTATGTATGAGTGGTGTATTCTGTAAAAAAAAGAATTCTCTAATAATTTTTCATATACACCTATGTTTTTGCTAGAAACTATATTTTTTCCATTAGTTAAATAGAAAGTAGTGTATTTTCCATCGGAAGCGCAATAGACTATATCTTCTTTTTTTAAAAAATCCACTTTTTCTAAGGACGACACAGTTATAAAATTGTGATTTGATTGAGAATCGTTCATTATTAGGTCGGTAAATAAGCTGTCTAAGTAACTTTCATCAAATTTGATTTTTTTTATAACTTTGCGAATCGATAATAATACCGTTTCTATTGATAAGGGTTTCATTATAAAATCTGCTGCATCAACATTGAAAGCATTTACTGCATATTCTGCAGAAGAACTTATAAATATTAGTTGAACATCTTTAATGTCAAACTTATGGAGATGATCAAAAATTATCGAATTTTGAAATTTAACATTCATAAAAACAATATCTGGTTTCTGATATTTAAGCGCTATAATTCCTTCTTCAATAGACTCTGCGCATCCTATAATATTAAGATTTAAACAATATTCTGAAATTATTTTTTGGAGTAATATTATCTCAGTTTGATTTTCTTCTATTATGATTACATTGTAGGTAAGAATGCTTTTTGATCTGTTGGTCATTATGGTTTTGCGGTTTTGATTAACAGTGGACTGATGCAGCATATTTAATTGTTTTCGTTAATTGATGTTTTTATATCGTCAAGCATTTGTTGCATTTCAATTGATAAAGTACCGTTGCAAATGCCTTTTATTCTTTTGGTTTTATCTACTAATATGAATTGCTGTGTATGCATAAATTCAGTGCTGTCTTTGCTAAAATCAATGTCATCCTCGACAAAATAGGATTTACATGCTAGACTGTAAATGTCTTGCTTTGTACCGGTCAAAAAATGCCAATTTGGGTTGGTTATTTCATTTTTGGCTTTATTTTTTTTTAATGTACACATAAGTTCCGTCACTGGAAATGCTGCACGATTCATATATTTCTTTATAGACCGCTGGTATATCCGTTGTTGTGGTGGTGGTGTCTGAGCTGTTATCATTGTTACAACTTATGATGATGCAAATAGCAATTACGATAATTACTGGTACACTGATTTTTAAAATTTTTAATATCTTAAATATTACTTAATTTCTTCAAAAATAAAGAGCGACTGAAATAATTAAAAATTGGTTTCTGTTGAGTTGTTGAATAATCGCATTGAATTGTAAAGAT
>CAMBHH010000054.1 GCA_945866505.1 Flavobacterium psychrophilum
ATATCCGACTCGAAGTAGGTGTACAAACCAGCGAGCAAACATTGGAAATACAAAGCGGTTCTTGTCGTGATTTTGCTTGGCTTTTGGTTCAAGCGTTGCGTAGTATTGGCTTGGCAACTCGTTTTGTATCTGGCTATTTGGTACAATTAACTTCTGATGTGAAATCGCTTGATGGTCCGTCGGGTCCCGAAAATGATTTTACTGATTTGCACGCTTGGGTCGAAGTGTATTTGCCTGGCGCAGGATGGATTGGACTTGATCCGACATCAGGACTTTTTGCAGGCGAAGGACATATTCCACTGAGCTGCACGCCCGATTATGAAAGTGCTGCTCCAGTGACTGGTGCTACCGAAATTTGTCAAGTGGAGTTTGAATTTGACAATACCGTAACTCGAATTTATGAAGATCCACGAGTGACCAAACCCTATACCGAAAAGCAATGGGCTGATATTATGGAGGTGGGAAATGTTGTCGAAAAAGATTTAATCGAAGGAGATGTACGTTTGACAATGGGTGGAGAACCAACTTTTGTTTCCATTGACGATTTTGAATCTCCCGAATGGAATTCTGCTGCCGATGGACCTTTGAAACGCAAACTCGCTTACGACTTGGCATTGCGATTGAAAGGTCGTTTTGCTCACGGCGGATTGCTCCATTTCGGTCAAGGAAAATGGTATCCGGGCGAATTGTTTCCGCGTTGGCAATATGCTTTGTACTGGAGAAAAGATGGATTGCCTTTATGGAAAAACGATGCTTTGATTGCCAAAGAAGACGGAAAAAAATTTACGTTTCACGATGCGGAACGTTTTGCAATTGAACTGACAAAATATTTGGGAATTAACATCAAAAATATAAATCCTACCTATGAAGACCCCATCTATTGGGCTTTAGAAGAAGGAAAATTACCGGTCAATTTAGACCCATTGGCTGTAAATCTAAAAGATTCTGTTCAGCGACATACCTTGGCTAAATTATTAGAAAAAGGCTTGAACAATCCTTCAGGTTTTGTTTTGCCTCTAAAATGGATTCACGAAAACCACAATTGGGTAAGTTGCGTGTGGGAATTCCGAAGAGGACAATGTTATTTGATTCCTGGAAACTCTCCGATTGGCTTGCGTTTACCGCTGGAATCTTTGCCAAAAGTATCTAAAAACAAAAGAGAACAACCCGTTTCTCGAAGTTTGTTCGAAGAATTACCTCCACTGGGTGATTATCATCAATCAGTGGAAGAAAGATATGGAAGCACTTCGGATGCTTACAAAGCAAATGTTGCGCCAAAATCGGAAGAAGATGCAGAAGAAAAAGAACCCCTGTTATTCGAAGTTGAAACTTTTTCAACTGCTTTGTGTGTGGAAGAACGCGACGGAATTATCTATGTTTTCTTGCCTCCAACAGATTATTTAGAAACCTATTTGGATTTGATTGCTTCCGTTGAAGCGACAGCCGAAAAATTGCAAATGCCAGTTAGAATCGAAGGCTACCAACCCGAAACCGATTACCGCATCGAAAAAATGATGGTGACTCCTGATCCAGGCGTTATCGAAGTGAATGTGCATCCAGCAAAATCTTGGCAGGAAATTGTAGATCACACTACCGCATTGTATGAAGAAGCATTTCTTTCTCGTTTGGGAACTGACAAATTTATGGTCGATGGTCGTCATACTGGTACTGGCGGAGGAAATCACGTAACTCTTGGCGCTTCAAAACCTGAAGACAGTCCTTTGTTGCGAAGACCCGACTTGTTGCGCAGTTTGATTACGTATTGGCAGCATCATCCTGTACTCAGTTATCTTTTTGCTGGACCTTTTATTGGGCCAACGAGTCAAGCACCAAGAATTGACGAAGGTCGTGACGAGCGTTTGTATGAAATGGAAATTGCTTTTGAACAAATTCCGAAAGACAAAGAGATTCCTTTTTGGATGGTCGATCGGATTTTTAGAAATTTACTCACCGACATTACAGGAAATACGCATCGAACTGAATTTTGTATCGACAAATTATACTCTCCCGATTCTTCGACAGGACGTTTGGGAATATTAGAATTACGTGCTTTTGATATGCCACCGCACAAACATATGAACTTGGTTCAAAACCTATTGGTGCGTTCTTTGGTAGCCAAATTTTGGAAAAACCCCTACGAGAAAAAATTAGTGCGATGGGGAACCGAATTGCACGATAAATTCCTGTTGCCACACTTTGCTTATCTCGATATGATTGATGTGGTGAATGATTTGAAAGATGCAGGTTATGATTTTGACATTTCGTGGTTTGACCCATTTTTCGAGTTTCGATTTCCGCATCACGGGGGGATTACAGTAGATAATATTCAATTGGAAATTCGGTTGGGAATAGAACCTTGGCATGTTTTGGGCGAAGAATTATCCAGTAATGGAACGGCCCGTTTTGTGGATTCATCTGTTGAAAGATTACAAGTTAAAGTTTCTGGAATCATTCCTGATCGCCATATTTTGTTGTGTAAAGGTTGCAGAATTCCGTTGCGAAGTACAGGAACTAAAGGCGAATATGTAGCAGGAATTCGGTATAAAGCTTGGAATCCGCCATCGGCTTTGCATCCTAATATTGGGGTTGATGTGCCGTTGGTTTTTGATATTGTAGATACTTGGAACAACAAAGTAATTGGTGGTTGCACCTATTTTGTTTCGCATCCTGGAGGTCGAAGTTTTGACACTTATCCTGTAAATAGTTATGAAGCTGAATCGAGAAAAATTAGTCGTTTTTGGGATTTTGGGCATACACCTTCAGCAACTACGGAACAAAGTGCGCCAGTAATTGACACACCAACGGTTTCTAGATTTGTGGCTCAAAACAAAACCAATTTAAAACCAGATACACCAATAGAATTAGTCAATCCTGAATATCCAAATACGCTGGATTTAAGGCATTATTGGGTGGCGAAAAAATAGCTGATTTGTCTTTTGTACCAACAGTGGAGAAATCTTATCAAGAGAACAACTGATTTGATTTGTTTTTCCTATTCATTTTCGTTCGAGTCTATTTCGTTGGAATGACTAAATGAAAAGACTACTATCTTATAGAGATAGTCATGAAAAGTTTATCACGAACAATCATATTGAAGTTCCTATTTTAAATAGTATTTTGCACTACTAGAAAACGTAATTCATTCTAAACAAAAATGATTCAAGATATATCCTTAGGATTACTCCAAACCTACAAAGAGAAAATCAATTCTTATGACGAAGTGCTTGACCAAAACGGTGATGTAAAGCCTTACTGGCAAGGGCTTTTTGATACTTTAGAATCTATTGGTATTGATGAATTGAAGTTGCGTAACGAGGAAATAGTAAAAAAATTAAAGGAAAACGGAGTTACTTATAACGTTTATGATTCCAATAAAGAATCAAATCGCGCTTGGAAATTAGACCCAATTCCGTTTCTAATTCACGAATCGGAATGGAAAACCATTGAAAAAGGTTTACAACAAAGAGCACTATTATTAGATTTGATTTTAAAAGACCTTTATGGCCCACAATTATTAATTAAAAATACCATTATCCCTGCCGAATTAGTTTTTGATAACTCGGGTTTTCTATTGCCTTGTTTTGATATTAGGCAAAAATCGAACAAGCAGTTGCTCAATTATGCCGTTGATTTGGCTCGCGGCCCTGACGGAAAAATGTGGCTGTTAGATAATCGGACTCAGTCACCATCGGGAGCAGGATACGCACTCGAGAATAGAATAGTAATGAGTAAAGTGTTTCCTGAACTGAATAAAAAAATCTACCGAAAAAGGCTTTCCCCCTATTTTAGTCAGTTGCAACAAACGGTTGACACTTTAGGTAACAACACCAACGAAAATCCTAATGTTGTTTTCTTGACTCCTGGTCCCGGAAATGAAACTTATTTTGAACACGTCTATCTTTCTTCTTATTTAGGGTATACTTTGGTTCAAGGCAATGACTTATTGGTTCGCGATGGTTTTGTTTGGCTAAAATCGATTGACCAACTGGAACGTGTGGATGTCATTATCAAACGATTGGACGACAATTGGTGTGACCCATTGGAACTTAGAAGAGATTCTTTACTGGGAATTCCAGGTTTGTTACAAGTGATACGTTTGGGCAATATTTCGGTTTTAAATCCTCCCGGAACCAGTATTTTGGAAAATTATGGTTTGATGGCTTTTATGCAAAATGCCTGTAAGTTTCTATTAAATGAGCCTTTATTACTATCTTCGGTCGCAACTTGGTGGTGTGGTCAAACCAAAGAATTACATTTTGTTTTAGAAAACTTACCTAAATTAATTATAAAAAAAACCAATCGTAAGCAAGGTTTTAGATCTATTTATGGTCGTTTATTAGACGAAATAGAACTTGAAGATTTAAAAAATCTGATTCTCTCAAGTCCAAAAGATTTCGTTGCTCAGGAAGAAGTGAGTTTATCTACCACTCCATCCTTTATTAATGGAATAATTGAGCCAAGGTTTGCTGCGCTGCGCGCCTTTTTGATTGCGGATGGCGATGATTATAAAGTGATGCAAGGAGGCCTAACTCGTAGCTCTACTATTAAAGATAAGTTTGAAATATCCAATCGTTTCGGTGGCATATCCAAAGACACTTGGATTATTTCAGATGTACCTATATCCTATCAAGAGCGAACTGTTGACCGAAAATTTGCCATCAATAAACTCAAAAACTCGCTGACCAGTAGAAATGCTGAAAACTTATTTTGGGTCGGACGACTTTGCGAAAGGACAATGGCATTGCGTAGTTTTCTGAAAATTATTCTGAATAGATTGAACGAAAACGTCACCAAACAAGGAAATAAGCAGCCTGATTTCTTGGTCGTTTTATTAAAATCGTTGACACATCTCACCCAAACCTATCCAGGATTTGTAGGCAAAGAACCTAAAGAAGGAGAGGTATTTGACAACGATGCTATTTTTGAAGACCCCATTGCCGAGTTGCTTCTTTTGATTAATGACACCAAAAAAATAGGTTCTGTCGTGTATAATATTCAATCGCTTCTCAACACCATCAACCAAGTGAGCGAAAAATGGAATCACGATACCCGACGCATCATTAATTTAGTAGAAGACAGCCTTTTTGCACTTAAAAACACCAATACCAACAATATTAATTCTGTAAATCACGGATTAGACAAATTGCACATTCGCCTTTTTTCATTTTATGGCAATATATATGAAACATTGCCTCGTGATAATGGCTTTTATTTGTTAGAAACAGGCAAAAATGTGGAGCGAATTTTATCCTTATTATCGGTTTTTCGTTCCGCTTTGAATTTCAAAAAAACAGAAGAAGAAGAAACCCTTTTAATGGAAGCCATTCTAGAAAACCATCATTTATTGGCACAATATCGAAATATGTACAAATCGCATTTGAGTCTGAAAGCCGTTATCAATATGGTTTTTTTAGAAAAAAACTTGCCGTACACACTTTCTTTTTTGTTAGACACACTTTCCTATTATCTCTCGAAACTGCCCAAAACAAATGATCCGAATCGATTAAGCATTGCCGAAAAATCAGTTCTAGAAGCGAGTACTATTGTAAAATTAATAGATGCCGACCATTTAATTCAAGTCGATGAAGAAACGCAATTCCGCCCCGAATTAGACGAAACACTTTCTAAAGTTTTTCAACATATTTGTAATGTTTCTAATAATTTATCGAGTTTGTATTTTAACCATTCTGTCATGCAACATTCTGTTTTTGATACACCTGAAAATATAGATACTGATGAAATATAAATTAAAACATCAAACACTGTATACTTATATAAATGAAGTGCATAATTACCAAAGTATCCTATGCTTGCAACCTAAAAATTCTGCCAAACAAATATGCAGTAATTTCAAATTAGAGATTGAGCCAAAACCTTCCAAAATTTATTCAAGAACAGATTATTTTGGAAATATTCAACACTATTTTTCGCTGCACGAATCGCACAAATCACTAAAAGTAACTGTTTCTAGTGAAGTCGAAGTATTGCATAATTTTGTGCAGCCTTTAAATCCTATTACGTGCGAGGAAGCCAGAATAAAATTCAAAACGGATCACGAAATAAAAATCGAAGTGTTACAATATCTGCTTCCCAGTCAATTCATCAGTTGGGATGATGATATTAAAGCATTTGCCGAAACTTGTTTACTTCCCAACACTTCTCTTTTTGAAGCTGTTTTGGATTTAATCAAAAAAATATATACCGAATTTCAATTTAAATCGGGTGCAACCAATGTCAATACACCACTAAAAACAGTCCTTAAGGAACGTAAAGGCGTTTGCCAAGATTTCTCTCATTTAGCGATTGCGAGTTTGCGAAGTGTTGGCATTCCTGCCAAATATGTTAGCGGTTATATCGAAACTTTACCTCCAAAAGACAAACCCAAACTAGAAGGTTCTGATGCTTCACACGCTTGGATATCAGTTTATATTCCAGAAATGGGCTGGTGCGAATTTGATCCTACCAACAATATGATTCCGCAACAACGCCATATTGTAACGGCTTATGGAAGAGATTTTGCCGATGTTTCGCCATTAAAAGGAATTATTTTCAGTTCTGGAGAACATAAGGTAAAGGTGGAGGTTGATGTGATACCTTTGTTTTAAAACAATAAATTTTACAACAATTTCTCAAAAGAATATAAACTTGACTGTTGATAACATTGATAACTTAGTGCCCATAATGCTAAAATATCGTATAAAATTATTTAAAAAAATAAAATCATTAAAAAACATCCCCTTTTAACGCCCAGAAAAGCTTCAGTTATAGCTATAAATACTGCAAACGCATTGTTTGCAGAAATCATACAATCAGGAATTCCTTTTGGTTATCAACAGGCTAATTGTCATAATATTTCGCATTATATTAGTACATTACTAGAATCTAAAGGGTATAGATGTGGCAAAATTTGGGCGTTTGCGCCAGTTGTTTATTCGATGAATAGCTCTCGATTAATTACTTTCGCCGACAAAAAAGATATTTCACCGACAGGAAAAATAGATTGGGGCTATCACGTCGCTCCTATTCTACAGGTTCGAATAGGAAATAAAGTGCGAAAAATGGTTATTGATCCCGGATTATTTCCAAAAAGTATCGTCCGGTACCGAACTTGGTTAGCAAAACTCAAAACCCGAAAACTAATTTATTTAATTATGGATTCAGAATGGTATTTGTATAATTCCTCGATGATTCCCAATTCGCAAATTCAATACAACTCGAATGGTTATTCCAATGCGATTCAACCCAATGTTAAGCTACCCGATTGGTTTTCGGACAAGTTGATCACTGATTTTTTTAAATACGAAGAAGAGGCTTTAGAACAGCATTGGATAGAAAAAGGATTGGCGGTTAATGAAACCGCTATGGCCTTTTATGATGCTGAGATCAAACCCATTCTTCATAGCAAAAGAGAAATCGATTTGCTTACTGATTATAAAATGTTGGTGGGAAATGTCTTCAATTTCGAAACGATTTTCAGGGATAACAATTGGAATTATGAAATGGATAATAATTTTCAATTCAAACATCAAAATATTATTACCAAATACCGAGAAATCTACTTCTCAAATCTCAACAAATGGCAAGAATCTCTAGCTTATCTGAACGAGATTATTCGTAAAAAAGCTAAAAAATGAGGTTTTTAAAACCACATAGGTGTGTTTTAAAAATCAATCGGTTATAGATTCAAGCCTTGAATCGGATTAAAAACTACATTCTTTCTGGAACCTCAATTCCCAATAATTGGAAGGCTAATGCTATGGTTTCGGCTACTTTTTTAGAGAGTTGTACTCTGAATATTTTTTTATCTGCATTTTCCTCTCCTAAAATAGAAACGGCTTGGTAGAACGAATTGTAATCCCGAACCAAATCGTAAGTATAGTTGGCTATCAATGCTGGACTATGATTTTGAGCTGCATTCTGAATTACCTCAGGGACTGATTCGAGTTGTTTGATTACTTCTTTTTCCTTTTCGTGCAACACTTTTATGCTGGTTGGAGAAGTAAAATCAAAATTGGCTTTTCGCAAAATCGATTGGATTCTAGCATAGGTATATTGAATGAAAGAACCTGTGTTTCCGGAGAAATCAACCGATTCGGCTGGGTCAAAAAGGATTCTTTTCTTAGGATCGACTTTCAAAATATAATATTTCAAAGCACCAAGACCAATAGTTTTATACAACTTCAATTTTTCCTCGTCTGAATAGCCTTCAAGCTTCCCTAAATCTTCCGAAATTTTTTGAGCTGTATCGGTCATTTCTTGCATCAAATCATCTGCATCGACAACAGTTCCTTCTCTTGATTTCATTTTTCCTGATGGCAAATCGACCATCCCATAAGATAAATGATATAGATTTTTAGACCAATCAAAACCTAGTTTTTTCAATATCAAAAACAACACTTTGAAGTGATAATCCTGCTCATTTCCTACGGTATAAACCATTCCGCCAACGTCTGGAAAATCTTTCGCACGCTGAATGGCTGTTCCAATGTCCTGAGTCATATAAACTGCTGTTCCGTCAGAGCGCAACACGATTTTTCTGTCTAGACCTTCATCGGTCAAATCAATCCAAACCGAGCCGTCGGGATCTTTTTCGAAAACGCCTTTTTCTAAACCAATTTGAACCACATCTTTTCCCAACAAATACGTATTGCTTTCGTAATAATATTGATCAAAATCGACCCCTAAATTTTTATAGGTTTTAGCAAAACCATCATAAACCCATTGGTTCATTGTTTTCCAAAGTGTGATTACCTCCGTATCGCCAGCTTCCCACTTCAAAAGCATTTCTTGTGCTTCGAGAATAATTGGCGCTAGCTTTTTTGCTTCGTCTTCGGTTTTTCCTTCTGCAATTAATTGGCTAATTTCTTCTTTGTACGCTTTGTCAAAAGCCACATAATAATTTCCCACCAATTTATCACCCTTTAATCCTGTTGATTCTGGAGTTTCGCCATTACCAAATTTTTTCCAAGCCAACATCGATTTGCAAATATGAATTCCTCGGTCGTTGATTATTTGCGTTTTATACACTTTTTTGCCAGAAGCTTTAATGATTTCAGCAACAGAATAACCCAATAGATTATTTCGAACGTGACCTAAATGCAAAGGTTTATTAGTATTGGGTGAAGAGTATTCAACCATAACTGCGGTATCATCGGGATGTGGAGTTATGAATCCGTATTTTTCTTCATTTCGAATTTCATTAAAAAAATTCAAATAATATTCGTCGGAAATCACAATATTCAAAAAACCAGAAACGACGTTAAAACGGCTCACTTCGGGAATGTTTTCGACCAAATAGTTTCCAATTTTGTTTCCTAATTCTACGGGACTATTTTTTATAACTTTCAATAAAGGGAAAATTACCATTGTAATATCGCCTTCAAATTCCTTACGTGTGCTCTGAAATTCGACTTTGTCTATATTGACATTAAATAGCGTTTCGACAGCTTTTTCAATCGAAGGACTAAGAATTTGTAATAAGGTCATTTTGTATTAATTTTAAGGCTGCAAATATAGGGATTTCAGTGTAAAATTGCTTAAAGTTTGAACTGAATAAAATAATGTCCAACACGGTTTAACTACATAAAATTTAAATAAGTGACAACAATATTTAATTTTATTCAATCCTAACATTTTCAATGACGAATAAATTAATAGAAATATGTCAACCTTAACTAAGGATATGGATAAGAAGTTAAAAGCTGGACGTTGGCCAAGATAAGAATAGTTAAAATCAAAACGTTTTCATTTTTTTGAAAGATTTTTATGATTATTAAGCTGAAGTCTACATCTTCAAACTATCTCCTATGTTTCCAACGTTTGTGGGTCCAAAGATAATACTCTGGAGCTTCATAGATTTGTTGTTCTACTAATTTTAGAAATTTATCCGTGATTTCGTAATCAGGAACATTTTGAGCATTTTCCGAAAGAACTTCAAAGTTTGCTTGATAATATCCACGTCTTACTTTTTTTACTTTCAAAAAAACAACATTCATATCATATTTTTTCGACAACATTTCGGCTCCTGTATGAACGGGAACTTCAATCCCCATAAATTTTTGCCAATGAAAAGCCGAGGAAACTTTGGGTGATTGATCGCTTGCGAATCCGTAGATTGCAAGAAGATTGTTGCTTTTGTTATTGATAATTGTAGGAACGGTTTCTTTAGTAGTGATGAGATAGGCCTTAAATCGCGATCGAATATTGCGAACAAGTTTATCAAAATAGGGATTCGCAATTTTTTTATAAATAGCATATCCGCTAAATGACGCATAAGCATTCATCGAAATTGCCCATTCATAACTGGCATAATGCGCCATCATCATTGCAATACTTTTATTTTGCTCCTCTACTTTTTGATATACTTCAAGATTGCTAAATGAAAAACGCTCACTAATTTCTTTTTTGGAAATGGTCATTGTTTTAATAATTTCTAAGAACATATCACACAAATGTCGGAAAGATTTTTTTTCTATAATCAATCGTTCTGCTGATGATAATTTAGGCAATGCCAATGCTAAGTTTTCACGCACCGTTTTTTTTCGGTAACCAATTACATAGTAAACGATGAAAAATACAGCATCAGAAAGCAGATATAACAATCGAAAAGGCAACATCGAGATGCACCACAAAAATGGGTAGACTATAAGGTAAATAATAAAACGCATCAACTAAATATTTTCCACAAAGATAATTCAAATAAATCGTTCGATCCTTAGTTTAGAACTCCTGATGCATATTATAACCATAAATATTAATTAGATTTACATTTTTTAAAACATCCAAATTATTTATGAGCACTATTTTAATTATTGTCGTGACCGTTTTATTTAGTTATAAAGGATTTAATGATTTACAGTTTTTTCGAAAATTTGAGTTTCACATTGGCAGTATTCGAGCTGGTGATCAAATCCGAATGTTTTCATCTGGTTTTTTGCACGCTGATATTGGGCATTTATTTTTCAATATGTTCACTCTTTATATGTTTGCACCTGTTGTGGTAAACTACTTTGGAGAGGCTTCCCTTTTCTTGATTTATATGGTTAGCCTTGCTTCTGGTAGTTTGTTGACGCTATTAATGCACAAAAATGAGTACAGTTATCGAGCCATTGGCGCGTCAGGGGCAGTCACAGGAATTATTTATTCTGCGATATTATTGCAACCTGATATGATGTTGGGGTTGTTTTACGTAATCCCCATTCCTGCTTATCTTTTTGGCATCGGCTATTTGCTGTATTCTATTTATGGAATGAAAGCCAAAAACGATAATATTGGCCACACAGCTCATTTTGGAGGCGCAATTGGAGGATATTTGATTACAATTTTAAAACAACCGTCTATGCTTACAGAAAACACCTTTATGGTGTTGCTTTTGTTAATTCCAATTGTAATTCTTTTTGTTCTATCGAACTTGGGTAAACTATAATTGGCACAAGATTTGAATATAAAATTTGAAATTAATCTAAACTTTTTAAAATGAAAAAAACACTTCTAATGCTTGCCCTTTTATTTATGGCAACGTCTTATGCTCAAGAACTAAAGCAAACTCCTATGGTTAGTGTATCTGGCGAAGGAAAAGTAAAAATTGCACCCGATCAGGCTTTAATTTCCATTTCTTTGGAATCCAAAGGCACAAAAGCCGATGAGGTAAAGATGGAAAATGACAAAAAGATGGATGCCATTTTGAAATTTATTAAAAAGTCAACTATTGCTAAAGAAGATTACCAAACGCAAAGAGTTTCTTTAAATCCAAATTATGATTACGAAAAAAAGAAACACAGTTATATCGCCACTCAAACGGTGCAAATTCTATTGAAAGATTTATCCAAATATGACACTGTAATGGAAGGTTTAGTTAATGAAGGAATTAACAGAATTGACAATGTAGAATTCAAATCTTCCAAAATGTTACAATTGCAGTCCGATGCCCGAAAACTGGCTATTAAAGATGCAAAAGCAAAAGCTGAAGATTTTGTTTCTGTTTTAGGACAAAAAGTAGGTAAAGCAATAGTGATATCCGATAATTCACAAAGTTATATACCACAACCTAGAATGTATGCAATGAAAGCATCAATGGCTATGGACGAATCGACTCCAAAAGAAACTTTAGCTATAGGAGAAATAGAAATTATCGCAAATGTAAGTGTAAGTTTTGTTTTGGATTAGATTGCTTTATAAACTAAAACAAATCAGAGAAGTTCTGGAATTTTCAGGACTTTTTTTCGTGCTAAATTTTCTAATTTACAATGGCGAAAACAAATTGAAAACATAGTTGTTTTTATGTTCGAAGATCGATGAAAGGCAAACCTTTTATAAAAATAAAAAACACATTTTTAAGGAAGCGAACTTCTTCCAAATGTGTTTAAATTTTGTGGGAAGCGCAGGATTGATTTCGTACTTCCTGCAAAGCTACGCCTTGAAAATAAATAAAAGAAAAAAACGCTCAAGTGAACTTGGCGTTTTCTCTATTAGTATATTTATTCGTGGGGAGAGCAGGATTCGAACCTGCGAAGTTCACACAGCAGATTTACAGTCTGCCCTCGTTGGCCGCTTGAGTATCTCCCCAAAACCTTTATTGCAATTAGGCTAAGCGGTTGCAAATATAAAAACAGTTTTTAGGTTTCCAAACATTATTAGAACTTAATTTCAAATTGATTTTTAATTCCTTGGAATTGAATAAAATAAAAAAAAATCTCCACGAAGGAGATTTTTTTATTGTTCTTTATGTACCATTTATTTAGACAATAGCGATGCGATTTTTTCACGAAGCTCTTTGCCTTTTAAATTTTTTGCGATTATTTCTCCCGAAGCATCAAGAATAAAAGTTGTTGGTAATACCTGCACTTCATATTGAATTGCGATAGGTTCATCCCAAAATTTTAAGTGCGAAACCTGAGTCCAAGTCAATTTGTCTTTAGAAATAGCTTCTTTCCATTTCAATGCATCTTTGTCTAAAGACACTCCTACTATGTTTAATCCTTTGCTATGAAATTCTTTATATAAAGCTACCATGTTTGGATTTTCAGCGCGACAATCACCGCACCATGAAGCCCAAAAATCAACAATAGTTACTTTTCCTAAACTTTCTTTAAGACTAACGACTTTACCCTCTGGATTTGGTGCTGAAAAATTAGATCTTCATTTACTTACTGGAGCTTGAACTGGTGGTGTTGCACTTGCTCCAACAGATGGAGTTTTTCTTTCTTTGATTTTTAACTCAATCGCTTTACCTGGTTTTGTCTTTTTTAAAGACTCCTCAAGACCAGCATACATTTTTTCGACTTTTTGAATATCAATTGATGGATCATTAGACATTCCTTGTATAATCAACGCACTGATGAACGATTTAGGATGAGTTTCAGCGTAAGTATCATATTTCTTTTTTGACTGAGCATTAACACCTTCTTGCAGCGTACTATATTCCTTCATTAATTTATTGATTGTTGCTGTATCATTAGTCTGTTGAGCTTGAGTCATTAACGGGGTGTTCTTCTTTTGAAAACTCATCAACTCTTTTTGAATTACCATAAGCTCTTCATTGAATTTTACAAATTCATCATTATTATACGTTCCTGAAACTTTAGATTTGTTTATACTATCCTTGTTAATTTCGATAGTTATATCTCCGTTTTCTAGTATAAATGGGAATTTCCCTTGTACGCCTTCAACTTGTAACATATGAAAAGAAGGTTCTATGGATTTTCCAGTTATTTCAAATTTACCGTTTTCTACTTTTACCGTGTCAATTGGCACTAATCCCATCCCAGCAGCATCTTGCGATTCTAAAATTATAGTCTTACCGTTTTCAATTCCTGTTGCTGTTCCAGATATGGTGTACTTGGTTTTGCTACAAGAAATTAAAAAAACAGTAGCGGACAGTAATAAAATTAATTTTTTCATTATAAATTAGTTAAATGATTTAAGTGTGCAAAAGTATTTAAATTATTAAAATATCTATAATTTTATAACTTAAATTTTTGTTATAATTAATATGGGCTTAATTGATTAGGAAGAACGTCTATTGATACAGAAAAAAATAAAGTATCGATTTGATAAATACAGATTTGTAAAAAGCAAAAAAAATGGAAATGATAGGTCAAGATAGAAATGTTTTTTGCCCCAAATTTCTAAAAATTATATTCGGCGTGATCAACTTCATTTCGTTGTAGCTTATATTTTATTTCATCTCTTTGTTTTTCTGGTATTTCAAAATCTTCTTATGGTTTGAAACTTTGCAAGTTATACAATATATAAGGATCTTTCATACAACGAGTTTCCAATTAATTACAGTAGATAAAGCATTCAAAATAAATCGTATAAAAAAATCGATTGGAAATTTTATAGACATAAAAACAAAAAAAAACACTCCAAAAGGAGTGTTTTTAAAAATCTATCGGGAAATACTAATCTTGATTAATTGTTTTTCTCCAAGTAAAATTATTCAAAATATGTCTTTTCGCAAATCGTCCGGGTGAATCAGCGTTTACCATTTTCACATAAGTGGCTTTAGGAACACTAATGTATTCGTAAACACTACCGTTAGAGAAATTGATAATTAATCTACCATCAACAAATTTGTAATCGGTAATGGTTGATGTTGAGATGGTTTCAGTATATTCTGGTAAGTTTGCTTTTGTAGTTTCCGGATTGATGCTTACCAAAAAGTGGTAGGCTTCAATAATTTTTTTACTGTTTTCTTCTGCTTCTTTTAAACCTGCTTCATCGCCCTGAAATTTATCAGGATGTGCATCTTTCATCGCATTGCGATAAATGGTTTTCAAATCTTTTAATTCTACTGTTTTATCAACATTTAGCAACTTACGGTATTCAACTATTTTTTTCATAAATAAGATAACTACTTGTCTTTTAATATGAAACCAATATGATAGAGTTTCAAAAGCGACAATTTTTTGCAAAGGTACACTTTTTTTTAAGTTTTCAATTTTCGACTCAAAAAAAACTATAAAAAGTGGCTATTGTTGAGGTTTGTTGTTGGCTTTATCGAAGTTTTTAGACTTTTTAGGATACTTGTTGTAGTTGATGTCGCTCGGGTTTTCGATAACTGATTTAATAGTAATCCAATCACCAAGTTTATGATTGACTATAGCCATTTTATAATCTAATAAGTATTCACCACAAAAAAAATTATTATTTTCGTCTTGTTCCATTATTCCAGTGTAAACTCCTTTTTGTAGCATTTTTTCTTGTGAAGACTTAGTCATAATCAATATGTTTTAATGAAATTTGAAAGCACAAAATTAATCAAATAAAATTGTAATTGCACTGTTTTAGACTTTCTGATTATCTTTGTGCGATGGAAAAATCATTTCGACCAAGTCCTAAATCTTTCAAAAACACTTTTTGTGTTTTTCAAGAAGTGCTTCCTAATGTAATTAAAGACCTGAAAGTACAATACGACAGTAAATCGGGTAGTAAATATTTCTATACAGAAAATGGGATGTATCGATTGTCGAATCATTGGGGAAGATTGGCCAATAGCAAATGGAGATTGGAACCTTTGGAGCCCGAAACAGATTCTAAATTTAAAATAGGCTATGCCGCTTGGAGCGAATTCTATCCCGATAATGCTGAGGAAGAATTATATTATTTGGAAGTTAATTATATCAAAAAAACAGTTAATTACCAACATAAAAAGTATCCAAACTACGATAAAAAAGCGGTACTTAGAACAAGTTTTGAAACTGCTAAAAAAATCAAACAAATTAGGAATTTATTTGCCTTGATTTCTTGGGCGAAATATTATGATTATGAGGATATTGAAGACTTAAGAAAAGTAATAATTGAACAATTGATTTACACTAATAAGACATTAGAAGAAATAAAAAGAACACTATAATGGGAAGAAACAACGAAAGAAATATTAAGATACACAACGATAAATTACACAAAGAACAAGACAAAGTAAAGGCTGCCAAAGTTTTACGCAAAGAAAAGTTAAAGTTAATCGTGAAAAAATTCAACGAGGATAAATCTTCGGAAAACAAATAAATTATGCAAAAGAGCCAATTTGAAGAATTAAAAAACGGAGTTCAGGAAATTATTGATTTAATTGCCATAAAAGACCATAAATCGGCTAATAATAAACTATTGGAAATCAGTGAAAAACTAGATGATTTTTTAGATCATACCGATGAAGATGAAGATTTAAGAGAAATAAGTAAATACCAAGTTTTGTTAAATCAACTGTTTCAAAAAATAAATCCAAAAGGTGAATAATTCAGCTTTTTGTTTTTGTGGTTCGGTAATTCCTTTTCAAGAATGTTGCCAAAAATACATCGATGGACTACAAAAAGCTCCAACAGCTTTGGCATTGATGAAATCAAGATATTCTGCTTATTGCACTCATCAAGCTGATTATTTACTGAATACAACTCACATTTTACGACGAAAATACTATTCCAAAGCTGCTATTTTGAATTGGGCTGCGGCCAATGAATGGCAAAAATTGGAAATTATTACTTTTTCGAACAATACAGTGGAGTTCAAAGCTTATTTTATAGATGAAAACAAACAAAACCAAATTCATCACGAATTTTCAACTTTTAAACAAGAAAATGGAAGTTGGTTTTATGTGGATGGAACCTCTGATTGAAAGATTTTCGAATGATGATTAACGATTTAAGATTTGGTGTTAATAAATGGTGATTTGTGGATTTTAAATTCTACAATCTAAAATCACCAATCATCCCCTTTTAACTAAAAATTAATATATGTTTGGCATTGGTTCTTTTTAAAATAATGTAATTTTAAAAAATATGAAGAACACCATCAAAAAAGGCTTTTATTTCAAGACTTACGAAGCGCCATTTCAGTCTCCGTTTGAAAAACTATTCGCTATTTTCAAGGAATTAATTACACATACCTCTGGCGATTTTGACGAAGCCATTGATTGGTTGCGTGAACTGGACAAAGAATACAAACTCACGGATTCCGCCTATACTATCGATGATTTTATAGAAGATTTAAAGAAAAAAGGATACATTCGAGAAGAACTCAAAGATGATGGAACTTCAGGAATTGGCATTACTGCCAAAACCGAAAGAGCTATCCGTCAACAAGCACTAGATAATATTTTTGGTAATTTAAAGCGATCAGGAACCGGAAATCACAAAACCAAACAAGCTGGAAATGGTGACGAACATACAGGAGAATTTCGCGAATTTCATTTCGGCGACGGATTGGAACGAATTTCCCTGACCGAGAGTTTACGCAACGCCCAAATCAATAATGGTGTAGGCGATTTTATGCTCACGGAAAACGATTTGGTAGTCGAAGAAACTCAATACAAATCACAGATGAGTACGGTTTTGATGATTGACATCAGCCACAGTATGATTTTGTATGGCGAAGACCGAATCACTCCAGCCAAAAAAGTCGCGATGGCATTGGCCGAATTAATTACGACCCGATATCCAAAAGATACATTAGATATTCTAGTGTTTGGGAACGATGCTTGGACAATTGCTATTCGGGATTTACCCTATTTAAAAGTGGGTCCATATCATACTAATACTGTTGCAGGTTTGCAATTGGCAATGGATTTATTACGCAGAAAGCGAAATACCAACAAGCAAATTTTTATGATTACCGACGGCAAACCGAGTTGTGTTCGCGAAAAAGATGGTAATTATTATATGAATAGCAACGGTCTCGACGAGTATATTGTCGATAAATGCTACAGCGAAGCCCAGCAAGCTAGAAAATTACACATTCCGATTACTACATTTATGATTGCCAAA
>CAMBHH010000055.1 GCA_945866505.1 Flavobacterium psychrophilum
CCAATCATGGATAAGTCTGGCACTAGAATGAGAACCAAAAACCACCACCAAGCAAAATCTAACTGGTTAAAAAGATAAATCCCAAAAAGGAACAATCCAAATTCTTCGAGTTTAATAACTGTTTTCATCACACTATTTTTTCCATCATTTTTTCTGGGTGCGCCAATGCCTTAAAACCAAATTTCTCATATAAAAAGTGAGCATCAGATGTGGCCAATCTCCATATTTTCACCTCCTTCAAAACAGGTTCATTCATCATTGCATCAATTAAAATAGAAGAATAGCCGTTTCCTCGATATTCTTCAGCAATAAAAACATCCATCAAATAGGCGAGAACCACATAATCTGTAATCACTCTTGCAAAACCTATTTGGACATCATTCAAATAAATTCCAAAACAAACGGAACTGTCAATCGTGGTTTGCACTTCTTCGATAGTTCTTCCGGCTGCCCAATAAATATCTTTCAAAAAATCTTGAATGAAAGGAATGTTGAGTTTCGTTTTATCGGTTGAGGTTGTAATCATATTCTTTTATGCTGAATTTATTTCAGCATCTCACCTTGAGATACTTATAGATATGTGTATAAATCTTTTAACTCAGGATTTGAAAATTTTGCTAAATTCCATTTCCAATCTTTATGCCTATTTTTTAATTGTTTTTCTCTTTTAAAAGCATCACTAAAATCATCAAATTCTTCAAAGTATATTAAAATTGTTGCGTTGTACTTTTTTGTAAAAGCAGCACCGGTTCCATTACGATGACAATCAATCCTGTTTTTGAGATTTTTACTCGCGCCAACGTATAAAACGGTACAGTTTTTATTTGTTAGAATAAAGTAAATCCCTTTTCCATAAATTTTAAGATTAAAAGATGCTGAAACTAGTTCAGCATAAATAAATCTGAAGCAATCCCATCGGTCAAAAATTTTCCTTTTTTGGTTGTTTTTAAAATGTTATCTTCAATAAAAAGAAATCCATCATCAATAAATTTCTGGAATTGTTTTTGCAAATAAACTAAAAATTCATTTCCGAATTCTTGTTCAATTCTATCTATAGAAACGCCCCAAATGGTTCGCAAACCTGTCATGATGTATTCGTTATAACGATCGGTTTGGGTTAAAATTTCAATTTCGTTGGGTAATTTATTATCCTCCATTGATTTCAAATAAATGGAATTATTCGAAACATTCCAACTGCGCGAAATTCCGTTATAACTATGTGCCGATGGTCCAATGCCAATGTACTTTTTCCCCAACCAATAAGCCGAATTATTCTTCGAAAAATAATTCTCTTTCCCGAAATTCGACAATTCATAATGGATAAAACCATTCTTTTCAAGGGTTTCGACCAAAATTTGAAAATGTTCTTCTGCAACTTCATCTTTGGGTTTGTCAATTTTTCCGGTTTGAATGAGTTTGCTTAAAGCCGTTTTAGGTTCCACGGTCAGGGCATAACTTGAAATGTGCGGAATGCCAAAAGACAAAGCGGTTTCTATATTATGTTTCCACTTTTCGTTGCTCATTTGCTTTACCTGTTCGCCATTCTGTTTCGGGTCAGGAATTCCATACATCAAATCAAGGGAGATATTATCAAAATATTTTGTAGCAAATTCTAAACATTTTTTAGCTTCTTCCGAATTATGAGCGCGATTCATCATCGTTAAATCTTCTTCAAAAAACGACTGAATCCCGATACTTAAACGGTTAATTGGACTGTTTGATAATTCGATAATTCGTTCTTTGGATAAATCATCCGGATTGGCTTCAATCGTAATTTCTGGGTTTACTGCAACTTTGTAATTTTCATAAACCGCATCAATCAAAAATTGTATTTCGTTAGTTGTCAAAACACTTGGAGTTCCTCCACCGAAATAAATGGTTTCTACTGCTTCATCTTTAAACTCAATTTTTCGCAATTCTATTTCTTTGGCCAAAGCCAAAACCATATCCTCTTTTTTCTTCATTGAAGTCGAAAAATGAAAGTCGCAATAATGACAAGCTTGCTTGCAAAAAGGAATATGAATGTAGATACCGCTCATTTTTTAACTCGTTCCTCATTTTGTTTCACAAAAGCATCCCAACCGGTATAACTTTTCGCACCAACGACTTTTCCAGAATTGAAAAAATGACAGACTGCAGCCGCCAAGCCATCAGTTGAATCGAGATTTTTAGGAAGTTCTTTTAAGCCTAATAATTGTTGGAGCATTTTGGCTACTTGTTCCTTACTGGCATTTCCATTGCCGGTAATGGCCATTTTTATTTTCTTGGGTTCGTATTCGGTGATGGGAATATCTCTCGAAAGTCCCGCTGCCATCGCCACACCTTGAGCTCTTCCCAACTTCAGCATCGATTGTACGTTTTTACCAAAGAAGGGCGCCTCAATCGCAATTTCGTCTGGATTGTGGGTGTCGATTAACTCGATGGTACGTTCGAAAATGATTTTCAGCTTTTGATAGTGGTTGTCGTATTTAGACAATTGCAATTCATTGAGTTGAATAAAATGCATATTCTTTCCGACTACTTTTATGATTCCGAAACCCATTATGGTAGTTCCTGGGTCAATTCCTAATATGATGCGTTCGTTTGCCAATTTTCTCTATTTATCAAACCTTATAGGTTTTTAAAACCTATGAGGTTTCTTAAACTTGTAGATTTTATGTTCCTTTGCAAGTATGATTTCAATTCCTCACAAAGCTAAACAATTCCTTGTACTTCTAATCAAACTTTTGATTGTTGGCGGTGCATTTTATTTTATTTACAACCAATTGGCGAATAACGACAAACTAGATTGGGAGAAATTCATCATCCTTTTCAAAAAAAACCAGTCGGTTGCTGGTATCAGTTTTATCTTGTTGTTGAGTGTTTTGAATCGGTTTTTCGAAATTTTGAAATGGCAGAATCTAGCTCAAGTTGTAAAGCCCATTTCTAAAAGTGAAGCTACAAAACAAGTTCTTTCGGCATTAACTTTGGGCGTTTTTACACCGGTTGGCGTTGGCGAATATGCAGGAAAAGCATTGTATTTTTCTAAAAAAGAGACTAAAAAAATTATTTTTCTGAATTTAATATGCAATGGAATCCAAATTGTAGCTACTGGGTTATTTGGTATTCTTGGAATGATGCTGTTAGGATATTGGCTTTGGAGTTTTGGAATAATAGTTTTTACAATTGCTTTTTTGGCGTTTTCCTATTTTTCAAAGAACATCAAAATAAAAGGATATTCTATTGAAGATTTGCTGCTGAAAATTAGTGAAATTCCGAAGAAAATTCACCGTAAGAACCTGATTTTAGGGTTTTGCCGTTATTTGGTTTTTTCGCATCAATATTATTTTTTGTTCTTGGCATTTGATGTAGATTTGTCATATATAACTTTAATGTCAACAATTACAACCGTCTATTTTTTAGCTTCAGTTGTACCAAGTTTTCAGTTTTTAGATTTTGCTTTAAAGGGAAGTTTATCCATTTATTTCTTTGGATTACTTGCTGTAAATGAATGGATAGTGATTTTTATAAGCTCATTAATGTGGTTTTTAAACGTAGTTTTACCTGTTATTATTGGTAGCTATTATGTGATGAGTTTCAAAACTAAAATAGCACAATGATTCTTGTTTTATACCTAATCATTGCAATATATTGCCTGGCAATGGTTGCTCTTATTTATGGATTTACCAAAGTTAATTCCTTTGATTATTTAGGGCTAAAGCCAAAAACCAAATTCTCGATTGTAGTTCCTTTTCGGAATGAAGATGAAAATTTGCCAAAGCTTTTAGATAGTTTTTCAAAACTGAATTATCCGAATGATTTGTTTGAAGTTATTTTGGTTGATGATGCTTCAGATTTAAGATTTCAGATTAATGATTTTAAATTTCAGATTTCGTTAATTGACAATATTCGGGTTTCGAATTCGCCAAAGAAAGATGCAATTTCAACAGCAATTCAAAGTGTAAATAATGATTGGATTATCACAACCGATGCAGATTGTGTGGTTAGTAAAAACTGGTTATTAGCATTGGACAATTACATTCAACTGCATCCTGTTTCGATGATTGCTGGCGCTGTTTCTTATAATTGTAAAGATTCTTTTTTGCATCATTTTCAGCAATTGGATTTGGCGAGTTTACAAGGTGCCACTATTGGAAGTTTTGGACTAAAAAAAGGTTTTATGTGCAATGGAGCCAACTTTGCGTATGCAAAATCGCTTTTTCAAGAACTGAATGGTTTCGAAGGAAATGACAACATTGCTAGTGGCGACGATGTTTTTTTGCTACAGAAAGCGATTGCAAAATTTTCTCAAAAAGTTCATTATTTAAAATCTGAAAATAACATTGTAATCACAAAGCCTTTGGACGATTGGAAATCCTTATTTTATCAAAGAGTCCGTTGGGCTTCGAAAACGGGTTCGTATCAAAGTGGTTTTGGAAAAGGATTGGGATTGATAGTTTTTGGTGGAAATTTTGCTTGGGTGCTGGGTTTTGGGTTTTGGGTTTTCAGTTTTATTCCGTTTCCAAATATCATTTTGTTGTTACTTTTGAAATTTTTTGCTGATTCGATTCTGATTTATAAAGCAACTCGTTTCTTAACCCAAATGAGAATGCATTATTTGCTTTTAAGCAGCGTATTCTATCCCTTTTTTAGCGTGAGCGTGGCTTTGTATTCCTTGTTTGGAAAATATGAATGGAAAGGAAGACGATTTTAGATTTCAAAAAACCTAGCCCAGATAGTAGTGGAAATCCTTTATGTTTTTTCTTTAAAACATAAAGATTGCAACGGATAGCTGGAAAAAGCTACTAAAGAAACTATTCTACTTTAAGAATAACAGGTAAAATAAACTGAGTCTTTACAGGAATTCCTCTTTTTATTGCTGGATTTATTTTTGGGAATCCAACCAAACGAGCTTTGAGTATGCTATCGATTTTTATGGTATCGTAGGCAACGGAATCTTTAGGGAATAATGGCTCGAATATTATTCGTGAGTTGGGATAAACCGTTACTTTCACTTCGATTGTATCTAATTCAGGATAAAGAACCGAAAGGGTATCAACACTTAGTTTGTATTGAATTAGCTGTGTCATATATTCAAAAAAACACTGTTGCCGCTCGGTTATATTTTCGATTTTTTCGCATTCAGCAACTGATGGATATTCGTCGACTTCCTTCCAATTGATGGCTTTCAATTCCTTTTGCAGCAATTCTTTTTCTGATGGCACTTGCTTGTCGAAGTACTGACAGGAATTAAAAAGTAGTGGTAAAAAAAGTAATATTAGAATAATTTTCCTCATATTCGTAAAAGAAACAAATGCAATTTTAAATTTGTTTAAAAGTACTGCTTTAATTTTCAAAAATACTAAAAAATACTATATGGATTCATTGCTATTGATTATTGGTTTTATGTTTATAATTAGTGGCATTTTTGGAAGTTTTATGCCTGTTTTGCCCGGTCCAAGTTTAAGTTGGTTTGGCTTAGTATTGCTGTATTTTACAAATGCAGTTCCAGTAAATTATTGGATTCTAGGAATTAGTTTGCTTATTACCATTATTATTTCGGTCTTAGATTATGTAATTCCAGCCCAAGGAACCAAGAAATTTGGCGGCAGTTCGTATGGCGTTTGGGGAACCAATATCGGTTTGATTGTGGGGATTTTTGCACCTATTCCTTTTGGTTTCATTATCGGTCCTTTTGTCGGCGCTTTTATTGGAGAACTTATTTATGATTATAAAGACCACGGCCGAGCTTTTAAGGCTGCAACCGGTTCTTTTCTGGGATTTCTAGCTGGAAGTTTTATGAAGTTTGTAATCTGCGTGATGTACTTAGGACTTTTTGTTTGGATTGTTTGGGAGAATAAATCAAGGTTTTTCTAGGCTTGGATTTACTTTTAAATCAAGTATTGGAAACAAATTTTCGGCCTTGTATAAAATTCTCATAAAAATCAAAAATACCCATCTTATTCAAAAAAACAGATGGGTATTTTACATTTAAATAATCAAGAATTTTGCAGAAGTAAATGACTACAGATATTCATACATTATTCTTTTAAAAATTTTACTGAATGTTCTATTCCGTCAGTGGAATTTATCTTTACAAAATATATTCCGTTGTCAAATTCTCTTACATCAAAATTTGAAAACTTATCGAATGAACCTTTAAATTGTTTTATCATTTTACCCGATATATCATAAATATGTACAGCTGTTGCTTCTAAATTAATTTTAAAAACGTTTTTAACTGGATTTGGATATAGTTTTACTTGCATTAAATCCAAGCTATTTTCATCGATTTTTAAAGTAGCACAATCTGTTTCAAGAACATCTATTTTTGTATTTGTTCCCGTTGGAATAAAGCAAGTATTTGCTGTTACTCCGATAATATCAACAGTTTGTGGTCCTGATGCACCTTTTGTAAAAATTACATTGGTAGAAGCAATGTTATTAAACGTATAGGAAAAATATCCATTTACATCTGGACCGGTCATTGCTATTCCAGGCCAACTTGCATTTGCTAAATTCGCTAATGGTAAAGCATTCCAATGATAAATGTAAATTGTATTGCCCCAACTAACCGGCGGTTTGAATTTTACAGTTCGATTACCTAATGCTAAAAAAGTATAGGATTGAGTAGCTACACCTGATGATAAACCGTCAGAATCTATAGCAATCGCTTTTATCGTTGTAGTGCTTGAAACACTTAGGGGAGATGAATAAACTAACGATGAAGCAGTTGGAGTTGAACCATCTGTTGTATAATAAATAGTCGAACCTGATTTATCATCTGTCGCTGTGATTGTTACTTTTACAGGAGTACCTTCAATAAATGTAGCTCCAACAGGTGCTAGGGTAACTACTGGTGCAGGATTAAAAGTAGATTTTGACCAAACTGCATAATCAGTTCCCGAAGCATTTAAAATCCATTCTACTCCTGGATTCCACAAACCTGGACCAATTTTAACGGCTACCTTGCCGTCAATAATGGCAGAATAAAAGGTGCTTGAATTTGAAATCAATACTGAGCTATAAGCATTTATTTTATTAGCCTTTCTTATTCCCATTAAATTATTGATTGCCATTTCATTCGAAGTATAGGTTACTGTAACCCCATCTTTTTTATAAGTTCCTCCGTAATAATGTGGGAAGAAAATACAAGGAATACCTGGATGAGTTAAAATATAAGCATAGGCTTTCATAATGTTATTATTATTAACAAAACTACCTGCTTTGACAAAAGTATCGTGATTATCCACAAAAGTTACTGCTTTATCAGCATAGCCAAACTGCCCTGCTAACCCTGGGTTTCCAGTCAGAGAACTATAATTACCATTATTAAATGCAGGTTGCAAGCTATTATAGTAAAGGGTAAAATCAAAAACTGCCGATTTTCCGCCAGTTCCATCGATCCAAGATTTTAGTAAGTTGGTATTTCCATCCCAATATTCTCCTACAGATGAATAAGGTGATGAAGAGGTTAAGTACTCACCAAAATAACTTGCCGAAAATCCTTTGGCTACGTCCCATCTCCAACTATCAAAACCTAAGCCTTTCAGGCGTGTTAGATATTCCTTTACACCATTTCGTACTTGTAAATCTGTATGATCCAAATCTCTTGCGCCATTAAAATCTTCACCAGTATCAGGAGTTCCACAAGGTTTAACACCAGTAATTGCTACGGAATTTGCCTCATCAGTGCTTGTAATAGACTTGCAGTCCCAAGTTGGATTTGTAAAATCCGTCCAGTTGGTAGATCCTCCTCTATGATTTACAACGATATCGGCCATAGGATGAATTTTTGGTGAACTTGTGTTTAAGGTGGTCAATAAAGTCCTTAATTGGGTTTCTGTTCCGTAAGATGTTGAACTGAAGTTAAACAGCTCAGTTGGAATATAGCCTGTTCCACCTGTTGACTTACTTGGCGGTGGCATCCAAAGAACATTTATACCAGCGACTGCATAGCCACTTGCACGATTGTTTAAATAATTATACAGTCCTCCTTCTGCAGCAACCGAAGGTTGATTGAAAACATCCCAACCAAATGCTTGCATCATTATATCATTAATGTTGGCAGAAGATTGTGCATTTAGATTTGAAGTTATAGAATTGAAAATAAACAACAGCAAAATCAGTTTGTACTTAAAAAATAATTTGATTTTCATAATGTATTAAGATAGGTAAATATTTGGTTATAAAGAAACAATTGAAATTTAGAATGTCAAAGTTAGATGTTTGAGTATTGATTTAACAAAATTAGTTTATTTTATTATAGCGAAAACGTGATAGTGTTGATAAATTAATATTTTTCCATTTTTTAATAGTTATACAAAAAATAGTGTAGTCTAGCCAATTAAACAGAAAGAGAATCTGAAATGGTTACTTTAGGATAATAGAAATTTTATTTTATACAGTATTTAAAACAAAAAACCACCTAACAAAAGTTAGATGGTTTTACTTACTTGGCGGCGGAAGGACTTCTCAAATTGCTTCGCTTGGGATATCCCGAAATTTCGGGACTCGTCCCAATATTTTTCAAAATAAAAAAACCGTAAGCGATAAGCTTACGGTTTCTGATTGAGCCGGCGGAGGGACTCGAACCCACGACCTGCTGATTACAAATCAGCTGCTCTAGCCAACTGAGCTACGCTGGCGACTCATTTCGGGTGCAAATATAAGTCTGAATTTTAATTTTCCAAAAAAAAATCAAAACTTTTTATTGACATTTTTTACTGTAATCCGTTGATTTTAGCAATCAGTTGATTTGCAGTTTGTTCCAATTCAACATTAATTTGTTTGAAATGGGCTTTTTTGTTTTCAACATTCTTTGCATTTACTTTTGTAATCAAAGTGTCAAAAGCTGCGATAGCTTCATCGATTAAAGCATTAGTTTCTGTTGTTGGTTTTCCTGTAGTAGAAATTTCAAACAAGTAAACTGCTTCAATAATATCTCCTAAAACGTAGTTGATGTCTTTTTTTAAATTCTTAACGTTTGCCATTTTATTTTTAATTTTAATTTGCGATTGCAAAAGTACACATAATCTTTCTATTACCTACTAGGAAATATAAATTTCTAAAATTGACCCTTTTCCGCTGAGAACAAAAGACTTCAAAGCCGCTGGAATTAAAACAGTATCTCCTTTTATATATTTGAATTTTGCTCCTTCATATTCCAATTCAAAATCACCTTCAACACACATATAAACTGTGAAAGAATGTCCTGATTTGTTTACTTCAATTTTTCCGTCCAATGGTAGAAAATTAGTAGTGAAATAAGGACAGTCAACCATAGAATTGGATTGATTTAGCTCTTTATTGTATTTTTTATAAGTATCAATTTTTTTGTAATTGATAGCATCCAAAGCCAAATCAACGTGCAATTCTCTATGATTTCCGGCTGCGTCTACTCTATCAAAATCATACAAACGATAGGTAATATCCGAAGTTTGCTGAATTTCTGCAATCACCATTCCAGCTCCAATCGCATGAACGGTTCCTGTTTCAAGAAAAAAAACATCTCCAACTTCGACATTTACGTTGTCAAGAATAGAAAGCAAGGTTTTGTTGTTTAGATTTTCTACATATTCCGCAGCATTAGAATCTTCTTTAAAACCAACAATTAATTTGGAATTTTCATCGGCTTGCATAACATACCACATTTCGGTTTTTCCGAAAGAATTATGACGCTTCTTAGCCAATTCATCATTAGGATGCACCTGTATAGATAAATCTTCACGAGCATCCAGATATTTGAACAACAAGGGGAATTGTTTACCAAATTTTTCATGAACTTCAGTCCCTAAAAGTGCATCTGGGTTTATGTCAATCAAATCATTCAGAGATTTTCCAGCCAAATCTCCATTGACAACCACACTTACATCGCCTTGGACAGTAGATAATTCCCAGCTTTCGCCAGTAATTTTGGAAGTAATGGGTTTATTGAGAATCGTTTTTAATTTTTCTCCGCCCCAAATTCTTTCTTTTAGAATGGGTTCGAATTGTAAAGGATATAATTTCATTTTTGGTTCTTCTAAGAGGTTAGTCAACTTTTAAAAAATAAGTAGGAGCAGCAAAATTAAACATATATTTTGTTAATCTATAACACTATTGTATCTTTTATAATGCCATTTTTTTTATAATTTTCAATGCTTTTGGAATATGATTAGTGGCCACTAGGCTATCAAAGACCAATTGGATAATCCCGTTTTTGTCTGCTACATAAGTAACTCTTCCTGGAAGTAACCCAAATAAATTGGTCTTTACGCCAAATAATTTTCGAAGTTTTTTATCATTGTCCGAAAGCAATAGAAAAGGTAATTTGTATCGCTTTGCGAATTTTTCGTGTGATTGTACGCTATCACTGCTTATACCGATTACTTCGGCACCTAAATCTTTGAAATCTTCATATTGATCACGGAAACTACAAGCTTGTGCAGTACAACCTGGCGTATTGTCTTTTGGATAAAAATAAAATACAACTGGCTTTTTTCCGATGACAGAGGAACTCTCAAAATCATTTCCATTGCTGTCTTTTGCTGAAAAATTGGGAATTTTATCTCCTAGTTCTAATGCCATTATTCTCCTTTATAAGTTACAAAGTTCCTCGGTGTTTCATATAGAACCACTTCTAATTCCATTTCGGGTTTTATTCTTTTTCTTAATTTGTTCCAAATTACAACCACAATGTTTTCGGCGGTGGGATTAAGATTTTCAAATTCGGGAACATCCAAATTCAGGTTTTTATGGTCAAAAGGATTTTCAACTTCCTCTTTGATTAAATCACTTAATATTTTAACGTCCATTACATAACCTGTTTCTGGATCTATTTCTCCAGTAACACTGACAATCAAATCGTAGTTGTGTCCGTGAAAATTGGGATTGTTGCATTTGCCAAAAACAGCATCATTTTGTTCGAAAGTCCAATCTTTTCGATACAATCGATGTGCTGCGTTAAAGTGGGCTTTTCGAGATATAGTTACTTTCATTTGAAGTTAGAGGTTAGGGGTTAGAAGTAAAGTTTAAAGGTTTACGAGTTTAAAATTCAGTCTGAAATCTGAAATCTGCAATCTCAAATCTTATGCTCTTCTAAAAAATGATAAAACTCATCGAATATTATTTTGAACCAAACAGTGTAAATTTTGGGTTGCAACTGAATGTCTTTGGCCACATCCTCTATGCTCATCCATTTCCAACTTTCAACTTCTTCGGGATTTATTTTTGGCTCGCCACTATAATATCCAATCATCACGTGATCGAGTTCATGTTCGGTCAATCCGTTATCGAATGGTGCTTTGTATATAAAATGGAATAATTCTTTCAAACCCGTTTCGAAACCCATTTCTTCATACAATCTGCGACTTCCGGCTTGAATATTGGTTTCACCATCGCGCTGATGACTGCAACATGTATTGGTCCACAACAACGGCGAATGGTATTTTTGATTGGCTCGTTGCTGCAACATTATCTCGTTTTTATCATTCAATACAAAAACAGAAAAGGCACGATGCAAAACGGCTTTTTCGTGAGCTTCCATTTTAGGCATCAAACCTATTTGCTCGTCATTTTGGTTTACCAATATTACGTTCTCTTCTTCCATACTTTTTTTTAGCTTGCCAAAAATACGAAAAAAGAAATGGATTATTGCCTTGTAGAAAGTTTGTGAAAAGTTTAACGCGCGTTTAATATCTGAAAAGATTAATTTTATAAAATCAAATTTAGTAGCAAATCGCAGTGATTTTATTTAATTTAGTACTAAAAACATAACGTTAAAGTTTCCCTAATTACTAATTGATTTGTAAGCTAAACGACAATTTAATTTGGAAGTCAATATTACTTTTGAAAAATAAAAAAAGTAAACTATGAAAATTATGAAAACAAAAAATCAATGTCGAATCCTGCTATTCTTGATTCCTCTTTTTATGCTGCAAGCTTGCGGCCAATCTGTAAAAAATCAAAACAATATTCAAAATTCTTCAAACATGGAAAATTCAATTAGCAAACCCGGAAATCCCTATTATTCGAATACCGACAACACAAAACTCAATGTCACTGATGCCGAATGGAAAAAAGTGCTTTCTCCAGATTTATATGCCGTTTCCAGAAACGCCGACACCGAAAGGGCTTTCACAGGAAAACTATGGGATTCCGAAGCAAAAGGAACCTATTATTGTGCGGCCTGTGGCAATAAGTTATTCAAATCCGATCAGAAATTTGTCAGCAGTTGCGGTTGGCCTAGTTTTTTTGAACAAGAAAACAAAAATAGCGTGGTGTACAAAGAAGACAATTCATACGGAATGAAAAGAATCGAAGCGCTTTGTGGCAGATGCGACGGACATTTGGGTCATCTTTTTGATGATGGACCAGCGCCAACCGGAAAAAGATATTGTATGAATTCCATTGCTTTGGATTTTGTTCCTGAAGATGTTGTTTCAGCTACTAACAACAAAAGTAATCTGGAAACCATTACTCTTGGCGGCGGATGTTACTGGTGTGTGGAAGCCGTTTACGAAAATTTAAAAGGAGTGCAATCAGTAGTTTCTGGATTCACAGGCGGAAAAAATGCAAATCCTACCTATGAAGAAGTTTGTACAGGAAGAACGGGTCATGCCGAAGTAGTTCAAATTACGTATGACAATACCATTACGAATATTGACGAAATCTTTAAAGTTTTCTTCACCGTTCACGACCCAACAACCTTAAATCGTCAAGGTGGCGATATTGGAACGCAATACCGTTCCGTGATTTTTTATGCCAACGAGCAACAGAAAAAAGAAGGCCAATCCATTATTGATAAATTAAATTCCGAAAAAGTATATAGCAATCCAATTGTAACTACTTTGGAGCCCTTAACTCAATTTTATAAAGCTGAGGATTATCATCAGAATTATTATCAAAACAATAAAAGCCAACCCTATTGTGAAATGGTAATTCAACCCAAAATCGAGAAATTCGAAAAGATTTTTAAAGACCGATTGAAAAAATAAGAATAAAATTCACAAAAAAAACCGGAAAGAAATTTTCGGTTTTTTTATGGGCTGAAATTAGATCTTATAACTAGCATTATAAAATTGTAATCGAATGTCTGTTATTTATTATATTTGGATGGATTAATATAAAAAAGATGGATCTAGAAGAAAAATTCAATTATCATACGATTAATTTAAAGAGCGATTATGAAGGAAAAACAATCGCTACTTTAATCTCTTCGAAATCAAACACAGATAATAGTATTCCTGTTCTCTACATACACGGTTTTATTGATTATTTTTTTCACCCTCACTTGGCAGAAGAATTTCATCAACACGGTTATGATTTTTATGCTTTGGAACTCCGAAAATATGGACATTCCTTGCAACCCCATCAGCATCCCAATTATTGCAAATCCAGTGAAGAATATTTTGAAGAAATCTCTATTACCATTAGATCAATTTACGACAAATCCCAGAAAAAGATTGTATTGATGGGGCATTCTACTGGAGGTTTAATCACAAGCCTTTACATGAATAAAGGAAAAGAAAGAGAACTGGTTTGCGGATTGATATTAAACTCACCTTTTTTAGAGCTCAATATGCCACTTGCAGTGAGAATGGTTGCTCCAGCTTTCGCCAAAATAGCTTCAACTTTTTATCCTTTTTCTAAATTAAATAATGCAATCTCTCCTGTTTACGGGCAAAGCGTGCATAAAAATTATTTTGGCGATTGGGATTTTAATTTAAAATGGAAACCAATCAACGGTTTTCCTGCTTTTTTTGCTTGGCTTGTTGCTATTGTTGATGCACAAAAACAACTCAAACAAAACGCTGCAATCAAGGTGCCGATTTTAGTACTGTTTTCTTCCCATTCCCTTTTGTTAAAAAAATATACTCCCGAAGCACAGACTGCAGATATAGTTCTTAATGTAAAACATATCCAAAAAATTGGAAAAAAATTAGGTTCTAATGTAGTCTTAAAAGAAATTAAAAACGGAATGCACGATCTGTTTCTATCTAAAAAAGACGCACGAAATGTAGCCTTTATAGCACTTTTTGACTGGATGTCGGAGAATGAAATAAATTTTAAACTTTAAATCAACAAATCAACTAAACTAAGTATATTTACGAATAGTAACCAATAAAGAAAAAGTTATATTGATAACTTAAATCCGTCAATTAAATTATGAAAATAGCACTTTTTACCAATGAGTTTCCACCCAATATTTACGGTGGTGCCGGTGTTCACATCGATTTTTTAAGCCAAGAATTAGCCAAATTAGGTCAGGTCGAAGTACGCTGTTTTGGAGACCAAAATGTCGATACCGATTCGATGCACGTTCGAGGAATCAATTCTTCGCTAACCAAAATGGTTGATGATGCCAATCCTCATATCAAGATGTTTCACAATATGAGTCGAAATGTAGAATTGTCGCAAGCCACGCCTGAAGCCGATGTGATTCATTGCCACACTTGGTACACCCACCTTGCTGGAATTATGACTCGCGAACTATTGCAATCGCCATTGATTTTAACAACTCACAGTTTAGAAACACATCGCCCTTGGAAAGTAGAACAACTTGGAAACGGTTATTTTCTTTCGCGTTGGATCGAAAATAGTGCTTACAATACCGCCGATGGAATTATTGCTGTGAGCCAACAAATGAAAGAAGACGTCATCGAAGCTTATGGTGTTAATCCTGAAAAAGTGACGGTAATACACAACGGAATCGATCCCGAATTCTACCAACCCACCTTTGAGAACAACTTACTTCTAGAATTAGGAATTAATCCCAACATTCCATTTGTACTATTTGTGGGACGCATTACCCGCCAAAAAGGAATTTCACAGTTAATTTCTGCTGCCAAACATTTCAACAAAAACTGCCAAATCGTACTTTGTGCTGGAGCTCCTGATACCAAGGAAATTGCCGAAGAAACCGAAGCTTTGATTGCCGATTTGAAAAAAGAAAGAGATGGAGTCATCCTTATCTCCGAAATGCTACCACGCGAAAAAATAAAAGTGTTGTACAGCCACGCTCGAGTATTTGCCTGTCCTTCCTTGTACGAACCTTTTGGCATCATCAATCTCGAAGCAATGGCTTGCGAAACACCAGTGGTGGGGAGTCAGGTAGGTGGAATTCCAGAAATCATTGTCGAAGGAGAATCGGGTTATTTAATCCCACTCGAAAGTGTTTCCAGAACCGATTTTAATCCTGCCAATCCGGAAGCTTTTCAGAAAGCTTTTGCAGCCAAAATCAATATTTTGTTAGAAGACGAAGCCTTGGCAACCCAAATGGGAAAAGCTGGAAGAGAACGCGTTTTGAAAATTTTCAGTTGGGAATCTATCGCTAAAACTACTTATGATTATTACCAAAAAGTGATTGATGAATTTGTGAAGGAGAAGGCTTGATAGAAATAGTACTCAAGTTGAGAAAACCGTCCAAAAGCAGATAGATATACTCAGTTTTTGGATTAATAAATGAGTATATAAAAGTGGTCTATAGCATTGTAAAACTGCCCCGAAAGCAATTCAAAACGACAAAATGTGGACAAAACAACAATAGAAATATTATGGAATCAATTCGGAGCAAGTATTGATATGCTTATCAATGTAATTTCAAATTGCCCTGACGATTATTTTTTGACAAATAGACGATTTTATTATATTGCTTTTCACAGTACAATTTTTTTAGACTACTATTTGACAATTCCACCAAGCGACTTTTCACCACTACTTCCCTATACACAAAAAGAGCCAGAAGACAGACCAAAAGAAGCAATTGACGATTTAATACCAGACAAACTTTACAGTAACCAAGAAATAGTGGAATATCTTAAACAAAGTCGTGAAAAATGCAAACAATTGATTTACGCTCTGACAGAAGAAAAATTAAATGATAGGTTTAAAGAAGGAGACGAGCCAAATGATATGGATTACCCGATTTTGGAAATTCTACTTTATAACCTGCGACATACCCAGCATCATACTGCACAACTAAATATGTTGTTACGACACGATATTGATAAGCATATAGAATGGTCATTCAAAGTAGGGGACATAAACAACTAACAATAAAACTAACGTTAGGGAAGAACAACGACCCGAAATCACGGATTTCCAAACGAACGAAGTAAACTGACGAAGTAATCCGTGCCCACAAACAAAAGCAATAATACTTAAAAATAATGAGAAAACATAAAACTAATTATACGCTATTTAATATAAAATTAAACCGCTTACTATTTTTAATTGTATGGCTACATCAATATGGATTTGCACAACCCGCAACTGAAGTTTACTTGCTCGATATTCAAAAAAATGCAACTTCTTTTAGTATCAACCCAAATTCAAAACCTGTAAATATTAGTAATAATGAAGACTACGACAACCAACCTAGTTTTATTGAAAAGCTGAATGCTGTGGCGTATGTCAGTACTAGAAATAAAAAACCAACAGATGTTTTTCTATATGATTTAGCCACTGCCACTACCAAACAATTGACCAATAATAGCCAAGCAGAATATTCTCCAAAAACTACTCCCGACGGTAAATTTATATCTGTAGTAAAAGACACAGACCAAAATCTGACCCGAATTTCGTTAGATGGTTTAGTTACTGAAAAACTATATACATCAAAAGATTCTATTGGATATTATTGCTGGTTGAACAAGTCCGAAATTGCTGCGTTTACATTATCAAAACCAAAGGTTACTTTGAAATTAATCAATATCAAAAACAAAACCGAAAAGTACTTGACAGACAGCATCGGTCGTAGTTTGTATAAATACCGTGACGGAATTGTAATTTGTCAGAAGCTAAAAAAAGGAAATTGGGTCTCATTTATTGACAAAAAAGGCACCATAACTCATCTGATTGAACTACCAAAAGACACCGAAGATTTTTATTTAACTGATGATGGATGGTTGTGTTCTTCGAATGAATCTAGCCTCATTTATTGTAACATAAAGTCTGAAAACAAAGCTTGGCGAGAATTGTCCAATTTGAAAGCAATGGGGATTTCAAAAATATTTCGGTTGGCCGTAAACCAAGATAGAAACAAACTTGTTTTTGTCTCTGAAGGGCAATAAAAAAATAATGTAAAAAATCAATCCATTAACTATGCTAACAGCCATTCATCCCAAGTTACCGATGCGCGACAAAAAGGCAACAAGGAACTTTTACAGTAATAAATTAGGCTTTCAAGAATTTGGAAGTGCTGACTTTGATGGCTATTTGATGATGCAAAAAGACGGGATTCAAATTCACTTTTTCGAGTTCAAAACATTGGACCCAAAAGAAAACTATGGTCAGGTTTACATCAGAACAGATGCTATTGATAACTATTATCAAACTTTGTTGGACAATAAAACAAGCATTCATCCCAATGGACAATTAGAACTAAAACCTTGGGGACAAAAAGAATTTTCAGTACTTGACCCAGACAACAATTTGCTGACTTTCGGACAAAATATCTAAACCAATAAAACAATGAAAAAAATAGCACTGTCTATACTAGTTATGCTTTTCGCAATCATTAATCTTACAGCACAGAAGAAAAAAAATTGCCTAATTAAAACATCATTAGGCGATATCACCGTAGAATTGTATCCTAAAAAAGCACCAACTACCGTTGCCAATTTTCTGAAATATGTTGATGCACATTTGTACGACAACACGACTTTTTTTCGTTCGGTAACTTTGCAAAATCAACAAAAGGATTCCGTAAAAATTGAAGTCATTCAAGGTGGCGAAGTCGATTCGACA
>CAMBHH010000056.1 GCA_945866505.1 Flavobacterium psychrophilum
CGTTACCGAATTATCACCAGCAGAAAAGTTTTGATTGAACAAAACGAACAAACATTTACAGTAAAAATACCAATTTTAACGAAACAAATTTCAGTTATGGAAACATCAATAAATTATAATGAAAATACCGCTTACTTTAGAGCCAAAAAACGAGTAGAAGAACTCAAAGGATTTTACGGAAACTTAATTTCATATTGTTGTGTAATTCCGGTTTTAATTTTTATAAATTTGACTTATATGCCACAATTTCAATGGTTTTGGTTTTCGGCAGGAGGTTGGGGATTTGGTTTAACAATGCACGCTTTCAAAGTTTTTGGTTATAGTTCCAACTGGGAAGAGCGTAAAATTCAAGAGATTTTAAGAAAAGAGGAAAATAAACAAACTTGGAAATAATAGTTAAAAATATGGAAAATATATATCAAGAAGAACGCTATTATAAAGCAAAAAAAAGAGTAGAAGAAATCAAAGGGTTTTACGGCAATTTAGTCTCATATATTCTTGTGAATATTGTACTTTTGATCATTAATTTAGTGACTTCGCCAGATTATTTATGGTTTTTTTGGCCATTACTAGGTTGGGGAATTGGAGTTGTATTTCACGGTATGAGGGTGTTTAATTATATGCCTTTTCTTGGAAAAGATTGGGAAGAGCAAAAAATTAAAGAGTATATGGATAAGGAAAATGAGAATAAAGAAACTTGGAAATAATTCAAAAATTAAAGAAATGCAACAATCAATAGAAATGTTTGAAGAATACCAGTCTGAAAATTATAGTTCAGACGAACGATACAATATCGCTTACAAAAGGGTAAAAAGAATCAAAGGATTTTATGTTCACGCACTGGTTTATGTTTTGGTTAACATATTCATTGTTACCAAAAATTATTATGGTAATACTCAAAGTAATCCAAATTTTTGGAGCTGGATAAACTTTAACACAGCATTATTTTGGGGAATTGGTTTAGCGGCACACGGTTTATCAGTATTTGGGAAAAACATTTTTTTTGGAAAAAACTGGGAAGAAAGAAAAATTCAAGAGTTAATGGAAAAAGAAAAAAGCGAGAAATGGGAGTGAGCAAGTATTGCAGATTGCAGATTTCAGAATTCAGAAATCAAGTGTGAGATTTCGAATTATGAACTTCTAAACGGTAAAACCTTTAAACTCTAAAACCTTCAAACTTCCATCTTCAAACTTCTAACCACTAACCTAAAAATGACCACAATAATAATCGAAGACGAAAAACCAGCTGCAAGATTACTGCAACGCAAACTCGAAAAATTTAATGTCGAAGTAGGAGTGATGCTTCATTCTGTTGAAGAAGCTGTCGAATGGTTTTCTAAAAATGAGCATCCGGATTTAATCTTTTTAGATATTCAATTATCGGATGGTTTGTCATTTGAAATTTTTGAAAAAATAGACATAAAAAGCGCTGTGATTTTCACAACAGCTTATGACGAATATGCGCTGAAAGCATTCAAATTAAACTCCATTGATTATCTCTTGAAACCCATCGACGAAGACGATTTGGAAGTAGCGATTTCTAAATTTAAAGACCGTTTGCCTAAACCTGAAAAGAATTTACAGTTGGATTTTGAACAAATTAGAAAAATGTTCCAAAATCCTCTCGAGAAGAATTACAAAACTAGGTTCACGGTAAAAATTGGTCACCATCTCAAAGTAATTTCTACTGATGAAATTGAATGTTTTTTTAGCGAAAATAAAGGAACATACATTCACACTTTCGATAATCGAAATTATTTAATTGAAAGTACTCTCGAAGTTTTGGAACAAGAATTAGATCCATCAGCATTTTATCGAATTAGCCGAAAATTCGTTATTCCATTAAAATCCATCAAGGAAATTGTGTTGTATTCGAACTCAAGATTGAAGGTAATTTTGCCTTCTTACAAGGAGGATGACGTGATTGTTAGTAGAGAAAAGGTTCAAGAATTTAAAAATTGGATAGGATAATTCTATATTAAATTATTATAATAAATAAATATACTTAAAAATACTGGTGTTTAATTATTTACGAATTCAGTATAGATTATTTCTATGATGATTTAAGTTCTAAAAAAGGACTTTCTAATCCCAATTAATACAAGAATAAATAAAGTGTACAAGATGAAAAATGGAATGATATATTCTATTAAATCCATCGGCAGCATTACGGCAATAATCAGCAATTGAAAACCTAATCCATAAATAGAAACAAACGTCATAAACCAATTAGGAAACGTTTTTGCCTTGTACGCTTCACTGTCTAAAGTATGAATTATTTTGTCGAAAACACCATAGACAATTGTGTAAATCCTAAACCAGATATTGACCCATTTTTGAGTTTCTCCAGGTAAAGCTACTGGTGAATTGTCTTCGAAAATTTTGCTCGTTTTGTCTCCTCCAATTGAATTATTTCTCAAAATCACATAGTAGTAATTGTATAAAGTTCCTTGTAATTGGATGCAAAAAAAGGCTAATAAAGCCATCCAAAATGAGGTTTCGGACATGTAGCATATCATCATAAAAAAGAAAAAATTGAGTGTAATATCAAAGACACTGTCGAGATATCTTCCAACATAAGAAGGTGTGTTTTTTATTCGAGCTAGTTCGCCATCAATAGCATCAATAATCGATTTCAGAATGATGAAAAAGCAGGCTAAAAAGTAGTGGTTTCGCAAAATGCAGTAAATGCCAATCAAGCCACAAAGTCCAAAAAGCAGTGTGACGTGAATAGGTGTAAATCGTGTGTTTTTTAATTGATTGGCAAATAGCTTTGCAATTGGTCTTCCATAATCCGACAAATCTAAGAATTTATCCTCGGCAGCAAGTTTAGACATTTTTATACGTTGAAAAGAGAATGTGACAATATAGTCGGTTACTAATTTGAATAGCCCACGGATTAATCAGTAGGTTTTGTTTGTTTTATAAAAGAATTTTCTTGTTGTTTTTGGATTCTAAAATCATATAAAATTGTACTCCAAATAACAGTGTAGCTAAAACAATATGAATAGTTTGTGTTCCAAATGGAAAATCAAAATAATACATAGCAATTCCGGTAAGAATTTCAATTCCGATCAAAACTAGTACCCAGTTTGTTTTTGAAAAGCCTAAATTTAATTTTCGATTTCGTCCGAATAAAAACAAGTTGACCAATAAGACGATTATTGAAAAACTACGATGAACATAAAACGATAAACTCGGATTTTGAAGCCATAAAATTTCAGGTGCGCCAGTTTTCGAAATGGTATCAACTTGCTCTCGAACACTTGTTCCTAAAACAACCTGAATTATTGTTAAAGCCAATGAAATTAGTAAAACCCAATTGAATTTATTGTCAAGAATTAATGCTTTTCGGTCTTTTTTAACCTCATGAATAGTGATTAATTGAAAAGCAACAATTAACAAAGCGGCGAGCATGTGTGTAGTGATTTTAACTGGGTTCAACACTGAATCGACGACTGTTTTGCCTAACCAAGCTTGAAATCCCATTAAAATACAAATTAGAAAAGTAAGTAGAATGAGTTTTTTATTGTCTTTCCGAAACCAAAAAGAAAGTATAAAAGTCGCAAAGCAAATAATTCCTGCTAATGCTCCTAACAATCTATTGATATATTCTACCCAAGTGTGTAAAGGATTGAAAACGGCATAATCGTGTTTGGTGTATTTTTCCCAATTGGAAGATTCAAAGGTAGCTGTCGAGATAAAACTGGCTTTTGCTACCAATAATGATTCGTCTTTTATGATTACTTGACCTTTGTCGTATTCTTTTCCAGCGGTAAAAAGTAATTCTTTTTCCTGTGTTGGTGGAATGTAGTATCCAAAGCATTTTGGCCAATCAGGGCAACCCATTCCAGAACCAGTTAATCGAACAAATGCACCTGCAAGTATGACAAGATAAACTAGAATTAATGCTGTTTTAGCCGATTTTAAAAAGTATTTTTTCAATGGAATTTTATTTTATTGGAAAGTCTAGTGGATTTTGGCGTGTGTCCCAGATGTGTAGGACAACAATTTCATATGGGGTTATTTTGTAAATAATTTCAAAATGGCTTATAATTATAAATTTTGAATCTTCTCTAAAAGTAGGTTTGCTGAATTCTGGAAGTTGTAGGCCGATTTTTAAATTGGTCTTGAAAAGTACATTTAATCTTCGACTCTATTCTTTTGATTTATTTCTATTATTCCAGTATTCAAAAATATTTTTATAGAATTTCGGGTCTCTACGAACCAAATTAATCTTCTAACCATTCTAGAATTTCTTTTTGTGCTTCTTCATCAGAAATACATTCGGCATTTTCATATTGTTGGATAGCAAGATTTATTTTACGTTGTTCCTCTTCCGAAAAAATTCTAATTTTTTCATAAGTTGTGGTTTGCTCATTTACTAATGAATTAGATTCATAGTCGTTTATAATTTCTTGAATTTTATTTAACAAAGCGCTATCGTCAATTGCGATAATTTTTTCAATTATTTCTAATTTTAATTCGGCTAAAATCATAATCAAAATTTCTATAAAGTTAAGAATTTTTTAAATATAAGAACAGTAAACAATACTTAAACTTTTATCAAACCTAATTTGGCTCCACGCATCAAAACGAAATCATAAGCCGCTTGATATTCATTAGGAATTTCGCCTTCCAAAATAGCTTCTTTTACTGCTTCTTTCAAAACTCCAATTTCTCGTGATGGTTGCAAATTAAAAATTGCCATAATCTCTTCTCCAGAAATCGGCGGTTGAAAATTGCGCACCTGATCACGCTCTTCGACTTCTACTATTTTCTTGCGAACAATTTCGAAATTCTGATGGTATTTTTTGAATTTATTGGGGTTTTTGGTCGTGATGTCGGCTTCGCACAAGGTCATAAGGCTTTCAACATCTTCGCCGGCATCAAAAATCAAACGGCGCACTGCCGAATCAGTGACGATATCTTCGGATAAAACAATGGGACGTGAACTCATCATTACCATTTTTTGTACAAATTTCATTTTGTGGTTTAGTGGCATTCGCAATCTTTCGAAGATTTTCTTTGCCATTTTTCCGCCCAAAAATTCGTGACCGTGGAAAGTCCAACCCTGTTTTTTGTTGAAACGTTTGGTAGGCGCTTTTCCAATGTCGTGTAACAATGCCGACCAACGCAACCAAACATCATCCGTATTCGGGCAAATATTATCCAATACTTCCAGTGTGTGGTAAAAATTATTTTTATGGGTTTGTCCCTCGATTTCTTCCACTTGGTTCAAAGCAGTTAATTCTGGTAATATTATATCCAATAATCCAGTTTTGTACAACAATAAAAATCCAACCGAAGGCTTGCCGGTAGAAAGGATTTTATTCAATTCATCGACAATTCTTTCACCCGAAATTATCTTGATTCTATCTGCATTTTTTGTAATAGATTGCAAAGAGTTTTCTTCAATTTCAAAACCCAATTGATTCGCAAATCGTATTCCTCTCAACATTCGCAAAGGATCATCGGAAAAAGTAATGTCAGGATCAAGCGGAGTTTTGATGGTTTTATTTTTCATATCGTCCAATCCATTGAAAGGATCGGAAAGTTCTCCAAAATTGGCGGTGTTTAAAGATAAAGCCAAAGCGTTGATTGTAAAATCACGACGATTTTGGTCGTCTTCCAAGGTTCCGTTTTCTACAACAGGATTTCGGCTGTCAAGATTGTAGGATTCTTTTCGAGCGCCTACAAATTCGATTTCGGTATCTTCAAAACGCAACATTGCTGTTCCATAGGTTTTAAAAACTTGTACTTTTGGTTTGTTGGGCAATAATTCAGAAACTTTCAAAGCCAATTCAATTCCGCTGCCAACAGCGACAATATCGATGTCTTTTTTGAAATCTCGTTCAAGAATTAAATCCCGCACGAAACCACCAATAACATAACTATCTATGTTGAGTTCTTGCGAAGCGTGCGAGATGACTTCGAATATTTTATTATTTAGGGCTTTAGTATAGTTGGTTTTTATTGTAGCCACTGATTCACAGATTTTTTTCAAAGATTATTTTATAATTCTTTTGTATTCAAGAGAAGTCTTGTTGAAATTTACTAAAATAGCGAGTCTATGCCCAGAAACGTGCAAGTAGTTTAAGCATTGTGAAATATGCTTTTCGTGCAATGCGTCTGTTGATTTTATTTCAATTATGATTTTGTCTGATATAACAAAATCAGCATAAAATTTATGATTTAAAATAATATCTTTATAATGAACTAAATATTCTTTCTCTCTTGCAAAAGAAAAGTCAATCCTTTTTAACTCATATTCAAAGGCATCTTTATAAACAATTTCAGAGAAACCTTTGCCCAAATTTTTATGGACTTCTATTAAAGCACCAATAATTTTATAAGTATCATCTTCGTATAAATAGTCTGACATAATAATCTGTGAGATTTATTTTTTTAAATAAAATCAGTGAATTTGTGGTTTTTTTATAACTAACCACAAAACAATCAAAAGCATATATTGCCACAGATTCACTGATTTTTAATTGGATTTCTTTTTAGAAATAGGATTGATTTATAAACTTTAAAAGAAATCTGTGTTTTTTTTTCGTTGTCAATAATCTAATTTTAATCTGTGAATCTGTGACAAAAAAAACTATTTTCTGATCACTTTTACCTGCGAATCGCTCGTTAATTTTATGATTGTCGAAGGTTTTCCGGCAATTTTATCGCGGTGCAAATTTACAACATAGTCCACACCTTTTATAATTTCTGGACTAATATCTTTGAAGGCAATAGGATTGGGTTGTCCTGAAATATTTGCCGAAGTGGACACTAATGGTTTTCGCATTTTTTCCATTAATTTAAAACAGAAAGACTCTTTTACGATTCGGATTCCTAATGTATTGTCAGCAGCTATTAAATTGGGCGCCACATTTCTTGGTTTATCTAATATTAATGTGGTTGGTTTTTCGGATAAATCAATAATTTGCCAAGCCACTTCGGGAATATCTTTGAAAACATTATACATCATTTTCTCGCCATTCATCAAAACAATCATACTTTGAGTTTCATCCCGTTGTTTGAGTTTGTAGATTTTGGAGACCGCTTCAGCATTTGTGGCATCACAGCCAATTCCCCAAACGGTGTCTGTTGGGTAAAGGATAATGCCACCTTGTTGGATTATGTCAAATGCTTTGTGGATTTCGTGGTTGATGTCCATTTTGTTTATTATATTTTACAAAGGTATTTATTTGAAGTTATTGAAATTAGATATTAAATAAAATTATGGACTTATAATCAATTTTATGAATAAAGTTAAGTTGTAAAATCAACAAAAAAACACATTATTTTTAATAGCGATTATAGAATAAACCCGATATGTTGAATAAACAAATCAGATTTTATAACAGTGATTTTTTTTATTGCAAATGGTATTGCAAAGTAAGTTGAAACTGAATATTAACTTTAAGATTATGATACTGCCATTGATAATTATCCATCAATGAAGTGTTCAATTTAGCTTGAATTCCAAAATTATTATACTTTCGGTAAGCAAATGTGTTGATATTAAAGTCTGTCCATTTATGATTGTATTCAGTATAGGCGTCATAGTAATAATCTAGATTATGTGACAATCGTTCCATTTGAACTCCCCATACTTTGCCTTTATTCCAAACACTAAATTCTAAGGTTTGCGAATTTCCACCAGGACCAATTCCAGAACCCATTACTTGGCTTTCATTAGTGTAACCATGACGAACTTGACGATGTACGTACCAAGCACCAGCAGGTCTTACGATGCGATCGGCACTTTGTTGCATTCCTGCATGTTCAAAATTGAATTTCAAATACTTCTCTTTGTTTGGATTAAGTAAAAAAATTTTACTAAAACCTAATAGAAAAGCTCTGGAATGAGAAGGGCTTTCAAATAGATCAACAATGTCGTTAGAATGATCGTTCCAGCCGTTTTCGAAATATAACTCTGCTTTAGATTCTTTTAGTACCCATCTTAAAAATAGAGAAGCCACTTGGTCTCTCGCTTTTTCATCTTCTTCGGTTAAATTTTTCTTTTGAAATGGAGTAATAACTGGGAAATAATCCGAAAAACTATCTCCTAAGTCTTTGTGATAAACCTGAAATACGCGATTTAAACCGATAAACAAACCAGGAACCCATTTGGGTTGGTAATTTATGGTTAATCCGCTCATATAGCGCCAATCCTGCTCTTTAGGTAATTTGTAATTTATTCCGTCAATGATATATTGCTCTTCTGCAACATCTAGACCAGAACTTTTTAATTTTCCAGAAATCAATTGTCCTTCAAAACTTCCTATTAAAGTTTTTATTGGTTTTCGGGTATTAAGCGTGAAATGTAAAAACCCAGGAGCATTATTACTCATAATAAGTGAATTCCTTTGCCCAGGTCCCCACCAAAGATTTTCGGTAGAGACCCCTACAGATATGCTTTTATAATTGAGACTAATTTTGCTTTGCCCCCAAAATAATTTACTGTAGGGTTTGGCACCTAAAAGTTCGGGTAAATCTGAGTAATTGAGGTAGTAAATATGATTGGTTCGTGCTACATCTGTTTCAGTTAAAGGGAATGTTTCAAAATCGGGATTTGCTGCATAAACATATTCGGGATTTATTTTAACATTTAAAATTCCATATTGAGCAAATAATCCAGCGCTTAGAAGAGTCTGATAGCCTTTGGCAGGAATCATTGCGCCATCATTCCATCCCGAAGGAGCAAAGGTATTGTATTGTTGTGTAACGCGGATAGGAAGAGCTTCTAAGCTAAACTTTTTGTTTGAATCAAGCTTACCTGTTAGTAGACTTTGTGATAAGGGGCGCAATGAAAAGGATACCAATGAATCTACTCTTCCTAATAATTGTTCATTTCGTAATCGTGTCTCCGTAAAATCAATATATCCAACTGGGATGTTTTGAGCAAAAAAGGTATTGCTAATTAATAAGAAAATAATAATTCTAAATGATATATTCATAAGTTGTTTATTTGTATAAAAACAGCAAAGTTAGACTTATATTTTAAATCCTACTTTTATAATGTAATGAAAAATATAAAAGAATGTTGTGGCACTGTAAATTCTGGGTTTAAATCATCACAGCCATAAAATGGGGTTACATAGTACTGAGGTGCCAATAGCTTTATTACATTTAAATCCTTTTGAGGCTCTTCTTTCTTCTTATAAAACAGGTTTCTACAACTAATTTCTAATAATTCACATTGTTTAATACTGCTTAATTTATTGGTTGAATCTATCATTTTTTTTCTCTTTCTTTGATGGGATTAATTCAACTTTTTTTAGAAAACCAACCTGCTAACTTAGCTCGCCAATACGAGCATAAAGCTTCTCGGTAGGAATTTCATTTTTAGGAGCGACCGTTTTCTCGATAGAGAAAACTGAAGAAATATCCCTTATTGCCTCGGCTTTCTAACGCGAAATTTGGTTGGGCAAAAGCTTATATTTTTTGGCTAATACCTCGATGGTATCTTTTTCTTTAAGTGCCTCTAGCACCACTTTGGATTTAAAATTCTTCCTGAAGGTTCTTCTTGTTTTTGACATAATTTGGCTAATTTAAGGCTGTTATTCCTATCTTAAATCATGCTTTTATCTGTCTGAATTTTGGGGAGTAGTATACTATTTTATGAAGGAGGATAAAACGAATAGTCAATTGCCAATTCAAAAAATGATATTGTGAAGAGACTCGTATTCGAATATTAAGTTATTTAGAACCTTCTTTTTACACAAACTCATTCACTTTTCAAATCAAATACCACATTGACCCAAATACTTAAAGTATATTTATTATAGACACTTTCAGGAATTGGTTCGTAAGGGGTGTTGAAAAATTCTGGTTTAAAAGTTATATGTTTTTCATCAATTATTAAGATATTATTAGGTTTATAAAAATCGTAATTCTTAATAGATTGATTTGTTGTAATGATTTTTCTTTGCATCGGTCACGTTTCAAAAATTCTAAAACTTAATCCATTATGTTTTTTTCTAATTAAATCAAGAAAAAATACAGATTCATTTTAGAGTTCTAGAACCTCTATAGTATTTTTATTTTTGTTTATATGTTCTATACCTGGTTGAATTGATTGAGGTTAAATACTACTAACAACAATACACTTTGAATTAATATCAATACCTAAATAAGAGAGTTTTTCTACAATTAAGTTTAAAACGGTTAATTGTTCATCAAGAGACATTATAATAAATACTGTGTTTTAAATGATTTTTTTATTTCAATTTTTTTTTGAGAAATATAAAATTGGTTATAGCTATAAAACCAAATTTCTCAACATCTTCCATTTCAAAAGAATAAATTCTTTCGAAAATCCCCTTTGTTAAGTTTTTAATGTTGAAACGGATACAACTGTCGTATAAATAACATTTGTTTTCTGAAGTATGTTTTTTAATTTTTAAATGAGTATCTCTGTATATTAAATCTGGACGAATTACAAGTATTATGTCTTGTTTTCCTAATGGTAATAATTGATTAAAAATAAATTTTTTAATTCGATTTGCTTAATGTTTTTTTTGAAAAATAGCTTAAGAAAAAAATTTCTGATTTTTTGAAATTTACTAGAATATGAAAAATGAAATTTACTTATATCAATATGGGTTGCATTAATATTTCTTTTTTGGAGTTCTAAAAGGGTGTGTTTGTAATATCCAAAATAATCATAATTTATAATACAAAATTTCATAAAATTACTTTTTGATTCTTATAAATCCCATTCTAGCACCAAAAAGAAGGTGTAGCATTGTTCTTTTCTAAAATTGCATTGTTAGTAATATTTTTTTTAGAAAACTGCAAAAGAACAGTAGCCTAAAAAATAAATAAAGGGTCGATTTCGCCCATTTTATTATTCTTAAAATCCTGAAAAGCCTTTTGCTTATATTTTAAAACTTTAACAATTTCGTTAGAATATCTTATGTTTTTAGAAATATGATACCTCTGATTTTTTTCAAATTTACGGATAATTTCGGGAATTTTTTTTTCGTATTTATTTTTAATATAAAGCATATTCCTAAACATATAATAAATTCTCAGAGAGGAATGAAGAGAAACATATTTTTTAAATAAATATAAAGTAAAAATTGAACCTCTTTTAGTTCTGGTTCCGAGAGAATGACTAAAGGAAATATTGCAGAATTTTATGTTTTTAAATCCTTTACATATTGCTGAAAAACAATAATCTATGTCTACACCATCAATAAAAAGGTTGTTGTCAAATCCACCTATTACATTAAATAGTTTGAGGTTTAAAACTGATGCCGAAGTAATTAGATGATCTACTTCTGTTGTTATTGGCGTTTTGGAATAAATTTCTTTTCGATTATATTCTAAACCATAAACCGCTACTTTACTGTGATAGACAAAGTTTACAATACATTGAAAATAGTGGTTAATTGTTATAGTATCAAAGCAAGAATCTTGATCCATAGTAAGCAAATAATCAAAATTTTCTTCGATTGCCTTTTTACAAGCATCGTTTAACCTAATCGAAATTCCTTTATTTTCACCATCCCAATAGTATTCAGTCTTTTTTAAATTTTTAAAAACTAATTGGTTCGATTTTTTTTGGGAATTATCAAAAACATACAGCTTTTTAACGAAAGGTAAATACGTTTCTATATTGCTTATTATTTCAGTAGTATTAGGATGATATAAAATGACACATGCTGCAATATTCATTTTTTTTATTTTTTACTTTCTCTTGCCTCTAACAGCGTCAATGTACTTAAAAAAAGCAAATCTAATCGGGAATTTTAATTTTATTGTACTGTTGGTTTTGTCCCAATCATATTTGCTTTTTACAACCACATCCGACAGGCTTAAACTTGGCGAAATTAATTTATTAAATTTTAAACTATTATTAAATTTCAAATATTTTTTTTTAGATAATAATCTGTATTCTTTGAAGGTTTTTGGTTTTTCTAAATTAAGAATAATTCTTTTTAGATGCAGTTTTTGTTTTATTTTGTTTATATTTTTCATCCCCACTTGTTGATTACTATGCAGCCTGTAAGAAATAAGATTTTCATCTGAGTAATACAGTGTATTTCTTATTGCGAGTAGATTTGCAATCCACTCATCGTGCAGCATATCAGTATGAAATGGAAATATGAAATCTTTAACACTTTTAGTAATGCATAAAGTTGCACCGGTTACTACATTACCATTTTTAGAAACAACATCAAAAAGGTCAATAGGTTTTGTTAATTCTTTTTCTAAAAAAAAGATTGAATCCCAAATGGTTAAGTCCTTAATTTGGTTGTTATCTTTGTCGATTAAATCTGCATTTGAAAAGACACCTTCAGCATCTGGATTTTTATTAAAAACTTCTAAAACTTTTTGAATCTTATTGTTTTTCCAAATATCATCTTGATCAGACAAAAAGATGTAATCACCCGAACAAAGTGAAATTGCTGTTTCAAAATTTTTGGTACTCCCAAGATTTATTTCATTGACATAAATTTTAAAAATATTTGGGTATAAAATTTTGTATTCTGTAAGAATTTTTAAAGTGTCATCTTTTGATTTATCATCGCAAATAATGATTTCATCTGGGATAGCACCATGTTGATTTAAAATACTATCGATTTGTTTTCTAAGGTATTTGAATCCATTAAAGGTACATAGAGCTACAGAAATCTTCATGTTTTGCTGATGTTTTGTGTCTAGTTTTATGATAAAAAATAGTAAGTAAAAAATTTAATCGGATTATGTAAGAATTGATTTTAATAGTAGCAAATATAATAATTCAGAATCTTTGATGGCTATTTCAATTCTGCTTAATATCTCAACAATATCAACGCCGTTCTTATCAAATTTATAGATCTTGGCAATATGCAGCTTCAAGGTTCGTAGCATAGCAACCAATTTTACCAAAAAAGTCTACCTTGCAGACAAGAAATTTTTTATTTTTTTATTTTATTGTATTTAATTTGCGAACTTCTTTGTTTATAATAGATTAACGATTTTTTGTTGGTTTTTTAATGATTTTGACAAATGTGCTCCTGCCAATATAAGAAAGAATACTGACCAATTTTTAGGTTTAAAAAGACTACTGAAAAAATATTTTATGACAAGAAAACACTGTACTATTTTATGTCCAAAAAAACCATAATGTTTTCTAATAATATAAAGTAAGGAAATTTTTAATTCTTTTTTGATAACTAACGACCGCTGCTCTGTACTTGCACCGTGGTAATGAATAAATTCGGCTTCTGGAATTAAATAGGCAAATTTAGACTTTTTCTCTAATCTCTTACAAAGATCGGTTTCTTCATAATATAAAAAAATAGCAGTGTCAAATCCTCCGATTTCATAAAAATCGATAGCTCTAACAAACATAAAACTACCTGGAATAAAATTTACTTTTAAAGGTTGGGTATATTCTTTTTTCCTTTTAGGATAGTTTGTCGCATCTATAAATTCCAAAAAATTTCTGCCCAAAGTTTCTCTTATTGGTGAGGCAAAATGATCAAGTGAAATCATAAACTCTCCATTTTCTTTATAAGCCTGAGCACCAGCAATTCCAATATTTGGGTTGTTCTCTAATGCGTTTTTTAGAATCGAAAAACAATCATTTTTCAATAAAGTATCATTGTTGAGAAAAGCCAAATACTGGGCTTTGGCAAATTGAATTCCAAACATATTCCCTCCTCCAAAACCAGTATTTATATTACTTCGATGAAGTTCTAAATTAGGGAAATTATTCTCTTCACAAAACGATTTCAACTTTAAATAATCCTCTTTTTCAGAACAATTATCGGTTATGATAATTTGATAATTAAGGTTTTTTGAGGTTTTTTCAATAATGGAACGAATGCAATTGATGCTGTGTTCGCTGGAGTTATAGTTGATTAGAATTACGGCTATGTCAAACATCATAAATATTGATTGATTCCTTTTTCTATAAAAGTAAGTTTCTTTTCAGTGGTTAGTCTCTCGATTTCGTTGTTGATTTCGAGATGACTTTTTGATTGTTCTTTGTGGTAAATATGATAGGCAATTCCTGAATATTTCAGTCTTTTTCCTTTAATTCCAATGTTGTGCAGTCTTTGAATCATTTCAGAATCATCAATTCCCCAACCAACTAATCCTTCATTAAATCCATTGATTTTGATAAAATCGGCTTTCCAAAATGACATATTGCAACCGCGAAGTTTTCTAGAACGTTGGTCAACACTTTTGGAAAAATTCATTAGTAATGGAATCCGAATAGTTCGTCCTCTTTTCTTGATGCCTTTGGAAAACAAATTGAAATCGATAACTTTTTTTGAAAACAATTCAGGCAATAATTTCTCCTGAATATTGACGCGAGAGCCAAATAGATAATGTCCTTTTTCCGCAAAAGTTAAATGATCTTCCACGAAATGTTTGTTCATGATGATATCGCCGTCAATCTCAACTATATAGCTATATTTAGCTGCGGCAATTGCTTTATTCATAATAGTTGGCTTTCTGTTTTTAAAATCTTCGTGCCAAATATGAATCAAGGGAACGGGGAATTTTTTTTGAAAATCTTCAATTAATTGTTTGGTATCTTCCCGAGATCCATCATCTGCAATTATCACTTCATTGGGTAAAACGGTCTGGTTTAGCACGCTTAACAATAATAACTCTAGGGCTCCAGGCCAATTATAAGTAGATACTACTAGGCTACAACTAGAATAAGGCATAGGGAATATAATTTATGTAAAAATACATTAAAAATTTGAAGTCTAAAATGCAATACATACATTTGTTTTTTTAACCTATACTTTAAATGAAATATTTATTTAATCCCAATTGTATAAATCACGACCATAAAGTAATTGCGATAATAAATAATTTCAATACGGATGGAATTCTTTTTGGCGATGGTCAAAGAAATAAAATTAAATTATTCGAATTAGAAGGCAACACGATAAATATCAAATCCTTTAAAGTTCCACATTTAATTAATCAAATTGCTTACAAATATTTTAGGAAATCTAAGGCAAGACGTTCCTTTGAATATGCCACAGCTTTATTGCAAAAAGGAATTGGAACACCTCAACCTATTGCTTTTTTTGAAAATTACGACCTTATTGGACTTAAAGATAGTTATTATGTGAGCGAACAGTTGAAATGCGATTTGACTTTTAGAGAATTAGTCGAAATTCCGGATTTTCCAGATCACGAGAACATTTTGAGACAATTTACCCAATTTTCATTCAATTTGCACGAAAAAGGAATCGAGTTTTTAGACCATTCTCCAGGCAATACTTTGATTAAAAAAAACGCCAAAGGAAACTACGATTTCTTCTTGGTCGATTTAAACAGAATGAATTTTCACGACGCTATGGATTTTGATTCAAGGATGAAAAATTTATGTCGATTAACGCCATTAAAAGAAATGGTTGCGGTGATGAGTAACGAATATGCCAAAATTTCTGGCAAGTCCGAAGCAACGATTTTTAAGACACTTTGGAACTACACTGCCGATTTTCAAAAACAATTTTACAGAAAAAAAAGATTGAAGAAAAAACTTAAATTTTGGAAATAAAAATTATCCTTTTTTTAAGTTATTAGTTATAAAAAAGGTTTTTAATTTATGCAGTATCAATTCAATAGGGTATTCATCAAAATATCTAAAGGTGTTTTCTTTAATAAATTTCATGTCGTTTTGTTCATAAATTTCTGGTTTTAAATCTTTTAAATGAATAGATTCATTTTCTTTTTCATTTTCAAAAATTTGCCAAGTTTCTTTATCAACCGATGGTGAAAACAATGAAAACGTCGGAATATTTAATGCTTTCGCCATATTTACCGCACCACCTTCATTGCCAATTAGCATATTACATTGGGAAAGCAAAGCTAAAAAAGAGCGTAAACCTTCGCTATACAAATCGACATAAATCCTTTTTTGTGTTTTTGGAGTACAAAAATTAAATACTTTTAAAGCCTCTTCTTTTTGAGAAGGAATATAATTAAAAATCACATCGGCATCAAGTTCTTCCACTGTGAAATCTATGATTTTAGACATTTTTTCTAAAGGGTAAGTTTTATACCATTCACTACCTAAAATGCCAAACATAATTAACTGCTTCTTGCCTTTTTGAATATCAAATTTTTGCACTAAATCCTTAGCTTCTTGAATTTCGGTTTCAGTCAAAAAAACTTTCGGTTTGAAATCTGTAATTTCTTCTTTAATCAATGGTTTTAACAATAATAATCGATTTTCGATAGCTAATCCTAATTTGGATTTTGCGCCGTTTTTAAATCGTTTTACAGTGTGATTATAAAAGATATTTGAATAGCCTTTATGGTATGAAATTCTATCTTTGGCTCCTGAAAACAGAGTAATTAAATTGGTTTCCAATTTGCAATATGCATCAATAACCACATCATATTTGTTTTTTCGAATGCTTAATAGGAATTGAAATAGTTTACTATATGATTTTCTGATAGGTTCGGGTAGGATAATAATTTCGTTAATGTTTGGGTTTTCTTTTAGTACATCAACACAATGGCTATAACACATATAGTCAATTTTAGCATTTGGAAATTTCTTTTTTAAGTTGTTGGTGATAATTGTACTCGTAAGTACATCTCCTATTCTCTTTTGTTGAATGACTAAGATTTTCATTTCCTATTCTTAAATTTTGGGCTAAAGTACAAAGTATTTTTAAAAAGGCTGATTATTCTTTTTTTTTAAGATAGTATTCATTTAAAAATCATATTTTTGTTTTGACTTGAAAACTATTTTCGATGGCAATTAGCGGTTTAGTAATTACTTATAATGAAGAGAATACAATTGGTAAGTGTATTGATGCGCTATTCAAAGTGTGTGATGAGGTAATAATTGTCGATTCATTAAGTAAAGATCGAACAGTTGAAATAGCCAACGAAAAAGGAGCTATTGTTGTTTCGCAACCCTTTTTAGGTGATGGTCCACAACGAACTCACGGTTTGCCTCATTGCAAAAATGATTGGATTCTCAATTTGGATGCCGATGAATTTCTTGACACAGATGCCGAAGATTTTCTTTCAAAAGGGAAATATCTAATAGGTGATTTTGATGCTTTTAGTTTCCGAGTAAAAAATTTTTTAGCAGACAAATTGATAGATTTTGCAGGTTGGTATCCCGATCATAAAGTTCGTTTTTTTAATAAAAAAACAGCAAAACCCTCAGATTCAATCGTTCATCAGAAAATCATTGCAACAAATGAAAAGAAAGTGCCAGTTCATATTCTTCATTATGGTTGGGATTCATTGGAACAAATAATCGCAAAGAAAAATCAATATTCAGGTTGGCACGCTCAACAACTTTTTGATCAGGGCAAAAGGGTAAATGCTTTCAAACCAGTGCTAAATGGAACTGTTTCGTTTGTTAGATGTTATTTTTTCAAGAAAGGTTTTTTGAATGGAATTGATGGCTTGTCTATTTCATTGATTCAGGCTTTTTTTTCCTATATGAAATATGCAAAATTGATTAAAATACAAAATAAAAGCAGAAAGTAATGCAATAAAAAATTCCAAATTCCAATCGACAAGTCATGGAATTTGGAATTTAAAATATTGGAATTTATAATTTACACCGCTACGTCATATTCACGCAACGCATTGTTCAAGGATGTTTTCAAATCAGTTGAAGGTTTACGAGTTCCAATAATCAGGGCACAAGGCACTTGAAAATCACCGGCAGCAAACTTTTTAGTATAACTTCCAGGAATAACAACCGAAC
>CAMBHH010000057.1 GCA_945866505.1 Flavobacterium psychrophilum
GCAGATTTAATTACCATACCTTTTTGACCCTCATTTGCAGGATATGCTAATCCAGAAAAGTTAGCATCGCTAGATCCTAGCCAGGTACTATTCTGCCAAGAGAGCGAATTCAAAAAGGTGCCTGAAGCATCCGAAATATTATATATTTGGATATCAAGATCTGAAATAGCTTGCGAACCACCTTCTCCATCACTTGCGATATTATCACCTGTAATGGCAGCTGAATTGCTAGTAAAGGTCAAAGTAGGAGTCGTATTAAGTAAAACACCAACACTACCTATTGTAACATTACCACCACAATCGGATAATGGTGCATCAGCAATAAATGGCAAATAATCACCGCTTGGTGGAGTATCTGCATTTGAAATAAAGTAATTGTAAGGTTGCCCGCCATAAGCCACAACCCAAGCATTTGAGCTTAAACCGGTTTGTGCCGGAGTTTCGTAATAAAGGGTTGCCTCTAATGGAATGTTGGAACCTTGATAAAATCCTATCACATTGGCATTGTAATAAACAGGCTTGCCATTATAGGTTGGTAAATCGGGGAAAGTTCCTTTGTATAGCGTATCGGAACCTGTAATGCATGAGCCAGTAATGCTGATGTCTTGCGCATTTACCTTGAATGCACCAAACGTTACCAAGCATAGTATTAAAATGCTGGTAAGTGATTGTTTGATTTTTTTCATAGTTTACTTGTTGTTTTTCCTGCTCTTACTGCTTCGCAGGGCTTGCCATATTTAATTATGAGTTATGGGTTATGAGTTATGGGTTTTAAACCTGCTAATAAAAATAGTCATGTTGTTTGTATTTATGGTTAATAAATAAATCCGCTACAAAAGTGTGTGTTATTAGAGTGTTGCTGTAATATCGGCGGTGTTCGGACAATTAATTGTGCGAATGATTCCGCCAACTGCAGAAGCGATTCGTGCAATTGTATGGTTGATTCGGACAAAGAAGGAATACAAAAAAACGAAGTAAATAATGCCAAACCTAGCGCGGTTGAAACGATAGGGGTGTTCTATTTAAAACGTTTAGCGCCATAAAATTATTTGCTTATAACAAAAGAAAAGAAAAATTATTAATTTAACAACTGTTTATGTGATGATTTAATAATTTAATAATCTAATAATTTATAATCTTATTCTTTAGTAGGACAAATAAACAATAGCACCTGGATAAACACCCCGACACAATTGGAGTGCTACCCATAAAAACAGCATTTTAACCTTTGTCAAAGTTACAATTACTTTGTAAAAACTTTGACAAAGGTGTTAGAGCTTCAATACTAGTAAAAACAAAAATCCCCAACATCCCAAAATTTGGGAGCGGGGATTTTTTAAGTAGTAAAGTAATTAGTCTATAACAGACTTGCGCTATTTTTTTACAACACGAACTGTTTTTACATTTTCGCCTTGTTTAACAATCAAATTATAAACACCGGCGGGATATCTTGAACCTAATTCCACTTCGTTGCTTTGTATTTTTACGCTCGAATCAACTATGACGGATTGCAATTCTCGATCTGGCGTGCTAATTTTTATCCGTTTAGTTAAAAAATAGTCCGCTGTTATTTGGGAAAGCATCCTTCAAAAGTACTGACAAACGTCATTTTTGTAAGTTTTTTTAGAAAATACCTCTTGCAATTTATGTTGCATTATTAAGTTTTGGGGCTAAAAATAATAATTAAAGTATTAAAGAACAAAATTTTGATTAAATTAATCACTATTTATTACCCGCATTTTTATCCTAACAATTAGTAGGACAAATAAAAAAGTAGCACCAGCACAAATTGCTCCGCTATTACAATAGCATTTATATCTTTTTAAAAGTTATAATTACGCTTTAAAAATTAGACAAAGGTATTTGCTCGTCAGTGATTCTAACTAATGCCTAATGCCGAGACAATATATAAGAGGCCAACAAATTGTACTCAATATATGGTCTTTCGGCTTAACCATTGTAACATTTTACAATTGGTACAATACATATTGTAAAAAACCTTCACCACATCTTTTTCTATAAAACACAAAACCCTGCTCTTTTCAGAACAGGGTTTTAGATTTAGAAAACTTTGCTTTCTTAGTCTTGAAGTCTAGCGTTTTGCACTGCTCTTATTTTCAAAAAGGCATACACCACAACTGCTAGTGCTAGTACCCAAATGTAATCCCCAATTGGAGCTCCAGTGTTATCACCACTAGTACCTTCCAATGTGTTACCTTCATCGGTAGCACCTGGATCTTGTGCAAATAGAATTACCGTTGAACACAAATAGATAGCAACAATATAGAATTTTAATAGATTATTTTTCATTCTTCTGATTTTTTAAGATTATTAATTCAATACTTTTTTGCTCACTACGCTATTGTCGTCAGCACTTATTTTTACAATCAATACTTGGCGTACCGCTTTGAGGTTGCTGATTATGGCTGTTGTAGCATTTACATTCTTTTGTTGTGCTATTAATCTTCCTTGTGCATCATATACTGTAATAGTTTTGATGGCTTTTGATGTTGAGTTTACATAGATAACTCCGTTGTTTTTATACACTTTCACACTGTTGTCGTTGAATGCAGGTGCATCTACTTTCAATGTTTTTTGGTATTTCAAACTGAATCTAGCGTTGTCAACTCCCGCAGCAGCTGTAAAGCTATAAGCTCCTGGTTTCAAATCGATTTCTTTTCCGGCAACGGCGTCTACTAAATACACCTCTTGGCCTGAGGCAAAAACACCATCAAATGTGTCTAAAGCGATACTGTAATCGCCAGCTACATCCGTTTTGAAACCTAAAGCAACCACATCGCTAGCATCAAATGTAGGACGCGCTTGGATAACAAATTCTTCGCTATCAATGTTAGAAGTTAAGGCAATTTTACTATCGTTGAAATATTTTCCATCATAACCGGCATCCACACCTAGTGTTACGCCATCAATATAGGCAATCATCGCTTGGTTCAAACCACCTTTGGCATCACTTAAGCTCATCCAAACCATAGATTTATCCGCTACTTTTTTAGTTTTAAAGAATTGATTTTCATTATTGCTAGTTCGCATAGTATTAGTAAACGACAATGTATTTCCTGTCGCTTTTACAATAAATCCTTGTCCTACTTGAATGGTTCCGTTTGGTGTTATGCCCGTATCTCTAGCATCTCCAACACCAACACCACCAGCATAGGTATAAGTAGCATAAGCTGTTCCTCCTGCTCCATTGGTTTTTCTCCAGAAATACAATGTACCAGCAGTATCATTGCCACTAAGAAAGGCATCGGCACTTAGGGTAGAAGGGTACGGATTTCCTACTGCGTAAAATTTATCGGAATCAAGGTTGTTTAGGGGAATTGTTCCGTTATTAGGTTTACCCGTAAATGCTCCTGTATAAATCAAGGGGTCTATACCTTTGTAATAATTTGAATTTACGCCACGTTCTGCTGGATTTTCATTTGGCATACGGATTAAATAACCAGTTGCTGTAGCAAAAGGATTTCCAACAGTAGCAGCTGTGTACAAATTACTAGTAGAATTATAAGTATAAAAACGAACTGGTGTTGCTGCCGAGGTCAATGGAGAAAAGTTCAACAAAGTTTGATCTCCCGTAAATGGCGAAGACCACATCGTGTAATCTAAACGTTTCAAAAGATTGCTATCGCGTTTGATGGTAATGTTACCCGTGTTGTCATTTGTCGTTCCCGACTGAATCAGATTAGCGTTGTTTTCGAAAGTCAAACTTGCTGTAGCGGCTACCGTCACTGCACCAGAAACGGTATAATTAAATCCTGACGGAACGGTTACAATTGCAGTACCGTTTACTTCTACACTTGCAGCTGTTAGCTGGGTAGCCTGAGCGTAATTGCCTGTGAAAATTGCTGTTTTTGTAGCATCTGGTATGCCATTACTCCAGGCGGTTCCGTTCCAAGTGGTGTTTGATGCCACTATAGGTGCGAAATCCTTCCAAACAGTAGCCCCTCGATAAGCATCTACACTACCAGCAGGCACTGTTAAACTACAAGCACCTATGTTTACACCTCCAAAAACATTTGGACTTATTCCTAATGGTTGCGTAAGATTACAAGTAACCGATGTTACAGAACAACTATTAAAAGCATATTCACCAATGTAAGTTACCGAGTTTGGAATTGTTAGCGATGTTAAATTAGTACAATATACAAAAGCAAAGGCATGAATAGCTGTTACAGAGTTTGGAATTGTTAGCGATGTTAAACTCTGACAAAAGGAAAAAGCATTTGGATTAATAACTGTTACCGAATTTGGAATCGCAACTGATAATAAACCTGAATATTGAAAAGCATTATTATCAATGAGGGTTACCGAGGTTGGAATTGTAAACGCTGTTAAACCGGAACAAAATTTAAAAGCACTATTACCAATGTTCAATACTGAGTCTGGAATAATTACCGATATTAAACCAGAACAACCGTTAAAAGCATTCTGACCAATACTAGTTACCGAATAACTACCACAAGCATTACTCACCGTGGCTGGAATAGTAACAGCGCCGCTTGCGCCTGAATTACTACCAACAGCAACAGTATTTGTTCCTGTAACCACATAATTAAGATTATTAAAAGTAAAACTTGTAGGAGGTGTTGTAATCGTTAAATCTAACTTCTCTGTTACACAATTTGTCGTTGTTCCTGTATAAACACCAGATGTAGTATAGGTTTGATTGTTGTGTGCCCAAGTATAGCTAGTGCAAGCCGATATGGTTGTAGTATTATCTATTGCGCCTGAACAAACTATAGGAGAAAAATTCTGCCACACAGGAGCCGCTTGATAATCACTAACACTAGCAGCAGGCACTGTTAAACTACAAGCACTTTGGTTAGAATTTTGAAAAACATTTGCATTTATAGTTAGTGGTGTTGTTACATTGCAAATAACCGATGTTAGACTAGAACAATCTGAAAAAGCATAATCTCCAATGATCGTTACCGTGTTTGGAATAGTTATCGATGTTAAACCAGTACATCTACCAAAAGTATTATAAGAAATACCAGTTACCGAGCTTGGAATAATAACCGATGTTAAACTAGAACAAGCTTCAAAAGCACTATCACCAATGCTAGTTACCGAGTTTGGAATTGTTACAGCTGTTAGACTAGAACAAACATAAAAAGCATAATCTTTAATGCTAGTTACCGCATAAGTAGTACTATCGTAGCTAACTTGTGCAGGTATTGTAACAACTGCTGTTGCTTGCTGGATTTGATATGCAACTTCTACTGTATCTGGAGAAGTAACATTGTACTTTAAACCACCAAAAGTGAAAGTTTGTGCACCCGCCTGCTGCCAACCTAGAGTGACAAACAGCAGTAAAAAAATAATTTTTTTCATATTGTTGTTTTTAAATGGTCAAGAACAATCTTGTTCAAGGTGTGGGGATTGTTTGTTTTGAGATGCTCCCCATTTGATGTTGGGATTTGTGCTTGTGCCAGATTCCCCAGAAAAGCAAAAAGAACTGCCAGTCCTAGTGCTTGATGCAAAAAGAGGTGGTTCTTGAAATGTTGTTGTGGTGTCATTAGTATAAATTTTAAGTTAGAGTACAAACAACCGACAATTTAATTTAGAATCCCATAGGGGGAAACCCCTGATTTTTAATTCTTTTTAATAATTCTACGATTAACCCATTAACCCTGTTAGGGTTTGAAACCCTAACAGGGTTGGTGAGCTCGGTTTTCTTGAAATCCTCGAGTTTTAGAATGAACTGAGGTCAGTTTGCTCGAAATCCTCGAGTTTTAGAATGAACTGAGGTCGGTTTGTCCGAAATCTTCGAGTTTTGGAATGAACTGAGGTCGGTTTGCTTAAAATCTTCGAGTTTTGGAATGAACCGAGGTCGGTTTGCTCGAAATCCTCGACTTAAAATTTAAGCAATAGTTATTAACCTGAACTCGATTGATATTGAAAAGTTTATATGACTGTCCGTTACGAATACTAAAAGAAAGCCTTGCCACAGATTTCACAGATTTCACAGATTTTTTCAAAGTTATATTTCTAAAATCCGGGTGAATCCTTTAAATCTGTGGCTAAAAATAAAGCACTAGTACAAGTTAAGGAGAGTCATAAAAGTTTAAACCACTTTACTATTTTCGAAATACTTCGATACCCTTAAAAAAATGAGTAGTTAATTAAATCACAAATTTTGGTTTTGGATTCCTAGAGTACTTAATTTTAGGATTCAATTATTAACTCCTAAAAAACGTAAAAATGAAACAACTTTACAATTTAAATCTAACCAAATTGACCATTCTTGAATTTGGGCAACACGTGAAAAGTGTTACTAAAAACATCAATCAACTGGGCACTATCACCGACTCTGTTTTGCTCGAATACTTGGCTACTAGCAAGCAACAATTGGAGGCCTACGACCTTGCGATGCTTCAAATTCGGAAGAGCGATGAAACCGCCAAAATTGTTGCAGCCGATGATAAACGAGACCGCGCTATAAGCGCATTCCAACGCCAGCTCAGTGTGTTTGAATTATCTGAAAACCCCGACGAAGTGTTGGCTTTTGAGAGTCTCAACACCGTATTAAAAACCTACAAAGGATTGCAATCTTGGAATTTTGAAGAAGAAACCAACGGCATAGTAAACTTGCTTAGCGATTTAAACAACAGTAAATACCAACCATTGATAGTTGCGCTCAATATGACTGCATTTGTAACCCGACTTACCGATGCTAACAACGGTTTTATAACCTTGTTTGATATCAGGACGCAAGAAGTGGCAGGCAAAGTGGTTTATGATACTAAGACTTTAAGAGCTACCGCCAAAAGCACTTATTCAGATATGACGGATTATGTACTAGCGATGGCAAAAGCTAAAAACAATGATGAGTTTAACAAAACGCTCGATGTGATCAACGCTGTTCGCAAATATTATGCGGACTTGCTCTCTAAACGCAAACCTGCAACGACCACCACGCCAGTAGAAGAAATTCCGCCAATGAATTAATTTTGGTCTAGACATAATAACCCTGTTGCATCAAAAGAACAGGGTTTTTTTTTGCGGCAATTTTGTTTTGCACAGCCTCTCAAAGAAAAGATCCAATAAGGGGAAACCCCTGATTTTTTCTGTTTTGCTTGTTTTCTAAACCAATTTGATACATTTGTCGGAAATACGTATAATGATGAATCTTACCACAAAAAATTGGCGTCTAAGTTTTGGTGTAGTACTTTAGTTGCTTCTATTGAATCTGTTTTGGGGTTGCAACGCCAAAAATGAAACAGAAGTACTTTATAAAAAAGCCGATACGGTGACCACAGACCCTACCTGTATCTGGCTCAAAAACAGTGAAAACTTCTTTAAACCAAGTTATATGCCTGTTTTTTATAAGTTTTATAATAAAAAGATAAAAGAAAAGGATTATCACTTGGCCTTAAGAGCCCTTGAATTGATGCTGTGGAACAACGATTTTGCCGACACTTTTACAGAAGAAACCCTCGAAACCGCCAAGCGCTTATCACGACCTTTTATCAACAAAGTTCGCCCGTATGAACTTAATTTTCTTTATTACTTCTTCGGTAAATTTTATAGGGCAAAAGGTGATTTTAATACTGCCATTTACTATTATAAAAAAGTTGATCAGGTCGAGGTTGTGAATTATAAAAGCTGCGCACAAAAAAGTTTAGCGTGTCAAGAAATTTCTTGGTGCTATTCTAGGATGGGCAAGCAAGACGTGGCACTAGCATACAGTTTTAAAGCATTGGAATACATTAAAAAAACCGATACTCAAATTCTAGTCCCTCCAGTTTACAACACATTATCAGCGATTTATGAATCCTTGAAGGACTATAAAAACGCTCTGTTGTACACAGACAAAACCTTAGCCTTCTATAAAGAAGGCCAAGAAGAAATGTGGCAAGATAATAAGTTTGTTATGCTCTGCAATAAAGTGCGATTGTTAGATATTATGGGAAAACAAGAATTAAGAGCAAAATTATTAGACTCTACCTATCACGCCTATAAGAAAAAAAGCTTTTCGCATCCTCCAACAAAAGTTTTGATCAATACTATGTACGTTAAAAAATTAATTGACGAAAAAAAAATAGTAGAAGCCAAAGCCATTTTAGACGAACTAGCACCTGAAGTAAAAGCATTGAATTACGGCGAACCTAATAAACAATATGCCATTGCCCTAGCACAATTTGAAGCTGCAAAAGGTCGCAACCTCATCAACAAAAAATTTATTATAGATGCAATACCATCACTAATAGAAACCGAAGATTATTACACCCTCAGGGAAATGTATGTTGTATTGTATGAAGATGCCTTAATTAAAAAAGAGTTTAAAACCGCGTTAGAATATTTAGAGGAAATAAATAGTGCAACGGACACTCTGGACACTAGAGCCAGGATAAATAAAGCGGCAGAGTTTAAAGAAAAATATAAAGCCAAAGAAAAAGAAAGCAAGATTTTGCTTCAAGAAAAAACAATCCTAAACAACAAAGCAACCATTTCCTTATTGATTTCGGTTGTATTGGGATTGTTAATCTTGACGGTTTACATCATTTCTAGACAAAAACAAAAAAGGTTGCAATTTGAAAAAGAAAATATACAACTCTACACCAAACAATTACTAGAAAAAACCGAGGAAGAACGCAAACGAATTTCCAGCGATTTGCACGATAGCGTGAGTCACGAATTATTAGGTTTGAAAAATCCATCGGCTGAAAAATCAGATCCAACCAACACAAAAATTGACAATATTATCAATGACATCCGCAGCATTAGTAGAAATTTGCATCCCATAATGTTCGATAAAATAGGGCTAAAAGCAAGTGTGGAACAACTGACAGAACGCGCACAAGCCGTCAATGATTTTATGGTAACATCCGAGATTAATTATGAAGGTTCCTTAGCCACATCTGATGAATTGCAAATGTACCGCATCATTCAAGAAGCCCTATCCAATGTGATTAAATATGCCGATGCTATGGCTGCAAAAATTACAATTTTAGAGAAAAATGACGCCCTTTATGTTGAAATTAAAGACAATGGCAAAGGATTTAATGTCAAAGAAATTTTGAACGGTTCCAAATCCTTTGGTCTTCACAACATTATCGAACGCAGTAAAGCCATTGGCGGAAAAACCAAAATAACCTCGAACAAAAACGGAACGAGTATACTAATACAAATCAAAAAATCATAATGAAAATACTCCTTGCCGATGATCATCCTTTTACACTACAAGGCACAAAAAGTTTTGTAGAATCGTATGGGTACCGCGTTTTAGATACTTGTTCCAACGGTGTTTCGGCATTGAACCTGATTACACTTCATCATCAGGATGTTGCTATTTTAGATATTAATATGCCGGGCTTAGACGGACTAGAAGTGGCAAAGAAAGTGCAAGAAAGCAAACTGAAAACCAAAATAGTTTTGCTCACGATGCACAAAGAAATGACTGTATATAAAAAGGCAATGCAATACAATATTTATGGCTACGTCCTGAAAGAACATGCTCAAACAGAACTCGAAAAATGCTTGCTTGCTTTAAAAAAAGGAAATCGTTATGTGAGTGAGTTTCTCGAAGACGACTTGGTTGTGGACAATCAGAAGGAGGTCACTGAATTAAATCAATTGACTTTAGCCGAAAGAAAAATTGTAACCCTTATTGCCCAACAAAAAACCAGCAAACAAATTGCTGAAATGCTATTCTTATCCGAAAAAACAGTAGAAGGACATCGCACTACTATTATTGAGAAATTAGGCTTGCCTAAAGAAAAAAACACCTTATTGATTTGGGCAATTCAAAATATAAAGTAGCACTATACCAAAAATTAATATCTTGTAATCCAATCTTATGACGCTGTTTGTCACGCTGTAAAGCGTCCCTACTATCGTGCGTTGCGACTCCTACGGAGTGACAAAAAGTCTTATATTTTTGTACTATTTTATAAGCATTTTAGGTGTTACATACACAACCTTTGTACTGTACGAATAACTTTAACCCAAAACATTCCCGATTTTTTAAAATTCTAGTTAAAATTATAGAAAAGAACAGAGAGAAAGTCTGAGCATAACAATTGTATGATTTTTTGTTGCTGGCAATTTTTTTTCACTCATTTTGTTTTATAGAAACAATAAAATTAAATGCTGATTTGATTGTTTCTCAATTAATTGAAGCTGCAAAACAACTTTCGCCTAAAGACCGATTAAAAGTGAATGATGCCATTTGGACTGAAAATAGGGCAATTCCAGTTGCGTACCAACGAATTGTTTTAAATCGAATGGCAAAAGCGAGGTTGATAAACTATTATGTACTAGCCATCTTTTTTGTCTCATTTCTTCTCAAAAATTCTGAAAAAACGAACACAGGATCTTCACCTGATTCAATTAAATTAGTAAAAGACCATAAACAATCTTTCGTTAATTTATAATGAGTGTCAGTATCTGAATCTATTTCTCCAGGAAATAAGGAATAGGTTAAAACATCTCTAGAATAAATAAATTCAACGTGATTGTATTTTACACTTACTTTAACGATACCACATTTTAACAAGCCATTGAAATGGGAAGCTAATACTAATATATCATTGGTAATTTCTTCATCAAACCGTTTCAGGATTGTTGATCTAAAGTTTAATTTACCTGCCCTCACTGAATAATTAAAATCCACATAATTTGTGTCGTCTACTTTAAACCCACATTCAATAGATTTCTCTTTGTCAAATTGTCCAAAATTCCATCCAGATTTTTTATGAAATTTAATTAGGTCATTCCACACAAAATTTGAAGCATTTTTAACATTTAACAATCTATATACTCTTTTAAATCGGAATTTAATTTTGCGACATAAAACGGTTATTTTTCTCATAATAAAATTTTTAAATGTTGAAAAAAAAAATGAAAACTATTAGTTTAACTATGATTGTTTTTTTATTAATCTATCACTACTAGGTATAAATTGAAATACAACCGATAAATATCTTCTAGATAAACTTTGGTTTGATTTTCTTTGTCAAACTTATAAAATTTATTTTAACCAACAAAATAAAATATAGATAAAGTACCTATAATATCGATGAAATACATCTTTATTTTTAAATTGTAATCTTAAAACTACAATATTGTGTATAATATTTATTTTGGATTTATAGTAAACAGAGGATTCACGGTAATAAACGTGAACTCGATGTAACGAATAAATAAGCAAAAAGTATGCTGTTTTCAAAATCTAAATCAATAGAAGTTTATTTAGAGAAGAAAGATGATGAAAATTGGCGGACTTTTTTTTGTAGCAATATGCTTTCACTAACTTTATTTTTATGGAAACAATAAAATTAAATATCGATTTGAGTGTCACTCCATTAATTGAAGCCGTGAAACAACTTTCGCCTAAAGACCGATTAAAAGTGAACGATGCCATTTGGACTGATGGTATTGAAATTCCCGCTGAACACCAAAGAATCGTTTTAGATCGCATGGCAAAGGCGAAAGCAAATCCCGAAAGACTCTTAGATTGGGATGAAGTTTCTAAAATGCTATAAAACATTCAAAAACTTTGGAATACGAGACCTATATAATTTCGGAAATTACCAGATTTATTATTTGGCAAAAAGACTAGTCTTATTTGTACCTTTGCCACTTTAAGAATTAATAAAACCGAACGGAGATTGCTTTGTTCCTTCAAATAACTATGATAGAAGACAAATCCCCACAAAGAACCAGTATTGCTCAATTAGGCGAATTTGGACTGATAGACCACTTGACCAAAAACTTTGAAATCAACCAAACCTCAACATTAAAAGGCATTGGCGACGATGCAGCCGTTTTGGATTTCAAGGATAAAAAAGTCGTGGTATCAACCGATATTTTGGTCGAAGGAGTTCATTTTGATTTGGGTTATATGCCTTTGAGACATTTGGGTTACAAAGCTGTGGTGGTCAATGTTTCAGATATTTGTGCGATGAATGCTAAAACAACTCAAATCTTGGTTTCAATAGCCGTTTCCAATCGTTTTCCACTCGAAGCTCTAGAAGAATTATTTGATGGAATTACGCACGCTGCCAATGAATATAAACTAGATGTTATTGGTGGCGACACAACTTCCTCACAAAAAGGAATGATTATTAGCATTACCGTAATTGGTGAAGCAAATGAAGATGAAATTGTGTATAGAAACGGAGCTGGTGAAACCGATTTACTGGTAGTAACTGGTGATATTGGTGCCGCCTATATGGGATTGCAAGTTCTTGAAAGGGAGAAACAAGTGTTTCAGGTAAACCCTAATTCGCAACCTGATTTGGATGCCTACACCTATTTAATAGAACGCCAACTAAAGCCCGAAGCTCGCAAGGATGTTCGCACTTTGTTGCACGCTTTGGAAATAAAACCAACCGCAATGATTGATATTTCGGATGGATTGTCGTCTGAAATTATGCATATTTGCAAACAGTCGAAAGTGGGTTGTAATTTGTATGAAGACAAATTGCCGCTTGATCCACAATTTATGAACACTTGCGAAGAATTCGATCTCGATGCAACTACCGTTGCCATAAACGGTGGAGAGGATTATGAATTGCTTTTCACCATTAAAATGGAAGATTTTGACAAGATAAAAGGAAATCCAAATTTCACTATTATTGGTCATATGACGCAAGAAAGTGAAGGAATACATTTAGTAACTCGCGCTAATACTAGAATCCCCCTTAAAGCTCGTGGATGGAATGCACTTGAGGAAAGGTAAATACAGAAGCGATTTAAGTTAGTAAGCCTTTGTCTTTAGCAACTTTCACTAATTCAACATCTGTTCCTTCTGCTATGGCTAACAATTTCATGAGATTCATTTTTCTTGTTTCAATAGCTTTTAAAGTAATAGGAATATATTTAGGAATATCTATCGTTTTTGTTCCTCTTGAAATATGAAAAAGGATTTGTTTGTCAAAGAGATCTATTTCTATGGTTTCCAGTTCTGACTGGTCAATCATTTTTTGAATGGATTTACTGTAATAGGTTTCATTATTGATGACTTTATTGAATCCAAAAAGCAATTCGTTATATGTTAAATCATTTTTTATTACCAACCCACTTGGCTTAATCGCATCTATTATTGTTCTTATTTTTAGCAATTCAGAATACATGGTAAGCAAAATTATTTTGCAGTTTGGCATGTATTGATTTAATAATTTTGCTAAATCTTCACCTGAAAAAATTTCTTTATCATCATAAGAAGGCATACTAATGTCTAAAAAAGCAATATCAAACGCTGGTGATTTAGGATTTGTTATTTTAGTATAGGCTGATCGGCAGTCCTTCGCATCGGCTATAACAAATTCGTATTTTTTAGGTTTATATCTTACTATTGCATTTTTGTAGCCTTGAATAACAAATGGGTGATCATCTACAATAAAGATGTTTTTTTTAATAGTGTTTAAGGCTAATGAGTCCACAGTCATTTGATTGCTATTTTTGTTTTTTTAAATTGGGATTATAACATTGATTGTTGTCCCTTGGCCTTTATTTGATTGTATTTCACAAGTTCCTTCGCATTCCGCAATTCTAGAAAACATGTTTTTCAAACCAATTCCCTTTTTTGTTTTATTTACATCAAAACCAACTCCGTCATCACTTATGCTCAAAAATAAATAATCAACTCCGTTTTTAAATTCTACTTTAATAGTGTTGGCATGTGCATATTTGTTGCAATTTTGCAATGACTCCTGGATGACCCTAAATAAATTTATTTTAATAGTATTACTTATTAAATCCCATTTAATTGTTGAATCAATAAAAGAAATCAACTTTGTACTGGACATCTTTTTTTGATCTTCTAAGAGATTGTCAACAATCGCAACGAAGTTATTAATTAATTCTGATTTTTCCCTACTCAAATCATGAGAAATTTCACGAATATCTAATTCAATGTTTTTCAATTCGGATATATAACTGATTATCTGATGTGATGCGTTTTTAAGTTTGCTTTTATTCAAACTATCTAAATTCATCCGAACCCCGAACATTCTTCCTAAAACGCCGTCGTGCAAATCTTGAGCAATTCTTTGCTTCTCATTAACCCTAATATGATCTACATTATTTTGTTGTGCAATCATTAAATTATAGATTTCTTCGTTGGCTATTTGTTGTTCTTGTTTAAAAAGCAGCTCTCTGTTTTTGGCTTTTTGTGATTTGATAATGAACAAAAACATACCAATTATGAAAATGGAAACAAATAAGTAAACTAAATTCCTGTTTTGAAGGGTTAAATCGTTGTTTTCTTGTTTAATTTCATCTGTTTCATACTCAATACGGGTGAATTTATCAGCTATTTTCCGATCTGCTTTTTGCAAACTGTCGTTAATGTGTATGTATTCTTTGCTGTAAATTGTCGCTTTTGATGGTTCAATAATCGCTAATTGTTTCAGAGGTAATAAAAGATTTCGAGCGTTTTTAGCCTTTCGAGCTGATGTAAGTGCTTCGTTAGAATATTGAAACGCTTTAGTCATATTTCCTTTGGATGCATAATATTCTGATAAATGAATGTTACTAATAATAACACCAATAGTTAATTTTAAACTATCTCTCAATTGCAATGATTTATAAAACAATTCCGGGAGACCTTTTTCTTCCTTTGCCTTGAACCTGGAATAGCCCAAATTATCCATCAGCATTGCATATAAAGCAGGTTTGTATAAAATTAAATCTTTTTCTTGTAGTAATCCCTCTTCAAAATAGGGAGTTGCTTTTCTATTCTTATTCAAATTTTGATAAACCAACCCCAAATTGTTTAGTGAAGTAGCTTGCGATTGAAATTCGATAGGTGTTGTTTTTTTGTCAATATTGGTTAAGGCCTTTTTGTGAAACTCAATGGCTTTATCGTATTCGCCAAGTTCATTATAGATTAATCCTAAAAGGTTATTACATTCATATACTATATCATTAGCTTTTTCTCCTTTCAAAACTAGTAAAGCTTTAAAGACCGATATTTCGCTACCTAAAAAGTCACTTTCATTGAATTGTAATTGAGCTTTGTTCAATCGTGTTTTTGCAAGATTCAAATTGTCATTACGTTGAAGGTATATTTTTTCTGCTTTAAAATAATACAAAAAAGCACTATCCGACACGCTCTGTGACCCAAAATAATCGCCCAAATAGGAATACGCTTTAGCGGTGCTCAAAGTATCTTTACTGACGATAGCTTTTTCTAAGACTACAAGCGACGTTTCTTTATAGGCTCTCAAATTGTTTATATTGTAATGTCGATTAGCAATCTTAAACAAATTGACTCTGTTCATGGAATCATTTGGCTGATTGATAATAATATCATAAGCTTTTTGAATATAGTCCTTTCTTTTTTGGGGAGCTGAATTAAAATCGTTAGCCTTTGATAAATAATTAGAAAGACTATCTACTTCAGTGTTAGAAATTCGATTTTCATTGTTCTTCGTCGTACAAGCAAAGAAAACCAAAAGCAATAGCATAATTATGTATGGAGTTCTTTTCAATCTTAAGCTTTGAGTTTTACCAAAAATACTAAAATAAAACTACTAGCATAAAAAAAGACTATCAATTATTGATAGTCTTTGCATAAATATTTTAAAAAAAATTAGCGCTAAGAAATAATAGTAGATTTAGTCCAGTTTCACATTTCCACCAGTACTTCCTGAACCAGCAGCATCTAATTTTACATTTCCTCCTGTGCTCCCCGAACCAGCAGCATCTAATTTCACGTTTCCTCCAGTACTTCCTGAACCAGCAGCATCCAATTTCACATTTCCACCTGTGCTCCCTGAACCAGCAGCCTCAACAGTTGGATTATTATTAACAGTTACTTTACTTTCAGGTGTAGTGAAAGAAGTTAATATCATTACTAATGATAACATTCCGATAGATAAAATTGATTTTTTCATAATAATTGGGGGTTTTATAATTTTTGGGTTTTACTACTATTTTTGTGTTGAACACAATGTAAAAGTAGGTAGCAACCCTTCCAATTAGGTAATGAAAATAAGCGTTTGTGGTAGAATTGGGTCGTTTGATAGTGAATGGCTATCAAATTAGGGTAAAAATGTTTTTTTTAAATCTCCAAGTAATTGCCATTGGCAAATGCGGAGATTATACTGTCAATGTTTCCTTTATAAGATTTTGAAAACGGGATTTTAACAGTAGTATTTTTGATGTAGCACAAGGCGTTTCCGGTATGAATTCTAGAAATATAATTACGATTTATGATATAACTGTTATGAATTCTAGCAAAAGGCGCTGATAAAACACCTTCAAAATGCTTCAAAGTCTTGAAAGCGGTAACTACTTCACCAGTATTGAGGTAAATATCTGTCGAATTATTATCTGCTTGTAAATAACAAATGTCGTTACTGTCAATATACCTATAGTAACCGTACGACTTAATGCATATGATCAAAGGTTGTTCAGCAGAAGGAACAAAATGTTGATTAGGACGCAGTATTGTTTTATCTAGTAAAAGTTGTGGAGGCAGATTTACGGGTTGATTTTTTACTAAATAAACTTCCTCTTCGCCTAACGATTTTCTTAATTTAAGAATCAATTTAACCAAATCAATTTTTTGAACTGGCTTGACTATATAATCGGCAACTTCATATTGAATAGCTTCAAATGCAAATTCTTTTCCTGAGGTAATAACTATAATTTTAGGAACAACCTTCAAAAACCGATGCAATTCATTAATAAGCGCCAATGACAAATTACTCGTTGTATCCAATGGACTAACCTCAAGAAAAAGTATTTTTGGAGTATGCTCGAGAATTAAATTTAATCCATCCGCGTAGTTATTTGCCGAAGCTACAAAGACAAGCTCCGAAAAACCATCAGCAACTGCCTTAGTTTTCAGAACACTTTCTTGATTGTCGTCAATTATAATGTACGGGTAATTCATCAAAATTTGTCGGAGATTGTAAGCATATTTAAACTTTGAAAGTTAAACCTTTAAAATTAAAATAAAGTTTTTGAGTAAACCAACTCGATAAAACCTTTACTTTTCTGAAAAAATTGCATTGCGTTAGCCTTAAACATTTACGTCGTTTTTCGCCAGCGTTTCCTAAATGCTGTTAACAAATATAAACATATTACGATGAAGTGCAAATAATTCCGTTGAAATACAGCTTTCGACTAATTACAGCCTTTCAAAATAGATTAAAAATCTCCATCCGAATCAGAAAAATTTTATACATTTGATGAAAAATTAGCTATGAAAAAATTGTTTGTTTTAATAGGATTACTTGTTTTTACCTTTGGCTATAGTCAAGTGAAAGAAAAAGTCGATTTTCCAAAAAATGAGATTAAAGGAAATGCACTTTTTTTAGTTTTAGGCGCTATTGAAGTTACTTATGAGCGATTACTGAATGAAGATTCTGGATTAGGCGTTTCCGTTTTTTTTATAAATCAGGAAGATTCTGATACCAATTTCAGCTTAACACCCTATTACCGTGCCTATTTTGGAAAAAAACCAACTGCAGGATTTTTTGTTGAAGGTTTCAGTATGATTAATTCCGGCCAAGAAGGCAGTTCTTTTGCATACAACTCCTTTACTGGTAATTATGATGAAATTAAGGGGGATAAATTTACTGATTTTGCATTAGGTTTTGGATTGGGTTCAAAATGGATTCACAGAAAAGGATTTGTTTT
>CAMBHH010000058.1 GCA_945866505.1 Flavobacterium psychrophilum
CTTTTTCATTTGGGCAAAAATCGTGACAAGTACAAATGTCTTTAATAGAACCATTTTCATTTTCTTCCACAATGAAATTTATGTAGCGACCTGATTTGTTCCCCATAAAGCAAAAACCATTTTTATTTGTGTTGGAACATTCTTTATAGTTGCATTTGCCTTGATAAGCAATAAGTTTATTGTCTTCTTTTTGAAAATCTTGGAATAGTGTTTTTAATTTTTGCAAAAAAATTGTTTTGGAAGTATCTTGATAACTAACATCATCTTCTAAAATTAATTCGAGTGCTTTGATATCCATTTCTGAAATAGCATTAATAAGACTTGATGTGCCCCTTTTTACAATGGTAACATCTCCTAATTGTGCAAGTTGCTTTATTAATTTTAGTTGTTCTGGTGTCATTTTTAAATTAGGGTTTAAAATAATGAAATTCCTCGCTGATATTCTGGCCTTAATCCTTCGGTAGTATATTTTTTTAATTCGTATTCTAAATGCTCCTGCATAAAATTTTCCCCAAATTCCTCATATACTTTAAAAAATTTCATAGCTATTGTGTTCAAATTATCAGCAGGTATATGTTCTTGTTTCTCTGAGCTAGCTTTTCTGAATGAGGAACAAATTAGAGTGTATATTTCAATAATCTTTTCATCGCTAATGTTCTCTGTAGGAGCTGTATTGTTATATTTGCCAAGCTCTCTTAATCTTTTTACTAAACTGGTATTTAGTTTATCTTCGAATGAACCTGGTTCTTGTGGTTTTCTTTTTAGTATATAATAACTAAAATAAAAAACAGGATAAAAAATGGCCATAAAGGATCTCGTCAAAATAATAAATGAGTATCTGTAAAACCAACTTTTGTTTTTATTTTCTTTTAAAGAGTGTTTATCCTCAATGGCCAAATGTTTGGCAAGTGGACCAATAAAATTAAATAGAATTCCAACAACTAAAAATATTAAAAATATCTTCATAAGAATTTTATAACAATTGAAATAATTACTAATGCTATGATAGCAAAACTTAATTTTTTATTGAAATCTAGTTCTTTTTTTAATAATTCATTTTGGGAAATAATTGAATTCAGTTTAGTGTCTGATTCTTCAATTTTAGCCAATAGTTCTTTTTTAATACTCTCTTGATTTTCAGTTGCTAATTCAAAAAATTTGATGATTTCCTTTTGGTTTTTAGAAAGTATTTGTTCAATTTCACCAAAGTTTTGAATGATCTTATTGATGTTTTGAGAAATGGTTGTTAGTATGCCATTTATTCCATTAACCGAGATAAATACTTCTGAAAGTTTGTTTTGATGTTTATTGAAATGTTCTTCTAAATCTATTTTTGATAAACGATTAATTTCATTTTTGAAATCATCATTAATTTTTTTAAATTGGGAAATATTATTCTCAATTTGATTTATATTTTTCACTAATAGATCATTGTTACACTCAATAAATAATTTTACTGAATTCCCTAAGTTTTTATTATACTCGGTTGCGTGTTCAATTATCAATTGAAACCTCTTTTGAAATTCTTCAGGTAATTTTTCATTACTATCCTTTAACTCTTGAATTCTTTCCTTTAAGTTTTCAATTTGTTTTAATTCTGATTTTAGTTTATCTAATTGCTCGTAATTATCAGATAAAATTTGGTCTATATTATTCATATTATAAATCTTTTAAGCTGTTGTTAATATTTTGAACGAATTTGGTGTTAATCCTAAGCATTAATCTGTGTTTTGCTCTTTTAATAAATTCTTTTGAATTTTCAAATTTTACTTCTTCTGATAAGATTTCTTCAAATTGATTTAATTTATTTTCAAAATCTTTATAGTTGTTGCATTTGTCATAGAAATTCTCAAATCCTTCCATAAAATGCTTTTCAGCCTCTTCAAAATAATATGGATTGTTTAACCCGAAACTAGCATAAGCATACATCAATTTTAAAACATATTCCCCTTTAGAATCTTCACCTGCTATGGAACGCCAAATTCTTTTACAAGAACCACGCATCATTTTACATTCGTTTATGAAAGATGCTTTATTATTTAATATTCTAGTGTACTTTATAAACACTTCCCAGTGATCTAACTCTTTCTTTTTAAAATCATCTATTAATGAACGGTCTTCACCATCTTCATTGAATTCACTTTTTGCATATTTTGCATTGAAGTAATAATACATTAGCTGCTTGAAATGACTATTGTATTTTGAATTTTTGAACTTTAGTTCTGTCTTTTTATTGTGATTAATACTTTCTGTAATAAATTCTTTTATGTCTTCAATTGCCCTTTTTCTTTTTTTTACAATGTCAGAATATGTAAATTCCAAAATTACTTTGACCGATTTTTTAATTGTATTAAATACATTCAAATCGTTACAAGTTTGTTGTAAGGTGTCAATCTTTAATTGTGTTTTTTCTTTGGATAGGTATTTTAATAAATGATTTTTTGTAGCTTGAATATAGAAGTTTTTTTCTTTTTTATTAATACTGACTGTTACCAAGCCTTTATTGTAATCGATAGTGTAATCCGAAATAAATTGAATACTATATAAACGATAAATAATCCGTAATATATCCTGTCGGTTAATATTTGAATAATATAATTCTTTATACTGTTTTTTGTTATTAGAATACATTTCAGACTTTAAAATTTCTATATCCCAAGTTTCTTCTACTCTCTGAATATAATCTCTAAAATCAGTTGATTGTTTTTGTAAGGCTTCTAAATAGCTTTGAATATTTTGAATATTTGGTGTTGCAACTAATTCAAAATCCAAAATTAGTTTTTCAGAAAGACTGTCTTTGATTAGATCTAATGGCACAATGAATTTTAAATTATTGCTTCCCAATTCAAAGAAATCTTTTAACGATAGCCCATTATTAATAACATTTTCAACAGGTTTACTTAAATATTCATAAAGTGTGGTATTTGGACTGTTTTTATCCCATTGACTTGTTATAAAATCGAAAATGTTATTTGTTAGTGGAATGTTCATAGTACCACCACCAGCACCAAAGTTAAAATCAACAGTTAAGTTTCCATTACCTCTAGTATTAATTATTTTACCAAAAACAAGGTTATCTTCATTTCTAAGCCAAATATTACCTTGATAAGGCCCATCAGGTGTTAAGTAAAACTTTATTTCCCTATCGTTTTCAAGATTATAAATATCTGTAATTTGTTTAAATACTGTTTTATTAATTTCTTCCTTTCTAGTAAAAAAACGTTCTAATTGATACAATTCTGTTTCTATACCTTTGAAACTGTTATTGTGAAAGAAATCGTGAGTGCTTTCATCTAAATTATAGGTTAAAATGGTTTTTTGTTCTTCATTTTCATTATTAATAACAGTGTTAAATGTCTCAGAGAAATTGAGAATAATTAATCTGATGTCATTTATTAATGCTTCTTTATTTGAATTTCTAATTAATGTGAATTTTTCTCCATTGAATGATTCAACTAAATGTCTTAATCTTATTCTTGCTTCTTTTGGGAATTGTTTAATATAATTTGGGTTTAAAAAATAGAAATCTTCTGTATTAATCAAGTTCACACATAAAGACTTTTTCTTGTCTCTACCTGCCCTTCCTGCTTCTTGGATATAACTTTCAGGTGAAGAAGAATAGTTAATATGATAAACTGCTCTTACATCTTCCTTGTCGATTCCCATTCCAAATGCTTTTGTACAAACCATATAACTGGTTTTGCCGTCTAAAAAATTATTGAAATGGTTATGAATTTCTTTGCTTAATCTTCCTGCCTCATCATTCCCTATGAAATAGGATTTTTTAGATTCATTTATTACTAAGTTTTCAAATATTTCAGAAGAACGTAATCCATTATGAACTCTGCCTGTAACGCCTAATATTCCTTGGGTATGTGGACAAAAAATTATTGAAGTAGTAGTGTCAAATGTCAAACTATTTGGAATACTATTAATTGACTGTGATTCAATTTCAATTATATTATTCTTCTCATTTTCTTCAAATTCTGCAACCTCAAATTCTTCATAATGTTGTTCAAGAGAATCTGCAATAACTTTATCATCAATAGTTTTTAAATTATTTACACTGCTTTTGACATATTCATTTAATTTATCTCTTTTGATGGTGCCAATTCGTATTTTAATATCTCTATCTGTTATACTATGATCTGAGATATCAGCGTTACATTCTATAAAATCAAAAAATAATTCTTTTCTTATAGTATTGTCAATTGAAATTACTGCATTTGCTGAGTCTTTGTGGTCAATGTCTAACTCTCTTTCAATATCGGATAAAACATCGTAAGATGCTGTTGCAGTTAGTCCTACTAAAGTCACTTTGCCGTTCCTCGTTTTAATAAATTTTTGAGCATTTTTACCTAACATTAGATAGGTTGAACGGAAATCGTGTCCCCATTCAGATAAGCAATGTACTTCATCAATGATACAAAATGAAAATGCTAACTTATATTTAGTATTATCAATAGACATTATGATGTTCCTAAAGTCTTGCATTACAAATCGTTCTGGAGACACAAAAAGGAATTGTGTTTTTCCAAACTTAAAATCAATTATCTTTTTTTGCTTTTCAGTCCTCTCCAAATTGGAATTTATATAATCGCAACAGTCAATCCAATTATTGTTTAAAACTCTTACTTGGTCTTCCATTAATGATTTTATGGGATCAACGACCAAACATAAACCTGGTTGTAAAAAAACCGGTAACTGATACGTTAACGATTTACCTCCACCCGTAGGTAATAAACCAATAACTGGTTTTTGCTGTAATGCTCTAGAAATTATTGGTAATTGACCTGATCTAAAACTAGATTTTCTAAAAATATTTTGAATGAAAAAATTAATGTGTTTTTCAAGTTTTTCATTTGAAGTATAAGAACCATCATTATTTTTATGAACTAATTCATTATATTGTAACAAATTGGCACAGTAAATTTTTTTACTGCTTTCAATACTATTGTCAAAATAATGTGATGAACGAATTAGTATGGCTTCACGAAGCGAGTAATCTTTTTCTTTATAGATTTGAGAACGTCTTAAAATGGAATGATCAATAATAATATCAAAATCATTTGCTCCAAAGTAAGTTTCATTTTTTGGTTTGTTATTACAATGTAATTTTTGATTATTTACCCATTTTTCATTTTCAAAAATACTTAACTCAATTTTTGGCAATGGTAGTTTGTCTTTATCTTCCAACAAAGCATTTATGTTTGTGAAAAAATCTTCTAAACTTTTAATCGCTAAAGCACCACACGGCAAATCTCTTTCAATAATTGCTATTTGTAAGGATTCCTTATTTAAAAATTCAGGTTTTGCTATAAAATGTTCAATTATTGCTTTTTGAATTCTAGCAACAGCAAAAGGGATAAAAATTAAACTGTATTCCTCTAAAAACTCATTATGTTTCCTATTGAAGTTTTTTTCGAAAATTTTATATAAATCTTCAGAAAATAATTTAGCATAAGGAATCTCATTTGCATTAATCTCATTTTGAGTGAAACGAAAAGTTTCTGCATTCACTGTTTTTGCAGCTAAATCTCTATTTGTATCATAGAAAACGTATTCGTCTAATAAATGATGTGGGCCATCTATTTCAAAAATTCTAGTTTTAAATTCGGTTCTATTTTTGTTATTATTCCAATACAAATATGGCGATGTAAAACTAAAATCGACTGATCGACCTCCTGGTAAATCATTTGTGATTGTAGCAAAATCTCTTTGTGATTGGAAAAGTTGTTTGATAAATTGATGGTTTCCTAAAAATTTTAGTTCTAATTGACTTCCTAATTCTCCAATATAGTTTTCATCTTTGAACTTTAAATTTGGTTCAATGATGTGGAGTAACTCAAAAACAGTTTCAAAACTCAATTTTTTAACAGTCTTTGAATATTCTAAAATAATTTCATTTTCATTTTTATTGGTTAATCCAATTTCTAAAAAAGTCTCTTCAATTGCAAGAGGTGCTTTTGTTGGTAAACCACGTGTAATGATGTTATTTATTGTCGCTAAAACAGGATGTATATTGTTATAATCAATAGAATGGGTATATGGAAATTGAACATTAAAGGCACTAAGGTTTTGAAGCAATCCTTTTACTTTATTGATGTCATCATTTTCATTTTCATTGAAATAATTAAATGACTTGAAATTCTCAGTAATAAGATTACTGATGGCATCCACGATATAACCTGCTTTAAATTGTTTCATTGATTATTTTAAATAGTAAATATTCCTAACCTCTCAACTACTAAAAAATTTAATTATTAATCTATGGTTCTAAAAAAATCTAAACTCCAAATTTCTTCGCTGATTTGTTTGTATAGATTTTGGCGTTCGTTAAGGTCTTCTTTTTTGTATTGGTCGTGTGCTTTAAATGGCAACCCAGATTGGTTTACATAATTTAGGAAATTTGGATTGCGCTCATAGCAAACTGTGTTTAATGATTGTGCTAATAAATTTTCTTTTATGTAATGAGGTAATTTTTTTTCATAACGATCTGCACCAAATGATTGATTTGTTCCTCTTGGCAATAGAATTAAATCTCCTAAACGGTTTCGCATTTCGTTGAATTCGTGTACTTGAGTGAATTCGTCATCGTGATACTGCATTTTGTCAGCCCAAATGTGTTCTATTTCGAAAGGTTTACCACCCGGATTATGGAAGTAGGTTACGAAATTGGTCGATTTTCCTGATTTTAATTCGATATGAGAAGTTATACGGCTTAAAAGAAACTTGATAAAATGTTTGTTTTGCATATGCATACCTAAACGTAAAAGGCCATTTAGATTTTCTTCAATATCTTGTAGTTTCTGAGCTAATATATTTCCGACTTCCTGAACTGATTTATCTCTTAATTCCAGCACTAAATTATACATAGTGTATCTTATCGAACTTTGAGAGAAGTTTCGATAATTAGCCCCTCTATAGACTGCAAAAGTTTCTATAAAACGAGCTACTAGATTAAGTTTTTTATCAATAGTTTCCTCATTGTCATTCAAACCAATTGCCGCTAATAGTAATGGGTCAGCCAATGAACTTGCAAAACCCCAATGTTGCGCATAATAAAGGTGTTCTAATCCAATGGTGAAGTATCCTCTTGCTTGATAAATTTTAGTAAACACCTTCATAAAGAAAATCATATTGGTATTTACGAATTCATAAAAATCGTTTGGGTTTTGAAGGGTTATTTTGTCATTGTTGTCTTTTACCCAAGTATGAAAACGAGTACCTATTTTTTCGAAATCTTCATTGGCAGCACCTATTTTACCGGGGCGGATTGTTAGTGCATATTTTGCTCTTAGCCAAGATTGAAAGAAACTTATATCTGCTTCGTTCCACAATTCGTGTATTCCTTTTATTTCTATTTTCCAAACTGCATTTATTTGATCTCTTTGTTCTGGGGTTCTCACTTTTGAAAGTAAATACCCTTTTAGCATTTCGCTTGGTGTTAAATTAAGACCACGATCATTCATAGTTTCGAATATCGTATAAGCGTTATCATCAGAATAAGCCGTGATAACAACCAAAACCACATTTTGTGTTAACCAATCTATGAAAAAGGGTAGTGCCTTTCCTTTTAGTTCATCAGGGAAAAGTTCTACAATATCAAAATATCTTTCTGTAATGTTTTTTACAGTTTCGTCGTCTTTATCTTTAATTTCATAATTACCATTGCTGTATAAGGCATCTAAACAATGTTTTCGTTCCGGAACATCGAGATTAAATGATTTTTGACCGTAGGTCTCAGAATAAATTAAAGCATCAAGATTTACTTTATTGGGTTGTTCTTTTTGTAAATTATTGAGGTAAATCAATAAAATTGTTAATGACGTTAGCCTTTGTTGACCATCAATAACCGATTTTTTACCGTCTTTGTTGCTTAATACAATTGGTCCCAAATAATATGAGTTGTAATTGGCTACTTCCTGACGCTCGTGTGTTTCATCATAATTGAGATTGAAGGAGGTTTCTAAATCCGCAATTAATTGTTCAATATGTCTTTGCTGCCATTTGAATTCTCGTTGAAAATAATCAATAGTGTATTTTTTGTTTGACAAGACATCCGAAATACTGTAATCTTTTGCTTCTATTTTACTTGCTACTTTACTCATAGTTTTTTTGACAGCTATTTAATTGATTTTTTTTATAATTGTAGTATCCTTCGGCAACCTCTTTTATTCATTAATTCTTAATTTATAATTTTTTCTTCTTGTTTAACTTCAAAAGCTTCTTTTAAAACCGCTTGTAAAAGTTGCTTTCCAAGATTTTGACTTTTTAATATTTCACTTTCTAATAAATTATTGTTTATAATTGCCAATTTTATATTTTGTACAATTTTATTTTGCTCTTCAAATGGAGGTAATGGAAATAAAAAATTTCTCAAATATGTTTGACTAATATTAGGTTGTGACATTCCCCAGGATTCAGAAATCATTTTACTCTTTTGTGCCATTAGAAAATAAAAAGCAAATTCAGTATTAACGAGTTTATTTTCAAATAAACCACAAATAGCTTGATTTGTAGTAGACTCATTTCCTAAAATTGATAGTTTTCCTGCTGTGGCTCCATACATAGCTATTAATAGAGTTCCTTTAGGAAATAATGTCGCTGAAGATTCTTTTAATCCAATTTCAGTAATAGTTTCTTGAGATTTTACTTCCAAATAACTATCGTTTAATTCTCCTGATTTATACCACGATATTTTTCCTCCCCAATATTGAGAATTTGAACGATTTGGTGTACCTCCAGAAGTAGAGGAAAAAATATCTCCAAGTCTACACCATACCCAAGTTTCAGGTAAATTAAATGGAACTTCATTCGGTTTAATAGGTAGTAAATCCTTTTCCTTTTTTATTTTTTTTTCTTTAATTAGTTGTGCTTTATCTTTTTTAATTTTGGCTAATAATTTTGAAGCTGATTCAATATTTTTATTTTCACTGCGCCAGTTTTTTGTTAATTCACCTTTTGCTGCTTCTGCGAGAATAGATTGTGTGAGCATTTTTTGTAAATTAAGTTGATTTCTTTTTTCAACTTGAATTTCCTTTAATTTTTCATATTTTATTAAAGTCTCCTCAATCAATTTGTACAAATCATCATAACCACTAATCAATTTGCCATTTGAGATATAAACAGCATCCCTTTGAGCGTTTTGGTCGCATTTAGGTAATATTAATTTTTTTAGTTTTTCAGCATTTACGCTTGGCCTAAAGTTATCTTCATTAAGCGATACAATTTGTGACCAATACACATAACTGTTTAGAAAAAGGTTTAAATAATCTGGATTTGTTTCCTCATTTGCTCTAATACGAATGAGGTAGCCCGCATAAATAGATAATGATGGTGGCTCTGAAATCAAGAAACTTTTTCCTGTAGTTCCGCCAGTTCTAGCTATCAGAATATCATTCGGAAACAACAAATAGGTTTCTTCATCGGTACAATTGCAATAAGGCACTGTTTTCCAGTTTACTTTACCATCTGTAATGTCGCTAATTCTTAAAAACTTATTTCGTCCTTGTACTAATGCGGAAGCGTTGTAGCCATATTGTGTACCCGTAATTAAGTCTGCCAAATGAACAATCTCGGAATTTCTCTCAAAAAAGTACTTTAGAATGATGGTATTACGAATTTGTTTTTTGATTTCGTCTTCATCATTCAAAAAAGTAAGAGGGATAAATTTGAATGATAAACTCATAGACTTAACTCTTTTAATAATTGATTAATTCTATCTTGGCTTTTGGTCATTTTATCAATAACATCCGCTCTGTTGTATTCAATTACTTCAACAACTTTATTGGGGTTTTTAATATCCAAATCCCAATTATTCAAATCCTTTATATTTACTTTCCAAGAGACTTCGCTTTCTTTTCTGTCATTCCACCATTCCATAATTGGATTGAATTCCTCAAACTGAATAGGTTTCTTTTTAGAGTAACTTTTTTGGCCAATTGGTAATTCGTGTCTGTAATACCAAATGTCTTTAGTAGGTGTTCCTTTTTTAAAAAATAATAAATTAGTTCCTACTGTTGCTGGAAAGAACGTGCTTTGTGGTAAACGAATGATTGTATGCAGGTTGCAATCGGTCAATAATTTTTCGCGAATACGTGCTTTAATTCCTTCCCCAGTAATAGAACCATCAGGTAATACAATAGCAGCACGACCATTAGCTTTTAATAATTGAAGCATTAGAATAACAAATAAATCGGCACTTTCCTTGCATCGATAAGTCGCTGGAAAATTGGTTTCAACTCCATCAGCAATACTTGCACCAAATGGTGGATTTGCCAATATTACATCTACACGGTCTTTGCTGCCAATACCGTTGTATTCTTTTTTCAAGCTGTCGATATAATGATAATCTGGCACATCCATTTCGTGCAATATCAAGTTGGTTAGCCCCAATACATAGGCTACTGGTTTTAATTCCCAACCTGTGATGCTTTTTTGCAAAATGTGTTCATCATCAACTGTTTTTACATAATTTTCACGAACGTGGTCTATGGCTGCTGTTAAAAATCCTCCTGTTCCTGCTGATGGGTCTAATACTTTTTCACCCAGTTTAGGGTTGGTCATTTGGGTCATTAACTGCGTTACGGCTCTAGGAGTGTAATATTCTCCTTTGTTTCCTGCATCACGCAATTCCTGAAGAATGCTTTCGTAAATGTTTCCGAAAATGTGTTTGTCTTCGGAATTATTGAAATTTATTTCGTTGAGTTTATTGATTACTTTTCGTAATTCATAACCCGATTTCATATAGTTATTAGAACCATCAAAAACTTCTTTTACAATGGCAGCACGTTCCGGATTTGTATTGCTAGTCAGGTTTTTAAGTGATGCAAATAAGCCTTTATTATCTTCTGAATTGCTGTCAATAAATTCTAATAATTCGTCACCCGTAATCCCTTCTGGGTCAGAAGCCCAATTGCTCCACTGATATTTTGATGGGATAACTGAAACATAATTTTCTTTTATGATTTCTAACTCTTGGTCTTTATCACCCATAATTTTCAAGAAAAGCATCCAACCTAGTTGTTCCAGTCGTTGTGCATCGCCAGAGATACCTCTGTCTTGTCTCATTATGTTTCTAATACTGCTTATTACCGCGCCTACATTTGCCATTATTTATGCTTTTTTATAAAGTTCTTGTTCTAATTCTCTGATAGCTGTTTCGTATTGGGGTTTTCCTCCAAAGGCTTTAATCAATTCTACTGGTGTCCCTAATTCATTTATAGGTTTGAGTTTTAAAACCTCCAAACTTTCTATTGTTAATAGACCATCATCGGCATATTTATCTAATAAATTGGACAATATGACTTGTGCTTTTTCAGAATACTTAGCAAAATAATTTCTCTTTTTCACATTGTCCGCTCTGTCTTTTCTTGATAAAGCAGGCATTTCAAAAGCGATGTGACATATTAAATCAAATGGGTCAAATTGTTTTCCTACTTCGTCGTTTAAAGCTTCAAAGAAAATTCCTTTGTTTTCTAATTCATCAATAATGACTTTCTTTTTATCGGCATTATTCCAAGCTTGAAGAAAACTATCCAAAGTTTTGTATTGATTTCCAATACTTTTCTTGGTGTAATCAATTAAACTTTCGGTAATTATTTTGCCATCGGCACCTAAATATTGAATTCTTTCGTTGATGATTTTTACATCAACTCCTTGAATAACTTTTTTAATGTATTTTGATTTAGGCTCATTAACCACATCTGGGTCTGCTGGTTCTGGATAGTCCGGTTCCGGAAAATCAGGGTCAACAATTATTACTGGTTCATCTGGCTCAGGGATTACAATTGGACCATCACCATCAATTACTACAATAGAAACTGGGTCTCCATCAAAGTCAGTATCAGCAAAATGATGGGTTACATTTCTGAAATCCATTATTGTAAAATACGTTTTACCGTATTCTTCATTTATACGTGTGCCACGACCAATAATTTGTTTGAATTCTGTTGGAGAACCTATATTACTGTCTAATACAATTAATTTGCAAGTTTGTGCATCTACACCAGTTGTCATTAGTTTTGAAGTGACGGCAATAACTGGATATTTTTCGCTAGGATTTATGAAATTATCTAACTCTCGTTTCCCTTCTTCATTATCACCTGTAATTTGCATTACGTATTTATTATTTTCTATAACCAAATCAGCATTGGCATTAGCTAAAGCAGCCCTCATACCTTCAGCGTGTTCAATATCGACACAAAATACAATGGTTTTATCAAATCGATTATTTAGTTTTAGAAATTCAGTTATTTTATTAGCAACTAATTTTCTTCTGTCTTCAACTACAATATTTTTATCGAAATCCTTTGTATTGTATATTCTATCTTCTACTAGGTTTCCATCTCTATCAGTAAATCCTTGAGGTGGTCTCCAGCCATCTGCATCAATATCTAAAGTAACTTTAACGACTTTATAAGGTGCTAAAAAACCATCATCTATACCTTGTTTAAGAGAATAGGTATAAATAGGGTCACCAAAATAATGAATGTTTGACACCTCTTTTGTTTCTTTTGGAGTAGCAGTTAAACCAATATGGGTAGCAGAATTAAAATATTCTAAGATTTCACGCCATTTACTATCTTCTTTTGCACTTCCTCTATGACACTCATCTACTATAATTAAATCAAAATAATCGGGTGAAAAATCTTTGAAAGCATCTGGAACTTCAGGATCAGAATTACTCAATCCTTGATATAATCCCAAGAAAATATCAAATGCTTTATCTGCATTATCAATTCCACGTTTATTGTTAGAAACTAAAAGGTCTTTGCCATCAACAGTAATTACTTTCTTTTTGATTACAGTCATAGCGTCTTTAAAATGCCTGAAATCACCTCTCAAAGTTTGATCTACTAATGCCGTTCTATCCGCTAAAAATAGAATCTTGCGTTTACTTTTACTTTTGAATAAACGATAAGCAATTTGGAAAGCAGTATAGGTTTTCCCAGTACCGGTTGCCATAACCAACAAAATTCTTGGTTGTCCTTTTGCTACGGCTTCAACAGTTCTATTAATTGCTATTTGTTGGTAGTATCTTGGTTTTCTATCACTATCTGTAAAGTAATCTTGTAAAATTATTTTTTCTTCGGTCTCAGTTACGATTCCTTTGAACTTTTTATATTTTTCCCATAGAAAATTTGGAGTTGGAAAATCATCTAAACTCAAACTGATCTCTATATCACCATCAGTAACCGTCTTGTCGTGAAAATAAAAACCATCACCGTTACTACTAAAAACAAAAGGAATATCCATTAAATTAGAATATTTCAACGCTTGTTGAATACCCGATTTTATTGTTTGATTATTATCTTTTGCTTCAACTATTGCAATAGGAATACCGGAAATGTATAACACATAATCAGCAAAAAGTTTTTTCCCTCTTGCTGTTAACTTGCCTTTTACCCAAATACGACCAGCAGTAATTGAATATTCTCTAATAATTTGAGTATGCTCGTCCCAACCTGAATTAATAATTGCAGGTGTAATGAACTTTTCTTTAATGTCGGCTTCGGAGAATAGTTTCTTGTTCATACTTGTATGCTTTATCCCTGGATAAATACAATGTTTAGGTTGTTCTACAAATATATGGAAAAGCAAATCAATGTTCTTTGAGGAAAACCGTAAAAGGAAGAAAAATAGTGTAAATAAGTGAAAATAAATTTAGGGCAAGGAGGGTAAGGTAATTTGGGATAAAAGATATTTAATTTTTTTATAAAATAAAAAACGGTTTTAAGTGGCTGTTTGAGTGCAAAATGAAACGACTACTTTATTATTTTACACTGATATGGTCTTATGTTACCCGATTGTTTTAGAAGAAAAAAAACGGCAAATGTTTGTTGTGTTTTTTGGTTACCCTGCCTGCCCTGTGAAAATGATGTAAATGAAAGTATTAGAATGAACAAAAACCAAATTCATCCAACTGCCAGCTGCTCTCTTAATTTCTGGGGACAGCATACCATCTTGGCTTATCTTATTTTGTATCTTAAATTCTTATTCTTTTATCTTACTCTATTTAATGAAAAAAATCAATAAAATCAGTGCCTAGGATGACTTTCAACTTTTTGAAAAACTTGATTTCTATCTTTTTTCTTATCTTAAAGCTATCTAAAGTCTATCTTATTTTTTAAGCACCCAAATAGGTTTTGCAGTTGAAGTACTTTGATTGAATATTGTACTGTCTTTCTTTGACATTTCGTAAAGCAGGTTTCTGATTTTGGTTCTTTTTTGTTCTTCGGTTAAAATATTGGACAATTTGTCTAAAAGCAGATTGTCAATATCTTCCCTTGAAACTTGTTTGTATTGTGTAATAAATTCGATAATTAATGCTTTATAATATCCTTTGTCGAAAGCCTTATTTTTTATGTAAGTTGCCTTATCATTGGTTACTTCTGCCACTGATGCAGCCACATAATAGGCGTGTTTTCTGCCTTCAATTAGGTTTTCTTTTTTCAACATCTTTGATGCTGCTTCATTAATATCTTGCTTTTTCTGAACCTTGTCTAATAATACTACTTTATCCAAAGACAGATCTTTTCTTTCGATTAATAGTTTTGAATAATTTTCATCTATAGCGTGACCATAGATTTGCAGTACTACTTTTTGTGGTTCCGACAACTGATAATCCGGTAATGGAAAGAAGCGTTCCCTTTGTGCAACATACATTGTATGAATACCATAGCCTAATCGGTCTATCATTCCTAAAGACACCATAGCTTGCGCTAACCAATGATTTCTGTATTTTTCGGGTGTTTTATCTCCTTTTGTATAATCTTCTGGATTACCGGCATAAAAACTACCCGCGTTTGAAAAGATTAGTTTGTCCACTTTTTCCGTTACAATTACTCGACTATTTAATGAATAATCTTGATGTGCAATACAGTTGTGCATCGCCTCAAGAATAGAACGGGTATCATATTTGTTTACAGTTGTCGCCAGTAATTCGTTGTCAGGAAAGAATTTATACTTTACGTTTCTGATTTGATTTAGAACTGTGGTTGTGTTTAATAACAATGGTGGTCCAAAGTGTTCATACGCTTTTTCTTCTGTTTCTAGTTTCCAAGTTATCTCGGCTAATGAAGGCAACAAGAAATGTGTAGCTTCTTCTTTTCCCAATAAAATAATTGAAGTATTGGTTATTTTGCCATTGATATTTATTTTGGCTTTATCCAGAAATTCTTCATCTGTCCAATTATCAATTTTATCATAATAAGAAGCTCTTGTTTTTCCTTCTTTGTATTTTCCACGAGCTACTCGTATTGCTTCGGGATCTAAATCGTTGATTGTTGCTTGTTCAATGGCTTTCGCACTCCAATCATCTTGGGAATTGTAGATGATGCGAATGTATTCCGGGAAGTTGCGTAAATCGGTTTTGTTACTGCCAATTCTTATGTACGCCATTTTTTTAAAGTGCGTAGGCTCGTATTTCGCCGCTGGAATTCTTAAAAGTACTATGTGTTTCCCCTTATACTCAAATTCAAATATTTCGAAGTTAATCTTGGGATGCAGCAAGTTTCTAATCCATAATTCTAAATCCTGATTGCCTTCTTTAGCATTCTGAAAGGTAAGGTTTGTTCCTTTTATGATTTGTGAATCGTCTTCAACACCCCATACAATATAGCCATAAGGTTTGTTGGCAATAGTTGCCCCATTACTCATAGCAGAAATGTATTCGCCTTTTTGTTCATTAGTGGTGCTTTTGGCTCCCATTTTAAACTCTACCCAGTTTGTTTCTGAAGGCAGTGCCACAATTTCTTCCAGTAGAGTATGTAGTTGAAGGTTGTTCATTTTTATTCTTTATTATTTATCCTTTTATTGGTTAGGGTGTTGTAATTTTTATTGGAATACGATTTGTTTTGGTGTTTTTCGGGATTTAACCTGAATTCATACTCCAAATTCATACTCTACAATAATACGAAAAAGCAACGGAATGTAAAAGAGCGAAAATGAATTTAGGGTGTAGGGTGTAAGGGAAAAACGCGTAAAAGATTTTATTTTTTTAGTGATTGAAATAAAACGGATTTATTGGGAATATAGGGTGCAAAAGGGTTTTAACGGTTTACTATTATGCGTTTATTTTTTCTTATGTTACCCGATTTATTTTTTTAAAAAAAATAAAAAATGTTTGTGTTGAAAAGTGGTTACACCACCTTACACCCTAAAATTAAAGTAAAAAGGTGCTTTTTAGTGAGAAGTAAATAGTCTTTATTGATAAGTTTTTTTGGGGTAAAAAGAAAAAAGTGAAACTTTTCAGCTCCACTTTTTTGTTATTTTTTATTCTTCGACTTCTTTGTTTTTTGCATCAACTTCTTCGTATGTAAATTCTTTAACTGCATAAACTGGTTTTCCTTGCCTCATTAATCTAGTAAAATTGTGCTTTTTTAATGCTTTCCCCAATTTATTTATTGTGCCATCATTCAAGTTTAATTTTGTTCTATCGGCTATTTTAGCAGCTATTTGAGAAGCATTTAAAAAAAGCGTTGCTTCTTCTTTTGGACAAGGCTCGAACCAAGTTAGTAAAAGTTCTTCTTCTGGGCTATGTAACTGGTATTGTTCATTATTTTCGGTGATGTTTTTGATTTCCTCTTGGTCGAACCAATACCTAAAACCACTTTTGAAAAGATATAACGCTTGTGAAAATGCCATATTAATATCTACATTGTGTTGGTATTTGATGCCTTCCAACTCAAAACAAAGAAACCTTCTGCTTCCTGTACTGTCGTTTAAGAACTGTGCTGTATTGACACTTCCGGCAAATGATGCGCGTCTTGGCATAGTTTCATTGTTGTGACCGTAGGCTTTTCTCATTCTTATTTGAGTTTTTGTGATGATTTCTTTTAGTGATCCTATTTCAGAACGGTTTAGGTTTTCCAGCTCGTCCAAGTTGATTAACATACATTCCGCTAGTTGTACCAACGTATCTTTATTGTTTGGGTTTATGGTTCCAGAAAATAAATACTCTTTCAATTGCTTTGGAACAAGTTTCTCCACCCACGTTGTTTTTCCTAATCCTTGTTTGCCACTAAAGACTATAACCGTGTGATTAATTACTTTTTCATCCAATACACAACCGACCATTGCTACCAACCACTTTTTAAAACATTGCTGCCAAAGTTCTTGTTTTGTCGTTGTTATTGTATTGGCTAATTCGGTAATGTAATCGGTCTTTTCATCGTAAGAAGGTAAATTAAAAAAGTAATCTTCAAATGGATTGAACAGCACACAAAAATCAGAATAAAGCAAGTTTCGTAATGATGATAAATTGGTTTTAATTCGACCTTTTAAACACTCTCTAAGCATTGAATTTTCAATAAAATCATTCATAACATTCCACTTCTTTTTACCGAAATATTGGAACTCTAATTTTCCAGATACTATGTTGTGCCGAAATACATATTTGTTTGATAAAAACAACTCTAAACGGTCAATTTG
>CAMBHH010000059.1 GCA_945866505.1 Flavobacterium psychrophilum
ATCGTCAAAACGCAAATTGACTGGTGCATTGTACTTTAGACCCAAACCAAAATTCAAGCAAATGGATTTGGCGTGCCCAATGTGTAAATATCCATTAGGCTCAGGCGGAAAACGGAAACGTAATTTATCTTGAGGAAAACCGCTTGCTAGGCTGTCTTCTATGATTTGTTCAATAAAATGAAGGGATTTCTCTTCGGTTGACATAATTTTCTAAATTGAGCTGCAAAGATAAAAATTTAGATGATAGTAATAGACTTGGCGATAACAGACTTTGAATTAAAATTATTCCTATTTTTGTATAAATATTTAAAGTTATGAGACAATTAACCGTTACAATTCCAGACAGTTTTTATGATACTTTTATTAGTTTTTTCAAACATGTTCCTGAAGTTTCCATAAACGAAAACACTGCGAACGAAGTTCCACTATGGCAACAAGAAATGGTTTTGGAACGTATGAAAAACGCTAAACCAGAGGATTATATTGAATGGGAAGATTTTGAAAAAGAAATGGATGAAAAATGGCTATAAATAATTTCAAGCTAAAAATACTTTCAAGGGCAAAACTTGAAGTTAAAGAAGTTACAGAATATTATGAATCTAAAACTAAAGGATTAGGAAAAGCATTTTATCTTGAATTTAAAAATTACAGTAAAACACTAAGAAACATTCCATTTTTTGAAGTAAAATATAATATTGTTCGGACTTTACCATTAAAGAAATTCCCCTATACGATTCATTTCTCTATTGATGAGAATGAAAAAACTGTTTCAATTCAAGCTCTAACCTCTAATCATCAAGATTCTAATACTACAAGAGTAAAACTATAAAAATGGGAATCATAAAACTAAAGAATATCCGAACCTACTCTTATCACGGTTGTTTAATTGAAGAAGGAAAAATTGGTTCTGATTATTCGGTTGATTTGGAAGTAAAAACCGATTTGACAAAATCTGCACAGTCCGATAAACTTGAAGATACGGTTGATTATGTGCTTTTGAACCGCATTGTCGAAGAAGAAATGGCCATTAGATCCAACCTTTTGGAGCACGTTGCTCACCGAATTATCAAAAGAATTTTTGATGAAGTGTCGACTATTTCGAGAATAAAACTGGCAGTTTCTAAACTGAATCCTCCTATTGGCGGTGATGTTGAATCTGTTACGATAGAAATGGAAGAAACGGCCCACTAGTCCCCAAAGGGGGAATAAAAAGGAAAGCTTTTAGATTTAAAAACTTTTAAACTTTAAACTTTAAACTTTTAAACTTTTACTTATATTTGCACACCAATAAATAATTGGCGTCGTGGCCGAGCGGCTAGGCTGGGCTCTGCAAAAGCTCCTACTCCGGTTCGAATCCGGACGATGCCTCAAGAAGAGATACAGAAATGTGTCTCTTTTTTTTGTTTTAACTTTTAGGAAAAATTAGGTAAAGTTAAGGTTCGAATCCGAGCGATGCCTCTAAAACCTTCAAGGAAACTTGAGGGTTTTTTTATGTTTAATTTTTAGGAAAAATGAATTAAAGTTAGGGTTCGAATCCGGACGATGCCTCTAAAACCTTCAAAGCAATTTGGAGGTTATTTTTATGTTTGTCATTCTGACGAAGGAAGAATCTAAAAAATTAGATAAAGTTAGTGTTTGAATCCTGATGGTGCCTCAAGAAGAGATACAAAAATATTTGTCTTTTTTTTGACATTTTTAGAAAAAATGAATTAAAGCTATGTTGTAATCCGGACGATGCGGCTGAAACCTTCAAGCACAAAAACGCAGCGAACATGCGAAGCAACCTCGGGCTTTTTTTGTTTTAATTTTTTAAAGAAAATTATAAACGAAATATCTATTTTTGACTGAGAAAAATTTACAATGACAAAAGACAAAAAATCAAGACAATTAAGAATAATTTCGCTTCTTAGAAGTAGCAAAGTCGGGCTATCGAAAGATCAAATTGTGGAAAAAATCGAAAAGGAATTACATTATTCCGACAACGATTTTAATTATGTCAATATCACATTTAAAAGAGATTTAAGCGATATTAGAAATGATTTTAATGTTGATATTATTTACAATAGAAAAGAAAATGTATATCAAATAGATTCTTTACAAGTTGAAGACTCTAGGTTGGATTTGATGCTTAATTCATACAAGATTCATAACACTTTTTTAGGTTTTAATACCTTGCCTGAACATATCATTCCTGAAAAAAGAAAATCAAATGGATTAGAACATTTCGGCACAATTTCAGATGCAATTAATGAAAAAATATATCTTGAATTTGATTATTTTAAGTACGATTCCAATCAAAAAGAGCATAAAAAAGTAAAACCTTTTGCATTAAAAGAAAGCAAGAATCGTTGGTATTTAATTGGATATTACGAAAATAAAGAAGATTTTAGAGCATTTGGTTTAGATAGAATTTCAAATTTAATACCTTCAGATCAAAAGTTTAAAAATGCTCCCGATTTGGAAAAAATAAATGATTACTATAAGGATTCGTATGCAATGTTTACCGAAGGAGAAATTGAAAATGTTATACTAAGTTTTGATTTGCGTGACGGAAATTATATCAATTCCTATCCTATTCATCATTCGCAAAAAAGTGAACTTAATCCCGAGCGAAACATATATATTGTTACACTCAAGATTAAAATCACTTTAGATTTTATAATGGAATTAATGTCTAGAGCTTGGTCGTTAGAAGTAATTGAACCATTATCTTTAAGAAAAAAAATGGCAGCAATTTTTGAAGAAGCTCATAAAAGAAACCTCAATTTATAAATAAAAAATGGCTAAATATCTGTCGATTTCTTTCAAATAGTACTTCAAATTTTCGAATCGATGGGTAGATTCTTCATCAACTATAACAAGATTATTTCTTTTGATAAAAGAATCAGCTAGAGCATATTTTTGATTGTTAATTACAGCATCCTTTTTTCCAAGTAAAATAATCGAATCTGAATGGTTTTGTACTTTTACCAAATATTTTTCCATTTGTCTTGGCTTGCCATCATAAAAATCTGCACTATCAAATAGCGGATTTATTAAAACCAATTTGATGTAATTTGGTTTACAAATATTACGCAATTGATATGCAAAATTTCCTCCTGTGGAACTTGCAATTACGCAATCTACATCGGCAGAATTTTCATTTATAATCCGTTTCCATTCTTGAAGTTTTAACTCAATATCATCTGAAACTTCCCAAGATAAACATTGTATTTCTGGGTAATATTCTTTTAGTTCTAAATACTTTTTTGATTGATTTGAACCGTGCAATCCGTGTATGTAATAAAGTTTTGTTTCCATTATAATTGATCTAAAATATCTGTTAAATCTGAAAGTTTATATTCACCGTTCTTCAAAACATAATCGGCAATTTTATCGGTTTGATTCATCTTTTGCAAACCATTATTGTTTCTAAAATAGAAATTGTTATTAGTCTCATTATCATAAAAACAGAATTTTCTATAAGAAGCTTTTACAACAATTATTGGAACCAGAACTTGATTAATTTTCACAAATCGAAAAGTGATTATATGCTTGTGATTTGGAAAAAAATTCAAAACGTTTTTCTTTAATAATTGAGTACATTCTGCGATGTCTTTGCTGTCTAAACAATTTCTTATCTTGCTATTAACAAATTTTCCGAGATAAACTTTTCCACCGTCAGTATTTAAAAAACTGGCGGTATGAAGTCGTATTTTATGCCAATCTAATTGACTAATAAAAGTAGTTCGTTTTAAATCAATAACGTTGAAATCCTTGGTAACTTCGGAACAAAATAAATTTGAATTATCAAGTTTAATTGTAGCAAAATAGAAATCAAAAGGCGTTTTTATTATCCTATAACATAAATTAGATTGGACGAATTTAGGTTTAGGTAGTTTATAAAATGAAATCTCAGATTCAAATAAATTGGTATCAATTCTAGAATGTCTGTAATAGCCATACTCTCGAATCAAAGAATGTTTTAAGGTTTCTATTTTAGAAGCGGTTAGATTTTGAACTGAGTATATCAAATACCTGTCTTCTTTATTATCAACTTTGCTCATATAATCAATAGGTTGATTTATAACCATATAAATAGCAATTCCGTCTATTCCAAAATTATTTTCTGCAAACGAAACCGAATAATTATTCAAATATTCCAGTTTTATTTCCCCTTCAACAGGTTTGTCCTTTTCTTTAAAAAATATCTTTTTGCCCTGATGCAATAATTGAATGTAATATTCCAGATACGAAAAAGCCCTTTCTCGAGCTTCTAAAGGATTAATGTTTACAAAAGTATGTTCTATGTAATTTGGATCGTTATCGGTCGCTCTGCCCTGCACAACATAGTAAATTGAAGGTTTAGTTGTAGTTTTTGTTTCCATAATCGTTTGGTTTAATTATTTAAAAAATATTTAAAGTGCATCTATAATTTCTTGAATAGAATCGTTATTTCTAGCGCTCTGAATATTCAAATAGCTAACAATCATTGCCGTTGTATTCATCACATTGATACCATTTTTATCTCTGTAATAAAAATTATTATTGTTTTCGTTGTCATAAAAACAAGGGGTTACGAATGTTTTAAACACGATAATTACAATTAAAGCATTATTAATTGTAATAAATTCAAAAGAAAAGAATCTAGCGTGTTTTGGAAAATAGCTTGAAATATTTTCATCTAAAATAGTAGTTATTTCAGCCAAGCTTTTTCCTTCAAAAACAGAACTAATAGCGTTAGCGTTTTTAATATTTCCTAGAAAAATATATCCGCTTCCAGTATTTAAGAAACTACTAATCTGAATTCTAATGTTGTGCCAATCTAAAACATCAATAAATGAAGCCGTTCTATGATGAATTGAATTTAAAAGAACTAGTATTTTTCTATTAAAAAGATTTATTGAAGAACTGTTGAAATCGGCTGTTTTAAAATCAAATGGTGTTTTAATTATAGATTTTTCAACAGGTAAAAAGTCATTTTCTGATTTAAAATTGATTTTAATTACACGTTCATTAAAGCTTGGATCGATGTTTAAATATTGGTACAAACCAAATTCTCTAACCAACGCATTTTTCATTTCAGTAACAACATCATCCGATGACGCGTGTTCAACGTGTAATAAATAACGTTCTTCAGATTGAATGTTTTTGTTTTCAAAAAAAGTAACAGTACTGATTACTAAATACAAACCAACGCCTTGATTTTCAATATCTTTTTCGGTTTGTAAAACCTTAAAAATATTTGAATCATCCAAAATATAATGTGATTTAAATTTATTGTCAACTTCTTGTTTCTGTTGCTCTTTTACCAACTGAATGTTGTACTCAAAATAATCAAATGCCATTTTTCGCGCTATTAAAGGATTAACGTGAACAAATTTCTCATCGAAAATGCTGTCTTTTTGATTGATGCTTTTACCTTGAATTACATAATAAATTGATGGTTGATTGTTGATTTTTGTTTCCATAGTTGATAATTTTTTAATTACTCAACAAAGGTAAATTTAGACTAGCTCATTTTGTGATACAGTAAAATAAAGTTTATAAAAAAACCGCTTGTGGGAGCGGTTTGGTATTTAAACGAAAACTTTCTTGTAATTATATATTTCGAATTGCTTAATAAAATCTAAGTCAATTATTAAAATGACCGATTTATTATTCAACCTGTTTTTTCCAAATTTCGAATAAAACCCTACTAGATTCAAACCATTCACAACACATATAAAAATTTTCATCATTAATAGTAATGATATCCTTCCAATAATGAAGAGGAGAACTACCCTCAGTTTTAATTAGCAAAGGATAATTTATATTAAATATTGATTTTGACAATTGTTTATCCAATAATTTATCAACCTCATTTGATAATTTCCCTTCAAATGCTAAGTTTTTTAAAGTCTGCTTAACAAAAGCACCAATTCCTTTGTTTTCTGTGCTTTTTACAACACTATCTATTTTTTGAGCAAATTCTCTTTCCTCAGGCTCCAAATGTAAATTATTTTTTGTCGCTTCAACAGCTTTTAATATTAACTCTTTGTTTTCTTTCCAGAACATATTCAGTAGTTCGCTTTCTTTCGGTGAAATAGCCATAATATAATTATTTTGTTTATAATTTGAATTAACAGGTGTACTCAAAGCCATAATATAATCTTCTAAAATGTATTTAGTTGTTGAGTCTATATCTAAATTTAATAACGGAATTACTACTTTCTCCAAGATTATCTGATAATTAATTTGAATATATTCCTTACACTCACATTGTGGTACTTCAAGAGATTCATATTCTTTTGATGATAATGGACTTAAAAAAACAAATAAATTTACTTTTTCCCTAAATTTGTTGTTAAAATGATTGTAATAACGAATTGTCTGTTCATTGTGCTCTTCACTATAAACTTTGTTTTCAATAATGATATTAAATGAAATATCTTCGATAGAAAATTCTATAACCAAATCTACTAAACCATTAGAAACAGAAAAATTTTCGGAAGAGCTAAAAGAATCAATTTTGTAATTACCTAATAAGATTTTATTATAAATTTCTGGCTTAATATTCGTACACTCTATTTTAAAAAATTTACTTTCAAATAGTACATCAATAAATAATTCAAGAGCATTTTTTCCTACAGGGTTTTTTTCACTAAATATCCATTTTAATAAAGAAGTATGCCTAATTTCTCTTCTATTTATACCATAAATCTCCATTAATGATGGGGTTTCTTGGTAGCTTTTTAATCGCTTTGTGGTTGTAGAATTTCTAAAAGCAATAATTTGTTTTACTATTTCCATAATGGTAAATTGTTAATTTTATATTGTTAATAATTAGTTACTATATTCCCTAATTTTAAAAAATATCGAGATTTTAAAATCATTCTTAAACCAATCTATTTTGAACTATGTTTTCCCATTCAAGTTTATCTACATTTGCAGAAATCAAAATTCTTTTTGTTGGATTACCTCCCTTACTTCCGGGTTTCTTAATGTTTTTTATTTCTTTCCCGATTTTTTTTCTCAATTCTATTGGTTCATAGTTTTTTACAAAAATATCTGTATTATCATCAATAGAAATAATCCTTTCATTTAAAGGTTTTGAATTAGTTTTACCTTTATTTGTAGCCAGATAAATATTGATTTTTTCTATCTCTGGAATTTCAATTAATCGCGATAATACAACTTCTAGTGCTTTATTATAATCGTAATTTACTCTTCTTATAGCATTTTTTCCTCCACTTCTAGATTCAAAAACCAATCCTTCAATTCCTTCAATATTATGAAATGAAACTTTAGAATCCAATGTTTCATATTTATCATCAATAACATATATTATGTTTTCATTCACCATTTCTTTTTCTTTTTTAAATTATTACACAAATATATTTATAAAAGGTTTCAAATAATGATACTTTAAAAAATAAATTAATCAATCCTCTCCAAAGCATCTTTCAACTTTTCTTTTTCTTCTGGAAACCAACCCTGAACAATTAAAGCAATCCCAAAAATCATCAAAACAATACTGATTCCTTTTTTGATTTTAAGAATATTAACTGGTGTTAAGCTAGATTTCAATTGTTTGGCTAAAGAAATTTTGATGCAATCTATCAGTAAATAAGAGAGAATTACAGTTGTGAAGAAAGTCAACATTCTTGAAGTTTCCATATTCAATTTCGGTCCAACAGAGATAATTACAGCCAACCAAAAACCCAATACTCCAATGTTAATAATGTTGAGAAAAAAGCCTTTTACGAACAAACCAAGATAGTTTTTTCGTATAATTTCGTTGTCAATTTTTTGCAAATCTTCTTTTTCTTCTTTTTGTAAACCAATAAAAGAAACTAATCCATAAGCCAACATTATTATCCCACCAAGCAAAAAAATGGCGGTATTGTCTTTAAGGCTTGTTATCAGTCGATAACTTCCAAGATATGCAACTGTGATGAATACAACATCTCCTAAAACTACTCCCAAATCAAAAACCAAAGCCGCTCTAAATCCCTTTATAATACTTGTTTCTAGTAATATAAAAAAAACTGGGCCAATCATAAAACTTAAAAATATGCCCCACGGAATACCAGATAAAATATCATTTATCATTAAAAAAACTTAAAATTTAATTTGAACTTATTCTTTTGTTACAATTGTTCCTCCGGCAAAGGTTTCTTGCTTTACTTCTTTTGGTTTACCATAAATGGCAATAGATCCGCCTGCTTTTACTTTAGCATCTACAAGAGTTTTAGCATTCACATCAGCACTTCCTCCAGCAGAAACACTAACTGTTGTTTGCGAAGTTTCTAAGTTCTTGGCATTAAAAATTCCGCCCGAAGTAATAGTTACTTTTTGGGTTGCTGCTTTACCTGATACATTAATTATACCTCCTGAATTAAGTTTCGAAGTTGTATTATCAACATCTAGATCAACTTCAATCATTGCTCCTTCTTGTGAAGATAAATCCATTGTGGTTTGCTTAAAAATGTGTTTACTGCTCACAATACTTCCTTCGTTGGCATCAATACTTTTGATATTTTTGAAGTATAAAGTTACTTTTGTGCCTTCGCCAGACAATATTTTTGTCAATTTCATTCTAATTTTTAAAACACCATTTTTGTTGATTGTTTCAAAGCTGCTTTCATTTTTTCCGCTAATAATTACCTTATTCTCTGTAGCTGGCACTAAAGTGACATTCAACTGATCAAAGACTTTTAAGGCATCAAAATCTCCGAGATTGATTGTTGTTTGACCAATACTAAAGTGCGAAATCATCACAAAGGTTATCAAAATTATCTTTTTCATTGTTATAAAATTTAATTAATTATCTATAAAACTCTTATTCATTTATTCTGATAAAGTTAAAATCCAATTGTTTTTTGACTAAATCGGCGTTTTTAACTTTAACAAAAATTTCGTCACCTAGTTGCAGCAGCGATTTTGTCGTAGCGCCAACCAAAGCATATTGTTTTTCATCGAAAGTATAATAATCGTCTTTAATTTCTCTAATTCGAACCATTCCTTCACATTTATTTTCGATAATTTCAACGAAAATTCCCCATTCGGTTACACCAGAAATAACGCCCAAGAATTCCTGATCATTGTGATTTTGCATATATTTCACCTGCATATATTTAATAGAATCACGCTCAGCATTCGAGGCTAAACCTTCCATTGTTGAGCAATGTAAACATTTTGCTTCGTATTTTTCTTCATCAACTGATTTACCATTATCAAGATAAAATTGCAATAATCGATGCACCATAACATCTGGATAACGACGAATTGGCGAGGTAAAATGACTGTAAAAATCAAAAGCCAATCCATAATGACCAATATTATCCGTGGAATATTTAGCTTTACTCATCGTTCTAATCGCTAAAGTATCAATTAGATTCTGCTCTTTTTTACCATTTACATCAGCCATTAATTGATTCAATGATTTCGAAATATCACCTTTGTTTCTGAAATCAATTTTATAACCAAATTTTGCAATGACAGTTTGCATCGCAATCAATTTATCTTCATTTGGTTCGTCGTGAATTCTATAAATGAAAGTTTTCTTTTGTTTTCCAATATATTCCGCTACCTTTTTATTAGCTAAAAGCATAAATTCTTCAATCAAATGATTGGCATCTTTTGAAACTTTAAAATAAACACCTTCTGGTTCTCCTTCACTATCTAAATTGAATTTTACTTCTACTTTATCAAAAGAAATAGCACCATTATTCATTCTGTTTCTACGAAGAACTTTAGCTAAATCTTGCATTTTAAGCGTCGCTGCGACAATTTCATCCGAAACAACATAAGAACTTCCCGTGATAGAAGTTTCAGCAGGAATAGTGTTATCTTTCGTCTCTATGATGTATTGCGCTTCTTCGTAAGCAAATCGTTGATCCGAATAAATCACAGTTCTTCCAAACCATTGATTGACCACTTGAGCAGTTTCGGTAATTTCGAAAACAGCCGAGAATGTATATTTCTCTTCCTGTGGACGCAACGAACACGCAAAATTAGACAATACTTCAGGTAACATTGGTACAACTCTATCTACCAAATACACTGAAGTCGCGCGTTGATAGGCTTCATCATCCAGAATCGTTCCTTCTTGAAGATAATGCGACACATCGGCAATGTGAATTCCAATTTCGTAATGACCGTTTTCTAACTTTTTAAAAGACAAGGCATCATCAAAATCTTTAGCATCTTTTGGATCGATAGTGAAAGTCAACGTATCGCGCATATCACGACGCTTTTTAACTTCTTCTTCACTAATCGAAGTATCAATTTTTTGAGCAAAAACTTCAACATCAACCGGAAATTCTGATGGCAAACCATATTCAGCTAAAATAGCATGAATTTCAGTATCGTGTTCTCCGGGTTTTCCAAGCACTTTTATAACGGAACCAAACGGACTATCGGCTCTTTTTGGCCAATCTTCGATATGAACCAAAACCACATCGCCTTGTTCAGCTTCGCCTAATTTATCTTTTGGAATAAAAATATCGGTATACATTTTAGGATTGGCAGTAGAAACAAAAGCAAAATTCTTCTGAATATCGATAACACCAACAAAATCAGTTTTAGCTCTTTCGACTACTTCAATGACTTCACCTTCTGGTCTCCGTCCTTTTCGACGATTGTAAACATAAACTTTTACTGTGTCTTTATCTAAAGCTCGGTTCAAATTATTGGTCGGAATAAAAACATCTTCTTCTAATTCAGGACAAACAAAATAAGCGGTTTTTCGACCCGTCATATCTATCTTTCCTTCATAATAATCTTGACTAATGGCTTTGACAAGATATTTTCCTGGTTCAGTTTCAATTATCTTTTTTTGGGACGCAAGGATTTTTAAATCTCTAATTATTTCATTTCTACTTTTGGTATCATCAACCTCTAAAATCGCTGCAATTTGCTTGTAATTAAATGCTTTATTGGCATTTTGAGCCAGTATTTTAATAATCTTTTCAGAGAAATCAATCTCTTTTTTTACTGGTTTTCTCAGTTTTTTACTCATAATTCTTTTCTTAAAAGTCTAAAATTACAAAGAAGTATTAAGATTTAGAGTATTCAGTAGTAAGAATTATCTAAAATATAACTTTTGTATCTTTATAAAAAATTACAAAATGAACCATTTTCAAACCATTACCACATTCAATTTTGCTCACGAAATTATAGTCTTAAAATCTATTTTACAGAATGAAGGAATTCCTTTTTTATTTCAAAACGAGAATTTAATCTCCATTGATCCATTCGCTAGCATTGCTTATGGCGGAATTGTTTTAAAAGTTCACCAAAATGATTTCGAAAGAGTTCAAAAAATTCTAGATAATTTGAATAACAATCTTGAAATTGTTTGAAGTTGTCAACATCTATTAAAAACAACAAAAAGAAAAAGAAATTTAAATTATTTTTTTGATGGTTATTATAGGGTGTTAATAGTTACAATAAGTTTATTTTTAAATAGATTCTTTATTAGATATTTATTTTTATAACGATTTATTAACATAGTTTTACGACCTTAAAAGGTTCATTTTAAAAGAATTTTAAAAAACTATTAACAATGGTTAATAATTAAAAAAGAGTGGTTTTTGTAAATAAGTTGGTACTGAAAATTTGTTAACAATACCATTTTTTCTATCAATAACTTTTCTAAAAATTCACCAAACTAAATTTGGTTATTTCATTCCGGTTTTGGATTACGTTTTTATTCGATAGTAACAAGAAATAGTTCTAATTTTCTATTTCAAGTTATCAACATCAAATGTTAATTTAACGTTAATTGAATATCAAGCGTTTAGGTTTTATTATTAACAATAGTAAATTTTTTATATTTAATTATCTATTAATCAATAATTTATAAATAAAGTTAATTATTTTAAATTCTTTAAAACACACAATATTAATACTATAACTCTAAATAGATTTAATAGTATAATTCTAAAAATATGCTCAAGTTTCAGTAAATTTGCAATACTAAATAAAATTCATTTATTATGAAAATCTCCATAGGAAACGACCACGCAGGTCCAGAATACAAAAAAGCAATTGTTCAGTATTTAGAATCAAAAGGACACCAAGTAACAAATTACGGAACAGATAGCGATGCTTCTGTAGATTATCCTGATTTTGGTCATCCGGTTGCTACTGATGTTTCGGAAGGGAATGCCGATTATGGAATTGTAATTTGTGGTTCTGGAAACGGAATTGCAATGACGGTGAATAAACATCCAAAAGTGAGAGCAGGTTTGTGTTGGACAAAAGAAATTGCTTATTTAACCCGTTTGCATAACAATGCCAATGTTCTTAGTATACCAGCTCGTTACACTTCTATTCAACAAGCTGTAGAAATTGTGGAAACTTTTTTAACTACCGAATTCGAAGGAGGAAGACATCAAACAAGAGTGGACAAAATCAGTTGTTAAATTAAATTTCGCTAAGCAAGCGACCTAATTTATATCAATTTAGTCAATCAACTGACCGAATTGATGTTTTTTGTTTAAAATTTATAAAAAAACAGCTTATAAGAAAACATATAAAGTAAGAATAATTTTTATTTTTACGGCAAACTAAATCGAATGAAAAAGTATATTGCCTTTTTTTTGTTTTCTCTGCCATTATTTTCTCAAGAAAAATCAAAAATAGTTTACAGTAACGAAACAGTTAGCATTAATTCTAGCAAAGACATAGAAATTGAAACCTTTGTAGAAGAAAGTAGAGTAATTTCAAAAAGTAAAAATACTTGGGAATATTCCATTCGAATTCCATTTGATAGTTTTAATGAAATTTCAAATATTAAGGGTTCTACATTCATCACAAGAACCAACAAAAGGGAATCCTTGAGTTCTTCTTCTATTGGCACATACGATGCTGAAATAGAAAGTATTTACAAGAGCGATAATAAATATAAATTTTTTGTGCTGCCAAAGGTGGAAGATAATTCCACAATAGAATTCTCGTATAAAAACAAACTCAAGCAACCCCGGTTTTTATCTACTTTTAGATTTCAAAATGCCATAAAAACAGAAAACACGAAACTCCAAATTAGATGTCAATCCTCAACTGAAATAGGCTATAAAATTTTCGGAAATTATCAAGACAAAATAGTATTTACTAAAACCAAAGAAGGAAATCTAGACATTTATACTTGGGAAGCGAAAGAAATCCCAGAATTTGAAGGCGAAGAAGATATGCCAAGTTCTTTTTATTTTATGCCACACATTATTTATTACATCAAAAGTTATGAAAAAGAGGGAAAAAAAGAGGAATTGTTAGGAACACCAGAAAAATTATACCAATGGTATTATTCGCTTGTAAAAAACATCAACAATACAGACCAAACAGCCTTAAAAAACAAAACACTAGAGCTCATAAAAGACAAAAACTCTGATTTAGAAAAAGCAAAAGCAATTTACCAATGGGTACAACAAAATGCACATTATGTAGCTTTTGAAGACGGAATGGGCGGTTTTGTTCCCAGAGAAGCATCGGATATTTTCCAGAAATTATATGGTGATTGCAAGGATATGGCGAATCTTTTGAACCAAATGTTACGATACGCCCAATTGGATTCTAATCTTACTTGGATAGGAACGCGTAGCAAACCGTATAAGTATGAAGAAGTGCCTACACCACAAGTGGACAATCATATGATTACGAATGTTGTGATTGATGGCAAAAGCTATTTTCTAGATGCAACAGATAAATTTTGCCCGTTTACATTTCCTTCAGCGATGATTCAAGGAAAAGAAGCTTTGATAGGCAAAACAGAAAAAGAATTTAGATTAGAAATAGTTCCCGAAGTGGAATCTGGCAAGAATAAAATAACAATTGCAATGCAATTGAATCTGGAAAACAATCACATTATTGGAAATGCAACTACAACTGTTTCTGGATTACAAAAGAGTTATTTATTGAACAGTCTTTCAGCAAACAATCAAAAAGAAAATGAAATTTGGAAAAACATTATTACCAAAAACAACCAAAAATTACAGTTAGAAATTCAAGAATTGCAAAAAAATGATTACCAAGAACAGCCTTCAAAAGCCGTTTTTAAATTGAAATTAGAAGATGGAGTAAAAGATGTTAATGGCAAATTATTACTAAAACCCATATTGCTTTTTCCATTAAAAGAAAGTTTGATTGATGTTGAAAAGAGAAGACTTCCTATCGAAAATGACTTGGCTTATGTGTATGAAATCCAATATGAGTATCAATTACCGTTGGATTATAAAATAGAATTTTTACCAGAAAACGCTAAAGCAGACAACGTTTTGGGAAGTTTTGACATTCAATACAAGGTTATAAACAATACAATTTCAGTAAAACAAAAAATAGAATCTAAAAAATTACTGTTAGAAACCAAAGATTTTGCACTTTGGAATTCTTTTATAAAAACACTAACCAAGCAATACAACCAATCTATAATTCTCTCCAAATGATGAAAAAAATCGCCCTAATTTTTGTCGCAATATTGTCGTACCAATGCTATTCCCAAGAAATAAAAAGCTACACTTGGGACGAAAAACCAACCTTCAAGGAAATCCCAGAAGAATACAAAAACCAACCCGCAATAGTTTTGTTAGACAAACGTTGGATTCATACCCGTGTGGGTGGTTATGCTTATGCAACCTTTGGAATGAATCACGTTGCCATAAAAATCAATAAAGCCGAGGAAATCAATAACTACAATAAGATAAAAGCCCAAGACAATGGTTATATTCGAGACGTTCGTGATTTTCACGCTCGAATAATAAAACCTAGTGGCGAAATAAAAATATTGCCGCAAGAAAAAATTATCGAAACAACTCAAGACAAAGTAAAATCAATCGTTTTTGAAGGAGTAGAAGCAGGAGACATTTTGGAATACTATTTTATCATAAAAGAAAACCCAATGTCGTATGGCGTAGAAGTTTTCCAAAAAGATATCCCAGTTTTATTTGCTGAATTTACACACACTCAAGAAGGCGTAAAATTTGAAACTTTTGCATCTCCAGAGTTTCAATCAAGTGGTTCCAAAAGCAAAAGCATATCAACAGCCACCAATATTCCACCTTATAAAGAAGAATCGAACGCACGGAACTTAAAGAATCTAGTGAAGTTAATTTATATGGTTTCGACTCCAGGAATAGATATCTATAATTGGACTACTTTTTTACCAAAATATGTTTCGAAGCCGTCTTTTCAATATTTTAAAAAAAACCAAGCGAGAGAATTTATCCAAAATTTAAACGTTGGAGCCGAATCAACAGACGAAAAATTAATTAAAATCGATGAATACATAAAAACCAATTTCGATTTTATTGGCAAAGGAGAAACGGCTCAAAAAGTCACGAATTTAAACAGCGGAAAGCAAAAATTAACCGCTGGTGATGTTTTCGATTTGTATGGATTTACACTCAAAGAATTAAAAATCCCTTACAAAGTGGTCGTTGGAATGTCCCGTTTTGAAGGTGATGTTGATGTTGAAAAATTTGTTGTGCCACTCTCACACGAATTTATGTATTACATTATTGAAACCAAAAAATTCCTTTCTCCTTACGAGAAATATTTGTCCTACGGTTATCCAATGTATGAAGTGCAAGGGTCAACAGGTAGAACCTATTATCCTGATCTTAAAGAGAATTACGAAATAACTTTCCCAATTGCTCCGGCAGAATTTACAGTTAACGAAACCCAAAGCAACGTTTCCATTTCAGATGATTTAGCAACGGCGACAATCGAAAAAACCTATTCAAATACAGGATATGACGGGCAGTTGTTTAGAAATTGGGTGAAATACCTCAAAGAAAATGAAGATGAAAAAAAACTTGCTGATTTTATCAAAAAAAGAATATTTGGAGACGAATTCGATTTAAAAATAGCCAGTTATACCTTCGAAAACCAAGAGTTCAAATACAATTACACCAACACGCCATATATCATAAAAGTGAAGGCCGAAGCCAAAGAATCTTTAACCGAAAATGCTGGAAATTTGGTTTTGGTAAACTTAGGCAAATTGATTGGAAAACAATTTAATTTATACCAAGAAACAGAGCGAAAATGGGATGTAGATTTAAGTTATGCCAAAACATACAAACACCAAATAATTTTTGACATTCCAAAGGGGTATGAGGTTGAAAGTTTCAAGGACTTGGTTATTAACAAAAAAATGGGTGGTGACGAAAGCAAAAACTGCTCTTTCAAATCCACAGCAAAAGTAGAAGGAAACCAATTGATTGTCGAAGTTTTCGAAATTTACAAATCCATAAATTATCCAAAAGAAACCTACCAAGAATACAGAAACGTAGTGAACGCTTCGTCAGATTTTACCAAAGCTTCGGTGGTGTTGCGACCGAAGAAATAAAGGGATATTACTTTCTTAAAAGATTAAATTTAAAAAATGACCAACATACAATTCATCGCCAAGTCTGTCCCGACAGCAGTCCTAAACATTCAAAACACCGTTCAATTATTAGAAGAAGATTGCACCATTCCTTTTATTTCCCGATACAGAAAAGACAAAACAGGGAATTTGGACGAAGTTCAAATCGAGCAAATTGCCAAACTCCAAAAGGATTACGAGACTATCATAAAGCGAAAAGAAGCGATTTTAAAATCGATTGAAGAGCAAAACGCATTGACGCCAGAATTAGACAAAAAAATCCAGCAGAGCTTCGATTTACAGGAATTGGAGGATTTTTATTTGCCGTTCAAAAAGAAGAAAAAAACCAAAGCCGATGTCGCTCGCGAAAACGGATTGGAACCCTTGGCCAAAATCATTATGGCACAAAACAACGATGATGTCGATTTTATCGCCACGAAGTATTTGAACGAGAACGTGATTAATGAGGATGCTGCTTTGCAAGGCGCTCGTGATATTATTGCAGAATGGATTAACGAAAGCATTTATGTTCGTAAACAGTTGCGAAGACTTTTTCAACGAAAAGCAATCATCACAACCAAGGTGGTAAAAACCAAAAAAGACGAACAAGACGCCCAGAAATTCAATCAATATTTCGATTGGTCAGAACCTTTGACCAAAGCACCTTCTCATAGATTGTTGGCAATGCTTCGTGCCGAAAACGAAGGGTACATCAAGTTTAAAATTGAAGTTGATATTGATGAAGCTTACGATATTATTGACGAATTGGTTTTAAAAGGTCAAAGTCCAGCCACGCCACACGTGCAATTAGCGATTGAAGACAGCTATAAAAGATTGTTAAATCCTGCGATTTCAAACGAAGCTTTGCAAGAAGCCAAAGCCAAAGCCGATGCCAATTCGATTCAAGTTTTTGCTAACAATTTAGGACAATTGTTATTAGCACCACCTTTGGGCGAAAAACGAATTCTGGCTATTGATCCAGGATTTCGTTCAGGTTGTAAAGTAGTTTGTCTGGACGAAAAAGGTGATTTGCTCTACAACGAAAATATCTATCCGCACGCGCCACAGAATGAAACTGCAATGGCAATGAA
>CAMBHH010000060.1 GCA_945866505.1 Flavobacterium psychrophilum
ACAAATCTTGAAGCTGTAGCAATTCTAATTCCAGAAGTATAAGTTGTAACTATAACTTGGTAATATTGATTTCCTACTGCAGTTGGTCTAGAACCTGGAACAGTGAAAGGGAAAGTACCATAAAAAGCTGTTGTAGGAGATCCTACCACCGTACCCATATTCAACAAGTTTACACCTGTAGGCAATTCCCATACATAAGATCTTGCAGCAGCAACTGGAGTTGCAGTTAGTGTTAACGGAGTTGTTTGACCCATATACTTAGCAAAACTAGTTACAGCAGGAGCTATACCACTAGTAGGTACTGGTAATAAAGCATCAGTCATTTTGATAGCTGTAGGTGCAGCAGGTAAAACAGCTGTAATAGCTAATGTTTTAATAGCACCACCACAACCACCGCCATTAACTGCCTGAACACCAATATTTCCAATTTTTAATAAACCAGAAGCAACGTTATTGTAGTTTACAACAATTGTATTTGTTCCTTGGCCAGAAATAATGTTAGCTCCTAATGGAACCGACCATAAGTAAGAAGCCACACCTGCTTCAGCTGAAGCTGGTACAGTATAAGTTAATTCAGTTGTAGTTCCTACATAAGGACCAACAGCAGCAGTAGCAACAGAACCGCCAACAGTCAAAGTACTTGTGATTGTTCCTAAAGCAACAAGCGGAGATGCTGTAACTGTTACTGTTATTTCAGCAGCAGCACTTAACAATCCGTTAGCATCAACTTCACGAACATAATATTTTTTTGAACCTACTGTTGAAGTAGAAGGAACAGGAGCAACTGTATAAGGCGCAACATTAGTATTAACAGTTGCTAACGGAAGCGCAGCAGTAGTAAACCATCTTAATGAAACTCCATTTGAAGTTAATTCAGCATTCAATGCAGGCGCAACAACCCCTTTACAATAAGATTTATTACTTACACGAGGAGCAGTTCCTTCAACAATAAATCCGGACAAAGATGCATCAGTAAAGTCAGCGTTTTCTGTAGCTGCACTTAAAGCAACAGGTCTGTAATCTAGATTTGTATAAGTTGTAGCAGAAGTTAAATCGTAAGGTTTAGTTAACAATGTAGTATTTGTAGCGAAAGCTGTGTTCCCGCTAGCAGCAAACCAAGCGTTAACAGCGTCAGTTGTTGGAGTAGAAGAAGAAGTTGTATTTACTGATGCGAAAGTTGCAGCAGTTGGACCAACAAGGATATTGTTTTTGAATTTCAATTTATCAGCAACCGCAGCAGCATTTGAAGAAAGACTTTCTATTACTAAACCTTTTTTGAAATCTAAAAAGATTGAGTTAAATATTTTTGGTTGTGCAGCTCTTCTCAAACGCAACGCTTTGTCGTGTAATGAATTTGCTGTTACAAAACCACCAGAACCATTAGGACGTGCATTTGGTCCGATGCAAGTTATGTTTGTGAATATAGCAGATGTAAAATCACCATAACCTTGACCTGTAGGAGCAGCAGCAGGATTAGTATCTGAACCAGCTGCATTATTGTCCACTTCAAAAGCTTCTGAAGTAGAGATGTCAGCCGCTAGTGGATCTTTAATTGATAATCCAAACTGAATAATTCCTTTGAATCCATTATCAACGTCCCAATCATCATCTAAACCATTGAAAGCGATAAGGTGTTTACAATCTACAGAACCTCCGAACCATTCGAAAGAGTCATCATTAGAATAGGATACTTGTACATAATCGATTGTAGTACCTTTTCCTACAGCACCCAAAGTCAAACCGTTAAGCTCATTGTTAGGAGCAAAAACATAACCAGCGAACTCAATTCTAACATATTTCAAAGAACCTGAATTGTCATTATCATCAGGAGTAAGACCACCACCAAATTCAGTGTTGATGTTTTGAGATATACCTTCAATATAATTTACTCCATTGTTAATGTTGTATCTTGCTTTTCCTAGCATAACAATTCCGCCCCAGTCACCTCTGTTTCTTGCACCTGCACTATTTTTAGATGTAAAAACGATTGGTTCAGCAAGTGTACCGTTAGCAATTAATTTAGCACCTCTAGTAATAACCAAAGCAGAAGCTGCAGCGTTACTTCTAATAACAGTACCAGCCTGAATAGTTAAAGTGGCATTGTTTCTTACAGTGATCAAGCGTGTTAATTCATACACTTTGTCTTTTGTCCAAGTTACGTTAGCGGTAATGTCTGCGGTAACTGCAGTTGTAACAGCGCCATAAGCAGCATTGTTAGGATCGAAATTTGTCCAGGTGTCTGTCCACATTGCTGTTGGAGCTGGAGCAAAAGCGCCTCTGTAAGAAGTACGCTGAATTTGTGCCATTGCAAAGTTGCAAACTAATGCGAACATTGCAATCAAAGAAATTTTTTTCATTGTTTAGATTGTTTTATGTTAAACAGGGCAAATTTATATCTAAGAATGAAATTGGATGCAAAGTTAAAATCAAATTAATACTACTTTTAAGTTAACGAATTGTTACCAATATTAATAAATAGTTACCAATCTAATTTGTTTCATTTTTTTTTCTTATCGGAAAAACTGTTTTTGGATACTAAAAAGGTTGTTTTCGGTTTTTTATGACTTTAGTGCCTATTGGAAAGATCATAAAAAAGAACAGAAAATATTTTTTAATTTTTTTCTAGTACCAATCTAGAATAGTGATGAATTAAACCAAGAAGTCTTACAGTCTTTCACGATCAAAAATTAAAAATGCTAATAGAAAAGTAACATTTAATTTTTTAAAAATTTTATTTTTAAGTAGTAACAAAATAACCATTGACTTTTCCACCAGTTTGATTGGCAAGAGCAATTTGTTGTAAAAAGGATAAAAGATTGTATTCCCTTTTAATATCTATTTCGGGATTCAAAATATTCTGATCTACACTAGAAGAAATGATTTTGTTCAGAAAAATCTTTTTTACGCCCTCATACTTGCTGTACTTTTTAACGATAAGATAGGTTAATTCATGATAAATCTGTGGACTAAAATAATTTTTTTTAACTCTAAGACTATCATATTGAATAATTTTAGCATTTAAATACGGAACGAATAAATTATGAGATACTACTTCCCTGGTGCAATTTTGCAAACCAATAAAATCAAAATCAACCTTAATCAAATCATCATCGCCAGGAAGTGTGTATTTAGAAATATTTTTTAAAAAAGGCAAGGTTTTTATTGGATATCCAAATCCAAGTGCGGGTTCTATGAACACACGATTTAATAAAGCATCTATTCGCTCCACCGCTTTCAAATCTTTATCATTGTAAGAAATGGGAATAACATAATTGCAAGATAAAAAAGTTCCAACTTGAACTTCTTTTTTAATTTGTTTTATTTTTCTAAAACTAATCGATTGGCAAAGTAGGGTATGATGCAAAGAGGATAAAAAGGTATTTACGCTATTTTTTCCAGAAGGATATATCTTCAAAAAGTCACTCGCGCCAGTAAAAACTGACGGCTCGTTGAATACAATCCAATGGTTTACTTTTTCTTTAAACGCATTTACACAAATGTGCACATAGTTTTCAAACCAAGTTAACATTTCCCGATTAGACCAGCCCCCTTTATTTTTTAGTGCGTTTGGCAGATGTGAATCATAAAGAGTTACAAATGGAATAATTTCATTTTCGACACAAATGTCAAGAATAGCATTGTAAAATACTATGGCCTCACAGTTGATTTCGCCAATTCCTAGTGGAAGAATTCTGGACCAAGATAAAGAGAATCTAAAATTACAAATCTCAGATTCTTTAATCAATCTAATATCTTCTTTGTAGCGTGTTAATTCGGCTTTATAAAAAGAAGTATAATCCTCTGAAGGTGGATTGATGTTATTAAAAAATAAGGTAGAATCTATTGTTTTATTGATGTTATATTGAATAGAAGACGACATCCCTAAAAAAAAATCAGCTCCAAAATTGTGCGAACTTATAAGCGATAAATTACTTTTTAAATCTTCTAGCCCCACTTAAATTAATTAAAAATTATAAGTTGCTGACAAAGATATAGATCTTCCAAATTTCTGAATCCAAAATAGGTCATCGTCTACGGCATTGTAGCCATCTTGATAGTGGAAGTCTCCTGTAAAAATACCGTTAGCTAAGGTTTCTAAAGTACCGTACTCAGCAGTATTTTTATATTGATTTTGATAAAAAATCAAATCTTGAGCCAATAGGTTTTGGATATTTAGCTTTAATTCTAATTTATTCTTTAGGAAAGATTGTGCTATTTGTAAATCTAAAAAAGTTCTGCCTTTTTCCCATATTGCAGGATCATTTTCACTTGATGCAAATGCAATTCTATTCCCAGCCCTATTAATATTTGCTGAAATAGTCAACCCGTTGTCCTTATTCATATATTGCAATCCTGCATTGAATACATAAGGCGATTGTCCTTGCATTGTTCTGCTCGTTTCTGGATTTGCACCATTAATACCTGTTACATCTGCTGTGGATTTTATAATCGCTGTGTTTGAAAATAAAGTCAAATCATCAAATAATGAAGTGTTTTCAGACGTAAATATCGAACTTAGCAATACTCTAAACTCTAACTCAACACCAGAATTTATTGCACTGTTTGCATTGGCATAACTAATGGTGTTGTTTATGGCTTGCTGAATGATTTCTATTGGATTTTCAAATTTTTTCCTAAAATAGGACATTGTAAACAACTGTCCTTTTGCCGGATAAAATTCGTAACGGAAATCATAATTTTGTATGGAAGCTCTCTTTAAATTTGGATTTCCTTGAGTAAAAAACTGTGTTGTAAAATCATAAAATCCAAAAGGAGCAAGTTCTCTATATTCAGGCCTGTTTAAGGTTTGAGAATAACTCAATCGCAAGTTTTGTTTGCTATTGATAGAAAATATTAAATTAGCAGAAGGCAAAACATCAACTTTCTTAACATTAAGATCAACAACACCTTCTGTTTGGGTATCTGCGTTTAAAGTTTGTACAAAGTCTTCGACGCGAACTCCCCAAATTAATCTAAATTTTTTATAACGGTTGTCTAGCATGACGTAAGCAGCATTCAATTTAGAACCCGCAATATAACTATCTTCTTTTTTGGTGTACTCATACAAGGTAAAACCATTTTTACCAGATGGAAGTAATCCCATATTTTCCGCTTTAAAAATAGTTGCATTCGGAAGATACTCTAATTCTCGATCATATTCAACACCAGATGTTTGATATTGGCTGTAAAAAAATTGTCTTGCAGAGAAATCTCTTTCTCGATTTTGAATAAAACCTCCCAACTTTAGTTCGTTGCTGAGTGCTTTCCCTATCTCAAATTTTTTAGATATATCAAATTTACCTCCAGAACTTGATTCTTTATTTTCTGAAAAAAACATACCGCCGGCATAATCAGAACTATTACCTGGAGCACCAACAAGAGCACGTGGAGATGTTTCTTTTGGGTCACTACTGCTAGGATCTGCGATGATGTAAACGTTTCTTCTTAAATTTGGGATTGTTCGCTGAATGTTACTGTAAAAGCCAGACCACGATACTTTAATTTTTGGTTTTGTAAAGTAATGTTCTCCATTTAATTGTCCTGAATATATAATGTTACTTGTAAACCATCTGACATCGGAATTGATAACTCGTGGATCATTCACATCGTTTTTACCAGTTCTCTCTACTACTAAGTCATTAGAGTTAATACTCAAAATATTTTTAAAAAAGATACTATTATTTTCATTAAACTTCATAGTAAAATTAGCTAATGAACCTGTTAGCACTTGCTGACTATAATTATTGTCATTTTTAGTTTCTAGTAATACTGATGGCAAACTTTGATTTGAATCGTCCCATTTATTTCGACTAATTTCATTATAATTATTAGTTAAGCTGTGCGATAATGAGAACACAACCCCAAGAACTTTTTCTCCAAAATCAAAATGGTGACCTATAGAATATTGGAAAGAAGTATTTGGATTAAACTTGGAGTTATTTATTTTCCAATCGTACTCAAAAGTTTTGGCAATAGCAGCAGCTTCGGGTTTACCATTTAAAGCTTGAAAATCTTTAGTGCTCGGAACAGTAGGCGCTAAATCGCGGGTTCCATTATCAAAACCCAACCAATCTGTTTTGCTACCTTCATAAGTTTTTTGATTTTTATAAGTTGTTACTGTATTGTAACCCTGACCAACTGTAATTGACTGAAAATTTTTGTCAGGAACCGATTTCGTGTTGATTTGAATTACGCCTCCTACAAACTCACCGGGCATATCTGGGGAAGCCGTTTTGGTGATTATTAAATTATCTAACATATTTGCCGGGAAAATATCAAATGAAAAAGCTTTCCTGTCTGACTCTGAACTTGGTAATGGAGCGCCATTAAGCGATGCAAAATTGTATCTGTCATTCAAACCTCTAATAACAACAAACTTGTTATCTTGAATACTCACCCCACTTATTCTTTTTAAAACGTCCGAGGTTGTTTTGTCTGGAGTACGCTTCATGCTTTCGGCTGAAATACCATCAGAAACCGTAATACTATTTTTTTGGGCAACCAACAATGATTTTATAGATTCTGCTTTGGCTTTAGTTCTGGTGATCACCACTTCTTTAAGCTCATTTTTGACCTCAGCAAGTGTAGTATTTAAATACGTGATTTCATTGTTTTTAGTTATTACTTCTGATATAATCTTAGGTGAATAACCAATAAACGAGAACTCCACTTCATAACTACCAGCTGGAACATTCCTGAAAACGAATTTTCCTTCTGAATCAGTAGTAGTACTAAATTTTAATGATTTAATAAGTATGTTTACACCAGGTAAATTACTTCCATTGGCGTCATCTACAACTGAACCACTTATCGAACCGTTTTGACCAAAAAAACTTTGAGAAATTAAAAATATAATTGAGATGTAAAAAAACTTCATTATTGCTTTTTTTTAAATTTATCGGCAAATTAAATGAAAAAACCGATAAAGTATGTTAACTTAAAATTAACAATTTATTACAATTAATATTGAACTCTTAACATTACATTTAATTAATTCGATTGACAAGCGTTTAAACTTGAATTAATTTTGTTTTTTCTGACAATTTAACGATAAATCAGCTTTAAAAAAATTTAAAATGTAATAGAATGTTGGGAAATCGTTATATCTGCATGTTTACTTAACAATTATGAAATTAATTATTATATTTGCGAAATAGTTTCAACCTTAATACCATTTTTTATGCAAAGTAACAAACTTATTATTCTATTTTTATTTATATTTAATATTGCCTTTTCACAGGAAAATAATGAAAGTTCAATAGTTGCTGATTCGAACAATAGCTCAAAAGATTCTACGAGAACTAAGTTGAATTACGAAAAATGGATAATTGATGTAGGAACAGGATTTAGTAACGGTACAAGACCTTATACGGATGGATATTATACTAGTGTGAACAATCAATTATTTAATGGTTTTGTCTTAAATTGTTTTACAGTTGGAGCCAGACATAATTTATCTAAAATTATTGGCGTCAAAATGGATCTTGCTTTCGACAGATTTATCAATAGTAGCGATAATAGAAGCAAACAGTTTGAAGTAGCTCAATATCGGACCTCTTTTCAAGGACTTTTCAACCTTAATAGCTTAGTTGAAACTAAAAATGATAATCCAAGACTTAATTTTATTTTTCATGCTGGTATTCATTTTGCTATACTGCAACCAATAGAAGCAGACTATAATAAAAATGTTAGCAGCGGAGATAATTATGCGGGATTTAATTTTGGTATTACACCTACTATAAGAATTTCCAAAAAAACGTCCGTTTTTGTTGATTTTACTTCTTTCAATAATTATGGACAAAATTTAACGTGGAACGGCAAACAGAATGTTAACGAAAGTAATAACTCCGTCGGAAATATGTATGCAGCTACTTTTGGATTGTCATTTACTTTAGATAAAAAACAAATGTAAAATAATAGAGGTTTGGTGTTTTTAAAAAACTACTGATTTTTAAAGGTTTACTAGTCAATAATAGTTGGTATAAAAGTTGCAAGATTTAGTTCTTGCACCTTTTTTACTTAATCCCGGACCAAATCAGTTAATAATTTTTTATCACCAACAATCCATAAGACATCGTCTTTTTCAAGAATGACGTACGATTCTGGATTTAAGATTCGATTACCTCTTTTTTCGATACCTACAATCATTCCTTTTGTTTTTTCACGAAGTTTAGATTCCTTGATACTTTTACCAATAAAGGTATGATTTTTCAATTCTATTTGGCGTAAAACAATATCAGGTTCCATAATTTCTGGGGAGATATCGGTTTCGTGTTGGTCTAAATATTTTTTAAATTCTTGTACTTGTGTGTCCGTTCCAATAACACATACTTCATCTCCTGGAAAAATTCGTTCGTTGGCTTTCGGAATATGAATTGTGATTTCGCCTCTTTTTATAGATACGATATTGATGCCCAGTTCTTCCCTAAGTTTTAAGTTTTTCAAAGATTTTCCAGCGATATTCGATTCGGTTGCAATATCAAAAACGGCCATGTGTCCATCCCAAGGGGTTAAATCGCTTCGGCTTCTTTTGGCTTTTGCAATTTCTCTTCCATTTAAATTGGCCAGAAAATGATTTTCAATTTTATGATACCGAGTGTGTAGTCTATTTTGGAAAATCAAATAAATTACTACAGCAATTATTAATGCAATTAGAGCAATCATAGGCGAGAAGAATACCTTCAATAAGACTAATATTAAAAAAATGGATAATAGAATCCTAATAAAAAACAACATCGTTAGTGGGCCACGAGATTTTCGATCATGCATCAATTGTTCAACTTCGGCAATAGCAACTCTTCTAAAAGCTAGTGCCCACAAGAAAGGCGCTATAATGCTCAATGTTATCAAAGCTCCGAGAACATTTCCAAAATGGTAATCGTGAACTAAAGGTTCGATATATCTTGAAGAAAGTAGGATGATAGCCAGAATTATTACAACCAGCAGAACAACTTGAATTAAAAACGCATTGATGACAGTCTGCCATAAACTAACTGTTTTTATCGCTTGTGTACTGGCCGAATAACGTTCGATTCGTTTGGTCAATTTCCGAGGTAAATTTTGTGCTAAATATTCCGAAAAAGGCAGTGAATATTTTATCATAAACGGCGTTGTGAATACCGTTACAGCCGAAACTGCCACTACAATTGGATACAAAAAAGAACTTGTTGACTTGAGCGTTACGCCTAAAGTCGCAATGATAAAAGAAAATTCCCCAATTTGTGACAAACTCATCCCCGTTCTAATGGAATCTTTTAAAGGTTGGCCCGACAGCAAAGCGCCAAAAGTAGAGCTAATAGATTGTCCAAAAATAGTTACAAACGAAAGAATAACCACCGGAATAGCGTGTTCATACAATGCAGATGGGTCGATTAGCATCCCTACTGACACGAAAAATACAGCACCAAATAAATCTTTTACTGGCTTTACCAGATGTTCAATGTGTTCTGCCTGAGTGGTTTCGGCAATGATAGAACCCATTATAAACGCACCAAGTGCTGGAGAAAATCCAACGTTGGCGGCAAGCCCAACCATTGTAAGGCATAATGCTAATGAAATGATGAGCAACATTTCATCGGTCAATAGGTGTTTTGTTTTTTTCAGCACTGTTGGAATTATAAAAATTCCGCCCAAAAACCAAATCACCAGAAAAAACACCAATTTTAAAACCGATAATAACAAATCCATCCCAGAAAAGTGAGTGCTCGCTGCAATAGTCGATAATAAAACCATCATCAAAATCGCCAATATGTCTTGAACTATGAGCGAACCAATAACAATACCAGCAAATTTTTGGGTCTTTACACCAAGTTCATCAAAGGATTTTAGAATTATGGTAGTTGATGAAATAGAAAGAATAACGCCAAGGAAGACACTATCCATTGTAGACCAATCCATCCATTGACCCACCGAATAACCCAAAACGCACATCGTAACAATTTGTATACTCGCGGTGATAGAGGCGGTTCCACCAACTTTCATCAGTTTTTTGAAACTGAATTCTAGACCAAGGCTAAACAATAAGAAGATGACGCCAATTTCTGCCCAAACTTCTACGCTTTTCATTTCTTTGACAGAAGGGAAAAAATCAAAATGGTTGCCGGCCAAAAATCCCGCAATCAAATAGCCTAAAACTAATGGTTGTCTTAATTTTCGGAAAATCAAAACAGCAATTCCCGCAGTCATAAGAATTAGACCCAAATCGCTTATTAAGGGCTCCAAATGAAGCGAAGCATCGGCTATTTTTGCTGGAGTATTCATACAAGTTTACTTTAGGTTTTCCGTTTCAATTATGGTGGAAATATACGAAAAACCTTTTTTCAAAAAGAAAAAAATATTTAAACTGGCTTCGTCAGAATAAAATACAAGCAGCGAAACTATTTTTCTAACGTATTCAAATCAGATACAATATAAAACTTCATAATATTACATTTGATGTATTCGCAAATCTATTCTAAAGTTGTGTCTTTTGTTTGATGATCTTCTCGGACATTTTCAACCGTTTTGTGGCTATTGAGAATCAGAATTTTGTCGTGTTTCTTGGGAAACTATAATAATTTCAATAGATATTGAATAGTAAAGTGATTTTAGGTATCATCGATACCAAAGCTAAAAACTAGATTAGATTCGTTGAAGTAGCAGCCTTGTTTTGCCGCTTTCTCTTCGCAAAAAGCTCTTCCTTTGATGATCTTAAATTTATCCAATAAAGCGGCATCCAATTTTTGAGTTCTACCACCATAAGGATAAGCAAAAGACGTCACTTTTAGACTGTAGAAGTTCAGTAAATTCAACATCGGATTGATTTCCTGATTGATGTATTCATCGATGGTGTTAACACGGACAAAATCAACAGCATTAATGTGGTTGATGATATGACCCGCAATTTTGTGCCCTTCTTTTTGTAATTCTTGGAGTTTTAGAATTTGGTAATGGCGTCAAGTATTGATTTTGAAAACGCAAAAAGTGACTTTCCAAGAATGTTTTTCAATTTTTGATTTGTAGTAAACCATTCATTTACATAGGCATCGTCAAAAGATAAAATCACACCAGCTCGGTAAGGTTTGACCGCAGGTTTGTCTTTTTCGCAATAAAATAAAATAAACAAAATACAAAGAAACACAGTTTTTAAAATGCATTGCATTATTGCTGTGTAATCTTTAGAGTGTTTATGTATTAAATTCCCAAGAAATTACTTGGTGTAATTTGCATTAATTCAGCTTTGATTTCTGCTGAAACATCAAGCGTGCCAATAAATTCGTGAATCGAATCTTTTGTAATGGCTTCATTAGTTCTAGTTAACCCTTTCAAGGCTTCATAAGGATTTGGATAGGCTTCACGACGTAATATTGTTTGAATTGCTTCGGCAACAACAGCCCAGTTTTTATCTAAATCTTCGTGGAATTTTGGTTCATTCAAAAGGAGTTTGTTCAAGCCTTTCAACGTGGCTTCAAAAGCGATTAAGGTGTGTCCTATTGGCACTCCAATATTTCTTAAAACTGTACTATCGGTCAAATCGCGTTGCAATCTTGAAACTGGTAATTTTGCCGAAAGATGTTCGAAAATAGCATTCGCAATACCTAAATTTCCTTCTGAATTTTCAAAATCGATTGGGTTCACTTTGTGTGGCATCGCCGATGAACCAATTTCTCCTGCCTTGATTTTTTGTTTAAAATATTCCATCGAAACGTAAGTCCAAATATCCCTATCTAAATCAATAATGATGTTATTTATTCTTTTCAACGCATCAAAAAAAGCGGCAAAATGATCGTAATGTTCGATTTGAGTAGTGGGGAAGGAGTGATGCAAACCTAGATTTTCTTCCACGAAAGTACCACCAAATTTTCTCCAATCAATTTGTGGATACGCCACGTGATGGGCGTTGTAATTTCCAGTTGCGCCTCCAAATTTTGCTGCAAATGGAATGTTGAATAACAAACGCATTTGCTCCTCTAAACGTTCTACAAAAACACCAATTTCTTTCCCCAAACGGGTTGGTGAAGCCGGTTGTCCGTGAGTTCGTGCTAGCATTGGAACAGCCGCCCATTCCATACTTAAATCTTTTAATTTTGATGTCAAAGAGATTAATGACGGCATATATACTTTTTCAAAAGCGTCTTTTGTCGAAAGCGGAATCGCAGTATTGTTGATGTCTTGAGAAGTTAATCCAAAGTGGATAAACTCTTTGTATTGTGATAATCCTAATTTTTCGAAAGCGTCCTTGATGAAATATTCCACGGCCTTTACATCGTGATTGGTCACTTTTTCGGTTTCTTTTATCCAAAGTGCGTCTTCGGTAGAGAAGTTTTTATAGATGTTGCGTAAACTTTCGAAAATTGCTGGGTTTACTTCTTTTAGTTGAGGTAAAGGAATTTCGCAAAGCGCAATAAAATATTCGATTTCTACTAATACTCTGTATTTAATAAGGGCTTCTTCGGAGAAAAATTTTGAAAGGGAACTGGTTTTGCTTCTGTATCTTCCGTCGATTGGTGATACGGCGTTTAATTCGTTTAATGTAGTCATTGTTCTTGGCTTTTTAGAAAGCGCAAAAATAAGCAATAGTGTTCACTATTCAGTCTTTAGTGTTCAGTTTTTTGGATTAAATTGATTTTTGAAATTGCCATTGCCATTGAAATTGTTATTTCAATTTTTCAAGATCTTTTTGAACTATTTTCATTCCTTCCGAGCCTGTTGCAGCAACTATTTTAATATCATTTGGCAGGTCATAGATTTGTGCTGGTTTTGGGTCAATATAGTAAACAGGAATGTTTGGTTTGGCAAAATTCATCAATCCTGCCGCAGGATAAACCTGAAGTGAGGTTCCAATAATAATTAAAATATCGGCTTTTTCGACAATGGTTACAGCTTCTTCCAAAGTAGGAACTTCCTCGCCAAACCAAACGATATGTGGTCGTAATGGGTTTCCTTTATCATCAACATCGTTAGAATTTAAGTCGGTTTCCCAGTCCAAAATGTAGTTTCTGTTTACTGTACTTCGTACTTTCAACAATTCACCGTGAAGATGAAGCACATTCGAACTTCCCGCTTTTTCGTGCAAATTATCTACGTTTTGAGTAATGATACGAACTTCGAAGTCCTTTTCTAATTCTGCCAATAGTTGATGTCCAAGATTGGGTAGTACCTCATGTAATTGCTTACGTCTTTGATTGTAAAAATCAAGTACTAATTCGGGATTTCTGTTCCAACCTTCGGGCGTTGCAACATCCATCACATTATGACCTTCCCAAAGTCCATCGGCGTCACGAAATGTTTTGATTCCACTTTCGGCACTGATTCCTGCTCCAGTTAAAACCACTAGATTCTTTTTCATAGTTTATTTTTTTGCCACTAAGGCACAAAGGCGCAATGATTATTTTAGAAAATAAAAGTAATCTTTTTTAGTATTTTTACCAAAAATATTTCCGCATTATGATTGACCTTGATTACCTCAATTTCCTAGAAGACATTCTTACTGAAAATAGAAAAGCCAAGTTTTTGAAAGTATTAGAAAACAGAACCAAACATTTTACAATTGTTGTCGAAGATATTTTTCAAATGCACAATGCTAGTGCCGTGATGCGCAGTTGCGAAGTTTTTGGTATTCAGGAATTGAATGTGATTGAAGAGCGTTATGGTAAAAGTATTGATAAGGAAATTGCGATGGGTGCACAAAAGTGGGTTGATATAAAAACGTTTGACAATGTGTCAAATTGTATTACAATTTTAAAAAATGACGGTTATCAAATTATTGCTACAACGCCACATGAGAACGATTGCTTGTTAGATGATTTCGACATTTCAAAACCTAGCGCTTTGTTTTTTGGAACGGAAAGAGATGGATTATCAGAGGAAGTTTTGCAAAAAGCCGATGGTTTTATTAAAATTCCGATGGTTGGTTTTACCGAAAGTTTGAATATTTCTGTTTCTGCAGCGATTATCATTCAAAACTTGACAAATCGATTGCGAGAATCAAATATTAATTGGCATTTATCTGAAGATGAAATTTTAGAAAAACGCTTGGATTGGGCGCAAAACTCAATTAAAGACATAAATAGAATTAAGGCTAGATACTTTTCAAAATTATAGTATATGCTTTTTTTTGACCTCTTTTTTATCGATAAACTACACACGACCTGTTTTTTGAAGAGTATTTTGTCTTTTTAACGATTTTAATATTGTAAATATGATATGGTTTATATTTTTGTGATATGAATTTTTAAAATAGTGTTAAGTGCATTCTAAAAAAATATTTAGTCCGCCATATTTACAAGATTATTTAGAAGGATTTGAAAATGGTCGAAATCCGTTTTTGGTTATTGATAGCAATAAAAACAGTGCAGCTTACATTTTTGGGTTTAATTCAGGAAGGATGGATTACGAGCAAATGAACGGTAAAATTTCAAATGGAATTCCTAATCGAATCGTTACTATTAAAGTTTTAGAAGAATTCCTTTTGGCAGGTTTGCTTGGATTGAGCATTGAGGAAGCCGACGATTATACTTTATATCAGCAAAATGAAATCTCAAAATGGTATCAAAGTGGAGTTGAAAAATACGAACCTAGCCACAACACTTATCTTTTTGAAATTCTTGAAAATACAGGCATAAAAATGTGCTAAAGTTTTATATTTTGTTCAGAAGAATTATTTCCGTTTCAAGATTTTATATTCTTCATAGCAGGAGCTAATGGCGTCGAGGATTTGCAAGTCGTTAGCAGTTCGGACAAAAGATTCGGAGTAGTTGCAACGTTCAAGAATTTCGGCAATTTCTTTTTTGTTCACACCCAGAAGTACGGCAATAGTTTCTCTGTCAAACTTTGTTTCTAGTAAATTTCGGACGGTGTCGTCCTTTTTCATTTCTCGCAATCTTTTGAGTTCAGTAGGTTTTTTACCAAAGAAATTGTATAGCGCATCGGCTGGATTAAAGATGGACCCCATCACTTTTCCAAAAGCATTTGGCGAATATTCACCTGCTTCATAACCTTCTGTCAAACCTGAAATGCTATAGCGATAATTTTCTTTTACCGGAATCAATTTCGAATCGACTTCTATGTAACCTGTTAAATTGTATCTTCCTACAATAACTTCTTCAAGCGCATAGGCTTTTTCCGTTAGCTGGATTTTTGTGGTTTTGGTTTTTACCCAATCGTTGGTCACTCTGATTCTCAAAGATTGAAATCCTATAATTGTAATGTGTAGCGTATCATTTACAGAAACGGCCAGTTCAAAATTACCTTTTTCATCAGTAGTTGTTCCTCTTACTTTATTGATGTTAATGATATTTACATTGGGTATTGGAAATTTTGTATTGTCATTGATAATGGTTCCAGTAACGGTTTGGACTGGTTCAATAACTTGTGCAAAAGTTACGGAAGAAAGTATTAAAAAAAAGAAAACTACAAAATATTTCATAAACTGATTTAAAACTTTAAAAGTAATAAAACGGGATTAAATATTTTGTAGTTTCAATATAATTATAAGAAAATTAACAGTAGATATAAAATGCAAACCAGAAATCTGAAATCTGCAATCTAAAATCTGCAATCTTTTCTAACTTCTTCTTGGTCTTCTTTCTCTTGGAGCATCGCCAAAGCTTTCAGAACGTCTTGCAGGTCTTTCTGAAGAACCGCCATCACGTCTTGGAGCATCAGTTGCTCTTGGAGCTCTTTCAGAGAAACCGCTGGTTCTTGGAGCTGATGCACTTCTTGGTCCAAAACCACCTTCGCGTGAAGCAGAACTTCTGTCGCTTCTAAATCCTCCGCCAGAACTTTCACGTCTAGGTGCAAAACTTCCTTCTCTTCTTGGAGCTGAACTTCTGTCACCACTTGAACGACCTCCGCCAAAACCACTACCAGAACTTCTTCCGTTGTGATCGCGTCTTCCGCCACCGTCGTTTTTAGAAATTTCAACATTGATGCGACGTCCTTCTAATTGTACGTTGTTCAATATTTCCATTACTTTATCAGTATGTTCAGGATCAGTGTTAAAGAAAGAGAAACCTTCTTTTACATCTACCTTGAAAACGTCATCACGACCAAGGTCTAATGTTTCTTTCAAGTAATCTTTCAAGGACATCCAGTCAAAATTATCTCTTGAGCCAATGTTTACAAAGTATCTTGTGGCACCACCATTGTTATTTTCTCTTGAAGCTCCGTCTCTGTCATCACGTTCTCTTCGTTCAGATCCTGAAGATTGAGAAGAAATATCTCTTGTTTTCTTGTAATAATTGATGAAACGATTGAATTCAACCGAAACCATTTTTTTGATTAATTCCTCTTTAGATAAACCTTCGAGGACATTATTGATAGCCGGAAGATAGTTGTCAATTTCGTGATCTACTTCAGTATCTTTAATCTTAGTGGCAAGGTGCAACAACTGAATTTCGCAGATTTCAATTCCAGATGGAATTGTTTTTTCTTCAAATTTCTGTTTGATGATTCTTTCGATAGCAGAAATCTTGCGGATTTCACTTTTGATTACAATAACGATAGAAGTTCCCAATTTTCCAGCACGACCTGTACGACCAGAACGGTGATTGTAAGTTTCTATCTCGTCTGGTAATTGATAGTTTACTACGTGAGTAATGTTATCAACGTCAATTCCACGAGCAGCAACGTCAGTAGCCACAAGCATTTGGATTTGGCGACCTCTAAAAGATTTCATTACACCATCGCGTTGTGCCTGAGATAAATCTCCGTGCAAAGCGGCTGCGCTATATCCGTCTTCGATTAATTTTTCAGCAACAGCTTGTGTATCACGTTTTGTTCGACAAAAAACCACTGAGAAAATGTCTGGATTAGCATCAGCTAACCTTTTCAGCGCTTCGTAACGATCTCTTGCATTTACCAAATAGAATTCGTGAGAAACTGTAGCAGAACCTGAGTTCTTAGCTCCAACTGTAATTTCTAAAGGGTTGTGCATAAATTGTTTAGCAATTCGAGCTACTTCTGCTGGCATTGTAGCCGAGAATAACCAAGTGCTTTTTTCGTCCGGTGTTGTCGATAGGATGTTTACGATGTCTTCGTAAAACCCCATGTTCAACATTTCGTCTGCTTCGTCAAGGATACAATAATTAATTTGAGTAATGTTTACCAATCCTCTGTTAATCATGTCCTGCATTCTACCTGGAGTAGCCACAATAATTTGCGCACCTCTTTTGATGTCTCTAGCCTGTTCTGTAATACTCGCCCCACCATAAACAGCCACTACATTAATACCTTTTTCGTATTTTGAGTAGTTTTTAATCTCGTTTGTAATCTGCAAACATAGTTCGCGAGTAGGTGATAAAATTAACGCCTGTGTATTTCTGTTGTTGGCATCAATTTTTTGAATGACTGGAAAACCAAAAGCTGCCGTTTTCCCTGTCCCTGTCTGAGCCAACGCAACTAAATCTGTGTCTTGTTCCAATAATAGGGGAATCGCTTT